>NZ_JAWOWJ010000014.1:0-95920 GCF_033340495.1 Vibrio sp. 1249-1
ATCACTCAATAGCCAAGAATGGATCAAGTGCTGAGTGTCACACTTTTTCTGTCAATAGGGGCTTGGTGAACACTTACTATTGCATGACACGCGCTGCACAGACATCTGATGTTATCAGCGTCCCAGAACTGCTCATTAGGTTCGGTCATGTTGATCACCGCAATGATGTGGTCGAACTCGTTGCCAGCTACAACTCTACCTTGTTCGAGACATGCTTGGCATAGACTCTTATCACGTTGCCTCACGTGCTCCCTGAGTGCTCGCCAGCGTGCAGTGCTGTAGGGATTGTAACCGAACTTATCGCGTACTCTCTTCGCGTTAACTGCAAAACTGTTAGCTACTCTTTCGGTATGCAGGTGCTGGTGGTCATCACAGTAGCCATTGGCAACTCTGTACTTACTACAGCCAGGTGCACAACATGGTTGCTTCTTTTCTAATCTTGCCATAGCTGTTCCCTTTCATAGTCTGTCACGTGCTCAAGTACAACGTCCGGTTGATATAGCAGCCACTCTTCTCCGTCGCTGTAGATGCTCTCTGCCCGTTTCGTGTCGTACTCATATACAACTGCATTACCTACGACGTTGTGACGCACTGACAACGCTCTCAAGTGCTCACAGAATGCAGTCAGGGAATGTGTATCTGGGATGTGTAGCTTCAGCACTTCGATCATACGTCTGTGCCTCGCTGCGCTCGGTGGGATTCGATGGTAAACAGATAGGTATCGATATTTGTGGGATCAATCGACTGCTCAAACTCTGCCGCGATAAGCTGCAATCCGATATCGATTAATTTGTCTCTCAAACGCTCTGTAGACGGGTTTTCGAAGTCTAGCCCGTGTTTGTTCATGTATGATGCTTTCAAGCGGAGAATGAAGCTATCAAGCTCTTCTAGTGTGTTAAATCTCATATTGCTATCTCTTTGTTAGTAATATGAGTATTTATCGCTGTAAGTATCGCAGAAACGACAAAACCGCCATAAGGCGGTCATGTGTGTTGTTGGTTTTGATTAATCTTGCCAGATTGTAGTGCTGACTGTACGCACTTCTGAGAGTGTCAATCTGTACTCTGGCAACGGATAGTGTTCTTGCATCTGCCTGTACACTTCTTCCCTGTTCTCATAAGGCACTTCGATTCTGAAGTAATGACGGTACAAAGGCTTCTCACCTTTCCAGTCTTTACCTGATGCTTTGGCGACGTTGATTTCGTATCTCATCATATTACCTTTTTTCTAGAATCATGGAATTATTAAGCGTGAAAGCAAGCTGAAGCATAGGTGCTGCCATCAATGCAGTACTCAACTGCCGTTAGACCTTTCTCACCTTCTAGATTTTTGTAGATGCAAACACCTTCGTCTGTTTCTGAGTCGTGAACAGCCCAACCGTAAACTGAACCATTCGAGATAGTGATTTTGCCGTCGTAGTCTAGATCTGTAGCTGCTTCGATTAGATGCATGATTTCAGTTGCAAGCTCTTCAGCGACTTCACGCGCCATTGATTGTGATACGTTGTTCATTGTCGCGTTAGCTTCTGCCATAACTGCTTCTAGTGCTGTAGTGCAACGTGACAGATCAACTTCTTCTTCGTAAGCGTTGAATTCGTTACCAGATACGATTTCCCAAGCTTCGTGATAGTAGATCACATCGTATGTATCCCATTGGTTATCTTGAGCAACTCGCAAGATTTCGTTTGTGATATCGTCGTGGTCTGAGTCTGTAGTCAAT
Organism: Vibrio sp. 1249-1; assembly: GCF_033340495.1. Classification (NCBI taxonomy): domain Bacteria; kingdom Pseudomonadati; phylum Pseudomonadota; class Gammaproteobacteria; order Vibrionales; family Vibrionaceae; genus Vibrio; species Vibrio sp. 1249-1. The sequence goes on from NZ_JAWOWJ010000014.1 coordinate 1,720, forward strand.
TCGATCACATCGATAGCGTTAGACATGTTAACTTTGATAGTGTTGTAAACTGAGTTCACTGTGATGTTCATAATGTTCTCGCTTTCAAGTTGTTTAAATCGTTGTTCGTTTCGATGAGTTAAGATTAGGCTCCATGACCGAAGCCAATCAACCGATTTGTCTACGATAAACGTATACTTTATGATTCCTTTGTTACTTCCATCACTTTTTGTAATGTTTTCTTGAAAGCATCTAGACGCTGGCACATTTCTTCGCCGTGTTCGTCTGTTGCTGAGATATACCAATCTTTGTACTTGCCACGACGATCAAACGTGATGTTAGCCATTCCCATGTATTTCATTGCATCTTTTTCAATCTGCTGGCGAGCTTCTTCACCTCGTTGTGCAGATGCGGTTGATTTGATCTCATTACTTACTACGGCAAGATTGCTGACACGTGATCTACGTTTCGGCGTAGTTGCTTCGATTAGTTTCTGGTGTGTTTCGATGTAAAACGATTTGTAAGCGTTCAAACGCGCTTCAGTAGTACTCATAGCTTCGATCTCGTTAATCGCGCTCTGAATAGCTTCTGGCAAGGTTTCTGTCGCTTGGTTTTCTTGCTTCAGAGTTTCGACGACTTGATCAAGCTGTTTCAACTCTTCTGGCGTTGGTGGGTTATCAATATAGTCTTGCTCATCGGCATTTCGTTGCTCTAATTGTTTCGCTTTTTGATGTGCTTCTGGCTCAACCATGAAATACGCAGTAGTCGGTGAATCTAGTAGATCGATGACTTGTTCAAAGTCGTTGTATTCTCTCGGCGAGTATTCAAGACCAAAGTCACCGTATGACTCACGAATCGTAATTGGCGTGCCTAGTTCAAATAGTTCTCTCGCTCTTGATTCTGTCACGTTGTCGAAAGCTGTCTGTCTTTCGATCATTGCCATTTGTTCTTCGGTTAGTTCTGGTGACTCACACAAGCGCAATTTTGTATCTGTGTTTTCTTCTTCGTTGCTCAGAAGCTCGATCAAATCGTCGTATGTACCTACAAAGTCATTTTCAATAGCAAGCGTTTTGATGTCGTTTGCATTGTGTTCGATGTTGCGTAGTTCTTCTTTTAACGTCTCTTTTGCCTCTTTCATTGTCTCGCAAGATACTTCGGCAACGTGTACTGAAGCGTCGCTGTTTTCTTCAAGCATCACTGTAGCAGTCAGAACAACTTCATCCGCTTCTAGCCGACCGTAGATGTCAAAGCCTAGAAATTGACCGAAAGTTGCGCCAGATTCTTTAATTTCTTTCATAGTTACGTTTTTCATAATGTGCTCACTTTGTTTAGTTAATGAAAGCGTGTTTCGCTTCGATGTAATGAACTTTAATAGCCAATACCGAATATGAGCAACCGGAAATATACGATCATCGTAGCAATATGAATTTAATGTGATCTTGATAGCTAATTAAAAAACGGTGAAAAAATGGTTAAAAATAGCTTCAACCATTGCTGTGCCTATGCTGAAGTCATATCGAGAAGTAAAAAAATAAGTACTTTTTACCTATTTTACCGTCAAACCTTATTTTTAAACATATAGATAAGAGTACAGCAAGAAAAACAAAAACGCTCTGAACCTTTGATATATCTAGCTTAAATACGGTTTACCCTACTCTTCACTCTCTTTCCTAAAAAGTTCTAAAAACGCACGCCAAATTTTCAGATCTGCCGTACGATCTTTTAAAAAAAATTTTTGACCCACTTTTCAAAACCATTTTCAGAAAAATCTCTAAAATTCAACGACTCGGCATTGCCACGAATATACATAGAATGGGATTTTCCCTTGTGCTAACATGTCTAGATCAACATTACGGAGATGACATTAATGTTAAATGCCAGCAAGTACGCCAAATCTGTAGGGGTAAGTACTCTTAAAGAAGTCGCAGAAAAAAGCGGTATACCTGTCACAACATTGCACGAATGGGCAGCAATGAAGTCTAAAGTAGGTGCGGAAGGACGCAGATTTGCGTTTGAGGCAGTTTGTGAAAAAGTAGCTCGTGATTCACGAGTAGAAGATGCATCATCACTAGCTCTAGAAGAATATATTGATCAACGTATCCAAGCTGCAATGAAAAAGGCGACAAAGTAAAACATGCTTAGAAAAATGTTTTTAATTGCAGGATGCTCTTTAATGACATTTCAGTTGCAAGCTAGTCCTCTAGCTTGCATTGTAGAAAAAGAGCATGTTTTTAATGGTCTACCGTTTGAAAGAAGCGAACTCCACGAAAAGTCATCTAGTTTCTCAAAAGGTGCAGTCGGTACGATGTTTACGATTGATTTGGCAACTAATCAATTTCGCGGTCAAACTCTAAAACATCATACTTATGAGAGTTCAAACGATGGAACTGTTTATCAATTAATTTCAGATATCAATAAAGCTCTCCCTGTAGCGGTCATAACAGTTAAGAAAAACCCATTTAACGAAGCTGAGATGATCTTTGTAATATCTGAAGGGACAACTACTTACACCGGTCGTTGTCAAAAATAATCAAATAGATTTCCAAGAGTCGCGGTACAGCTTAGCTAGCTGCGACTTTGTGTATTGCTCTAGTACCATCTCAGGGTAAATTTCGTTCAGCAATTCGATCATGTCTGTCTTAGATAGTCGCTTGAACTTCTTCGTCATGTCGTTTGGGTGACTTGGGTATATAGCATTGTCGCTATAATCTGCTTGCCAGTACTGAATCAATCGTACCAACCACTGCACTTCTGCAATCTTAAATCCCTTGAGCCAACCATGAACGACTCCCTCTACTCTATTGCACATTGAATGCAATGCACCTCGACAATGGCCAGTCGAATGATCATGGTCGCAAACTGCATCTTCTTCTGATAATGGCAAACCACATAAAGCACATTTGTAATCTTGCTTTTTAAGTAGTTCATTTCGGTATTCGTTAAGCTCTTTCGCCTTTAAAACTCTCATCCCTTAAATACTTCTTTTATCTATTAAAGGTGTATTTAATGGCATTCAGTTCAGAACATTTTTCAGTCAAAGAACTCGTATCTCGCGAGACTTATCAACGACACGGCGAACAAGCTATCTATATGCTCGATGACCGTCTTCTACGCACGCTAGACGCACTCAGAAAACGTTTCGGGCCATGTACTATCAACAATTGGTCTTGGGGCGGTTCGTTCAATCAAAGCGGTTTACGCGACGTTTCTTTCTATGGTTCAGTGCCGAAATTCGAAGCAAGCAGATCTCAGCACAAATTTGGTCGAGCTGCTGACTGTAAGTTCAGAGACTATTCAGCAAGCGAAGTTCGGAAATACGTTTTAGAAAACCCAGACGAATTCCCGTATATTACTTTCTTAGAAGTCGGGATCGGATGGTTTCACTTCGATGTCCGTAACAGTGATTCTATTGTTTGTTGGTCGCCAGAGGATGGCTACGTGAGTAATGAAGAAGTGATTCGTCGGAATCTATAGACCTGAATAGCCCCAAATGTACGGGGCTAGACAAGATTACTGGGCTATCTAACACCGTGGTTTTTGACACCTTCTCCCAAATCTCTCAACGCATCGTTCGAGGCATCTATAGATTCAGCAGCTTTATTACTACGAGTTTCAATTTCACGTGTTTCAGCTTCTATACGACGTTTTGTCTGTTTGAGAGCCCATTGCTCTAACTGCTCTTGTTCAGCAAGCTCTATAGCTTTCGAACGCTTTCTCTCTTCTTCTTGAGCAATGATCGCTTCATCTACCTCGAAACTAATGTGTTGAGCGTCATCATCCATTATTAAATGTCCAACATCTGTAGCAATACCGTCAGAATTCGTTATTGTAATTTCAGACCCACAGACCTCCATTGCAGCTATTTTACCATACTCATAAACTACACATTTCATACCAGAAGTCTTTTCGTCAAGTGAGAACACATATAGTTTATCGTGTACCTTTGCACTAACGGTTTTCTTAGTCGGTGCAATGTAAACTGGTTCATTCAACCCGCTTACCCACTGCACGGTCGCATTAGACTGGAACTTTGTTTGTTGTTGCGGCGCTGCGCAGCCCACTAATAACATGACAAACAAATATGACATATACCTCACAATATACCCCTTATCAAAAAGGGGAAATTATAGATATTACAAAGTCATTGTTCTATTTGAGACATCGCTTTATAGCTCAATTTTGGCGATTTTATCATTACAAAATGTAAGCTTAATGATACGACGCATACTCTATCGTCAAAGATAAAAACTTATAAGCAACTATGTTTTATTTGGGGTTAAGTAACCAAATTAATCGAGTGATTAACTACATTGGTTACGATGCATTCCTCTCTCCACATTTTTAGATACTGAACACATTAGAACCTTGCTCTAAAGATTCACCGAGTTAGAATAGGCATCATATGCATACAGACAAATAGTACATTTTATGAACGCCCTCACTACTCCAAATCAAGCATTTGCAAATTGCGCGTACAAAGAAGTCCGAGAAAAACAAGCAGAAGCCTTTACTAATTATCTAAATTCAAGACCTGGTACTTGTGGTTATGTAGCCAACCTAAATGGCGCATGGGGTACTGGTAAGACGTTTTTTGTCGATAACTGGTGTAAAAAGCTGGGTGAACAAGGCTACGTTTCGGTCAAAATAGACGCTTGGGAGTCTGACTACCTAAATGACCCATTAGCAATTGTTACAGCAGAGATACTCACCCAGCTTAAAAAGCGTAGTGGAATGGTAGATTTTGCAGAGAAAGAAAAGCAAATTTTCAGTGCTGGATGGAAGCTAGCGAAAAACTTTTTGCCAGTATTAACTATGGCACTAGGTAAACACTATCTCGGTAAAGATTACGAGTCTCTACTGAAAGAGATAGGCGTATCGGTGAAAGGTACTATTGATGACAACTCTGCCCCTGCTCCAGATTTTGGAGAATTCGGAAAAGAGATGTTCGCAACGCATGAAAAACACAAAGAGTTTGTTCAAACGTTCAAGTCTAATCTGAGTGACTTAGTGAAAGATGCTTGCGAGATATCAAGTAAGCCTAAAGTTTATGTATTCATCGATGAGCTTGACCGATGCAGACCGACATATGCGATTGAAATGCTCGAAGTAGTGAAACATCTGTTTGATATACCTAATATGGTATTCGTGTTGTCTACTGATACTACCCAGTTAGAGTGCTCTATCAAAGCAGTATATGGTGAACAATTTGACTCTGAAGAGTATCTAAGTAGGTTTTTTCAACGACGATTATCGCTATCTGAGCCTGACTACCTATCTTTCGTCAAAGCATATGACATGTTTTCTCAAGTCCCTTTTGATAATCTCAACGTCTTCCCCGAGATCTGCAAAGACTCTGCTCAAGAGGTCTTTGCTTTCTTCTGCGCTGCTCACACAACTTCATTTAGAAGAGCAGAACAAATCAGTGCTCGTGTTGAAGCTGCCTTATTAAGCCTTGATGAAACGGTGGTGGTATCTATTTTCGAGGTTATGTCAAACATTTTTGGTTATGAGCTCTTTCCGAAGGAGACTTATGAGCTCGAAGAAATTTATACGCCCATCTCTGGCGAAATAAATCAGAATCGGCGCATTCAACCAAAACATTTGGGGGATCAACTGGGTAGTTACTCATATGAAGTAATCAAAACTTACGAAGAACTTTGGTATTCGATAAGGAGAATGTCCTATGAAGATGTAGGCTTGAGAACAGGACTCAAAGACGATTGTTTAAAGAGTCTAAATCGTCTAAACGACAAAACCCTTAGGTTTGAGCATGATATGTGGTTTGGCAATCTAGTACGAAGACACATTGGCACCGACGAATGCTTTTTTCAAACTCATTTAAAATTAATCGAAGCAGTTTTTGATGGTAAATCTAGCCCCATGTCTTCCGATGAACTTAACGAATACTTACACCTTTTCGACTCTTTTTCATAACAAGCGTAGCTGTGTTAGTAATGAGAAGTGATTCGTCGGAATCTATAGACCAAAAAAGCCCCGTAACGAATCGGGGGAAAAAATGACTTAACTTAATGGAAAGAAATATACACATTTAGAACTAACTCAGTTGAAGTAAAGTGTACAAACTCAGACGCGATCTGACAGATTTGATTATACAGTGTGACTTAATCGTACACCCACACTCGACATCACACAGCTCACTTTTGGACATTTCTGAGTTAAACGATGTTTAGACTTAGTACCAAAAAGAGGTCATATAGACCTCTTTTGTAGATTTGGATGCTTAATACGTTGTCGCTCACTTGACCGTTAGCTTCAGATAGAAAAGGTTTTCAGCTTGAGACTGACCATTGTACTCATACTCTAACTTCATACTCTTAGCTCCTATTTCGAAATCATGAGCATCGGCTACTATTTTTGAAACGAATAATCCAAGTCCTTTTCCATCATGATGTGTCTTTCTTGCCCAAGGAGTTCTATAACCTCTATCAAACAGCCTTTCTAGTTGTTCGTCAGTTATGTAGTTACCAGTTGAGATAATATTAATGGAAAGTGAGTTGCCAAACTCTTCAAATCGAACTTTTATCTCGTCACTAGAAGAGTACTTTATTGCGTTCTGTAAAAATGACATCGGAATAATTTTGAAAGACTCATAAACATCATAATTCTTATCAACTCTACCGCTAAGTTTAATCTTTTTGTTGAAAGCACTTGCTTCAGAGTGTTCAACTACTCGAACTATCTTATCGACCATTCTATATACATCAGTAGTACGCCTTCGACCATACTTCGCAGCATTGGGATTAAAATAAATACCAGTTGTTTCAAGCGAATCTTTAAGCATTACTGAAGACTTATATAAGCTCTTCACACTCTTAGGAGCGTTGCGTTCAGCTTCTTTTGGAGTGTTACCATACCCCCTCAAAATTTTGTCAGAGTAATGATGTATTTGGTCGCACCATTTCGTCACTTCATGAAATTTATCAAAGTCTTCGCTGGCTTTTTTATAGACAAGATCTTCCAAACGATTTCCGAATCGTGATATGTAGCTAAACCACCTTTCTGCATATGCTAGACTAACATTTCTGCCTCGGTACTTTTTGGCAAGTTTGCTGTTATCCGATATAACATCAACGATAGCAATATCAACACCGTTGACTTTCTTCAGATAGTGGGTAAAACCATGACTACAAATCACTGATTTAATTGTATTTGTATATTGTCCATTGTAACAGTTGGTTGAACAGATACCGTTGTTATTGGTTTTATTTCCGTTATATACGACACCATCGACCATTACAGGAAAATTGTGGCTAATCAGTCCATCTTTAAAGAAATCACGAATCAAAACTTAACCTTCCCATTATTCTTTTCGCTAGTGTCGATATTTTTTCAGAGTATTTGTGATTGGTATTCTTATGAACAACATCGCACAGAACATCGTAACCAATTTTTCCTGAGAAGTAGCCAATCAAATTCTTGTTAATGAGTTTCTCTTGTTTTGATTTGGAGCAAACAATCATATTGATTAGTTCTTCTGCCATGCTATCAACGTCGATATTGCATTTAATCAACTCTGATATTGAGTTCTCGATGTCTATCTCTCGAATAGGCTTGTTCAAAACATCGTCTGAATCTTCAAAAAAGGAGTTTAAGTTGAGTTGATATTTACCTGAGGACACGGCAATAACCATTACACTAGGCTTAGCTTTCTTTACGAGCTTTAATAGCTTAGCTCCCCCCGTATCTAGGTCTTCTGTAACAACCCCTTTTACATCTAGGAAAATAATATCGAATGAAAGTAGCCTATCAACCTCATTCAAGGAGATAGATTCATAAGTTGATACACTGTAACCAAGGCTTTTCAGGTATTCTATTGGGAAGTCCTTAATCTCATCGTCTACAATCGCGATTTTGTATTTTTTTCTTAACCCTAAGTTATGTAGGAATCCATGAACATCAGTTGGCTCTCTAAACTTTCTATATTGTGCACGTATTAACTTAAACATTCCCCACAGCACACCAAAGATTGCTAATACAGCTGCAATAAAACCTACAGGAGCATTCCATTCATTGACTATCCCTTGAAAATCCATAACAAACCTCATATAAATCAGGTGGTCATTATAGAGCTTCGTTGATATGCAACAAAGTAAAAACTATCAACGAACCTCTCAAAAAGGCATACCCGATTGAATGACTTGCAGTTCCATATCAAGCATAGCTGTTTAGGTTCTATGAATGGATTGGTAAGTTATGGATGTGCCAGAAAGGCGCAATAGGAGGTGAGCTATCTGTCTCGCTTAACAAACTTTGGGGCAGAACTGATTTAGGGCAACCTGTCAGGTCTGGTCACGTCGGGAAGTGAAACTGATAGATTGTATCCAGACTAACTCAAGTAAAGTTAATTAAGTTAATTCATTCTCTTTTCGAGATGTGTCTATTATCGGCTACAAATAGCTGCTGTTAAACATTAATCAAGTATATTTAGCATTTCGTTTTGCTGCTCTTGAATAACGCTTTGCGTTGTTTGAATCTCAGTAATACGATTACTCAAACTCTCTTTCTCAAGCACGTTGTACGTCATCGTTGCAACGCATACGCCAAACAAAACCCATACAACGATCTCAAGCAGCTTTTGCATTGTCTGCCTCCACTCTCTTGAATCCTTTCATACCGAATTTAATACGTCGTGAAATACATTGCGGCGTTACACCGTAGAATTTTGCAGCGGCTGTTAAGCTTTCAAATTCGCCGTCAGGCGTAGAAACACGGACTCGCTTTCTAATATTCGCCCCTTCCCACGGACGACGTTCTGCACGTTTCAAGTTCTCAGAGTGCGTAGTTGCTTCAAGTGAACTACGACGATTATCGAGCTTATTTGAGCGACAATGATCAGCAACCATTCTCGTCTTGCTACCGTAACCGAAAAGGACAACACGACTTAACGTTGTACAAGTCGATTTGGCAGTTGATTTGTCGTAAACAACTGTTTGTACGTATTCATTTTTCGAACCCTGTTTACGGTTCTTGTAAAGAGTGTAACGCCACAAGCAGTTAGCGACTGTGAACAAATCAGACAAGTCGATGATCGTGTACTTCATCGGCTGAGTCGGAGTTGAGATATCAAGCACACACCAGTTATGAATCGAATCGATGTAAATCGGCTTCTTGTGTTTGTTCATGCCTTTATCAAGCACTTTAGTTACGACGAAGTTTGCTTCTAAGTTTTTGATGCTCTCAAGAACAGTAATGTCAATATTGTTAGTCATTCAGATTTTCTCTCTTTTGTTGAATCTGAATGTATTTAGAAAAGTAAAAATGAGGTTATAACGCTAGATGTAAACAAAACCAGTTCAAAACCGTCTATAAAGCTCTCTAAGCCCTTGAAGAATCTAGCAAGTCGATTTATCGAAATAATTTTAAAAATGTCTCGGAAGAGCATACAAGACGCATTTCAAGCTGATCTACCAACGATACTCAAGTCGAAATCTGTACAGCAACAAACAGCCAGTTAGAGCAGCTTTAGAAGCTCTTACAAGCGATTTAGTTTGAATTGAAAGTTAAGCGAAGCGGTAGGATTTTGGAGCACCGCAGGTGCGACGGGCGAAGCCCCAATTGAAGACCAGTCGAGAATCTACCAGTAGAACTACAAGTACCATCTACTTGAGAGAAAGCGAAGCGACCACGAGGTCTACTAAGCCGTCTCTTAATATTATTAATAACTTTCTTTTCGCTTCGCTCCTTTCATTCCTTTCATTAGCTATTTATTTTGCGACTTGAACTATAGCTATAGCTAGTTAAAATTGCATTACGAACTGCTTACGAACTGCTTACGAACTGCTATAAACTACTTACGAACTGCTGCTTGATTAACGATTTTGCATCACGAACTGCTTACGAACTGCTATGTCACATCATCGAATGTGGAATTACGAACTGCTTACGAACTGCGTAAATTGATGATTTGTTTAACGATGCCGCCATTGACTTTAAAATAATTTCAACTTTTTGCGAAAATCACCGGAACCTTGATTCTGCTCGATATAAATAGAAATGTAGAAACAAGAAACGAGAATAACATGAGAATCAAGAAGCCACGCAAAACGCCAGAACAGAAGCAAGAGATCTACGACGTATACACATACGGTGATATGACTGTGCTTGAGATAAGCAAGACTTACAAGATATCAACTGCGACCATCTACAAATTTGTGAGAGAACTAGAGAATGCAAAAAATGAGTAATACATCAACTGTCCGCGCAAAGTTGCGCAACGACTTACTAGAACAATTTCATGACAGAGGCGATAAACGTTCACTGTCACAACTACTCAATATTCTATTAGAGCGCCACTTGTGCGCAAAGGAAACACATGAAAAAGCTAACACTATTCGTTAACCGCAATAACTACACACTTCGATTCCAAGATTTCATCAGTAAGAAAAAGAACACGACACACGCTAGTTCGATCATTACTTTTTACGAATCATTCCCTGTTTCGTTGCTCAACTGCGGTGACAAAGCTAAAACTCAAACATTAAAACGTAGACTTGAACGCAACATTAGCTTGAGCGACGTATACGTCGCCGTTGATTCGAATCACTTGCTTGCCTTCGATCCTTCAAAAAGCATTGCTATTGCCTACGACTTTGAATCGCGCGAGCTATACGCTGCATCTTGCTCGAACGGCGATTATAACGATGAAAAAGATTCGTTCACGTTCAATGCAGATGCGAGCCTAGTTACTCGCGTAACTATTGATCGTCTATTCGCAACAAAGCAGTTCATCGACCCAAGAGAAGATGAGCTTTCGATACTACGTAAGCAAGTAGCTGACCTACAGAAACAAAATGATCAGAAAGATATTATGATTGCCGAACTACAGAAAATCGCTGCTGAGTACAAAGAGCTTGTAGCAGCAAAGCAAAGCTTACAACGCCAGCTTGAAGAAGAACAAGCACACAGTGCGTCTCTAAGCGAAGAGAACGCGAAACTTCGTCAACTAGCACAATCACTAAGAAAGAACGAAAACGTTGAACGTGAAGCTGTACAAGAGCAAGTAGTTAGTATTCACGAAGAGTCGCATGTCGATTCAGGTTTTGTAGAACTGCCAGCATTAGCAGAAGTACAAGAATGGTCTAAGCGTCTTCAGTGTATTCTTAACGGCGATTACGATAATGATAAAGAAATGTCTAGCAGCAAGAGACTAGAGCTAGTTTGCGAACGATTGATTGAATTTAAGAACGCGCATTGTCTTCCAACTTCAGATCAGCGTGTACGTGAAAAGCCACAAGAAACTATCGACTTGCTATTCAAGCAGTACGAACTCGCTTAACCGACATTCTTCGCGAGTACCCATGTTTCGTTGCCAAACTTAATGATCGGGTACTGAATCGATATGTAGACTTCATAGCCACATCTAGAGCATTTGTGCGGGTATTGCTTGGTTTGATACGGTGATAGCACTTCCCTAGAATCGTCATAACGAAAGACACCGCGTTCGCATTTCTCGCATGTCATTTCAACTACTTCGGCTTTAATTTGCTTAGATCTGGTGTGCTCACGTGATTTCATAGTCAATACCTCTTGTGATATTGCCATGATAACAAGCACTGTATATTTGTACAGCAAAAGCACGACAAGCCGCTTGCGCGGCTATTGTCTAGTTGAGATCTAACTATTCAGCATTTTCTGCTATCATTTTGTCTAATTCTTCTTCTAAAGATTTAAATACTTCATCGTATTCAATGTATTCTTGCAGAAGCTCTTCAGTGTCGTCGTTCTCTGTATCGTAATCGATGATATCAAGCTGATCTGATAATATGCACATCGTAACGATAGCGTCATTAATACATATTTTTTGTTGCAGCTCTTTTGAAAATAGCTCGTTGTCTTTCACGTCAAAGAGCATATTAATTACATGTTGCTTTGTATATCTGTTGCTTTCTTCGATATATTTTTCGAGTGCATTTACAATATCGTCGTGCTGAAATTCGCAACCGTCTTTCGTTGAATAATGTCTAATTACATGAGCAGCTTCGTCTATGCTGTCAATATCAAGTATAATTCTTCGAATTAGTAGCTTGTCTTCTACTTCGTAATAAGCGTGTACGTATTCATTGATTTTGTTCATGTTATTTCTCTTTAAGTTAAGTGTATTTCGTTGTCTTGGTGCCATTATTAACCGAGATCCTGAGCTGTTAAACTTTATTCGCTGAATTTTTTTCAGCAGGCATAAAAAAAGCAGCCCGAAGGCTGCTTTGTTCATTAAAGAATGCTTAGTTTGCTAGATCTACTAGCTTTTGTACTTCTTCTTCAGAAGCACCTGATTCTTTCAAAATTTCACGGTATGACGGACTATGTTCGACCAAAAACTTCATCGCCGCACGAAGATTTGAACGTGCTTCGTTGTTGTTAAAATCACCGCTTTCTATTAGACGACCTACTTGTTTTGTGATTCCGACTACAAACGCATACGTAGCTTCTTCGTCGAGTTCAAAATCGACTTCATCACCCACAATCTGATCATCGACTGCGTTATCGTCCATATCGCCGTATTCTTTCGCAATCTCTGCTAGCGTTGCTTGAAGTTCAGGGTTCGCAGCTACAAGGTCGCGCATTTTTTGCAAACCTGCTTGCTCTGCTTCTAAGTCCCACTCTTGAGCAAGTGCTTCTTCAAGCTCTGCTTCAGAGATTTCACCGTTCACAAAGTCTAGTGTCGTTTCTGCTGCAAAGCTGTAATGACCGTGACTTGCGTACGGATGTTCGCCGCCTTCAAGTTCTTTCACTACTGTGTTGAATAGTTCGTCGTCGTTGCTTTTCAAGAACAAAAAACCTTTACACGTTGTCGTTTCAACGTTGTATTTCTCTTCTACGTGCTTTTGTACCAAGCCTAGTACTGTTTCGTTTGCGTTGTAGTATACGTCTACCGAATAGCTCATTCTTTCTCTCTTTTGTTGCGACTATAAAACCAAAATCTTCGATTATCGTACACTTTAATACAATAAGCGTATAAACATCAACGATAACAACTATTTTTAATAGCTAAGTCAATAAATGAGGTTAGGGTTAAGAAATGACTAAAATAGTTTGATATCATTTTCGCTGGTTTCATAGATACCTTGTGCGACTAGACGGGAGAAGATGGAAGGTGAAGTGGTCTACTTGTTTTATGTTGTTGGCAACAAGTTTAACGGGATGTGTGAATCAAACTTATGAGGAAGAACCCATAAAAAAATCAACTCTCAAACCAGATATGATTAAAGGTTATTCTTCAATAAGTGCTAAAGCTGCTCTCTGTTCTGAACACGGATTCTCTCGTGACAAGACAATACATATCATTGAAACAGGTAAATTATTAGGCGCGTTTGATAAACAAATCGCTCTAGCCTCTTATGGTGAGCTACAAACTTGGACGGATGATACTAAAGAGTACTTTTGTCAGGAAATATCTGGAACTTTAGATGACCTTGCCATGAAAGCTAAAACCTACAGATTAAAATATGACAATGAATATCGAGCTAGTGAACATGCTCAATACTTCAAGTTACTACATTCATGCCTGCTACCTTTTGGTACACAAGTGAGAAAAAATGATGTAAGGCGTTACTTGAACGAGACATATGGTGTGATCACTCAACAGAGCTTAGATGAACCTCAAACTAAAAATTGTAGTGATTATCATGCTTTATTTCCGAAAGTAGCTTTATGGCTCGAAAGTAATACTGAAACGGCAGAACTGCCATTCATTTCTGACAAAGGTTTAGAATCGATACTAAACACAGAGTATGACAAACCACTACCAGCGCTGCCTATCGAGCCAATGTCTAACTCAGTTATCTCATTGCCTGGTTCTCATGTAAAAACGATTCGCTAGTAACATTACCAATCTCCAGTGACAAGCAATATCGCTGAAGCAGTCGCATTAATTGAGTACAGAGCAATACTCTCGGATACTACTTTTTCTTCGCTGCCGGAACCGTGAGCAATTCCCAACTTATTGCGTATAGTTGCAATGCTTAATAGCGGCTGTTTAAAAAAAGAAGGTAACTGAGCATCTTCAAGTATTTTATCAATCAGCGGCGATGCGGTTTCATGGCCTTTAAGCTTAATTCGTCGTTGCTTACAAACAACTTTCATTACACTCTCGAAAGAGCTACATGATTTAGTGACTGCATCACGGTATTTGCGATGTCTGTAGTCCTCTAGCGCCAGCAAAAACTCGGCATTGGCATTCTTATATTCTGGCTTTCTTAACAAAGTCAGCACAGGTTCAATAGCAAAATCATTTAATATACTGCTATCCTTTCTAACGACTTTAGGGTATGTGATATCATGACTTGTGCATACAAAACCATCTTCATCTGTCGACTCATTGTAGTCTACTTTGCCTTGAGTGAGCTTGTAAGGTAGATCATCAAGATCAAAAAACTGATTGATTTGCTCTATTAGTTTTTCATTGTGAATAAGGTTCACCCCAACTCTCGTTTCGAACATATATTCTAAAGCATCGAAAAAGTGTTCATCTGGACAAGAAAACAAGTATTCAAACATGTCAGATGTATAGTCGTGGAATAATTCGCGAGTTGGCTTGCCAATTGCTCTACCTAGGTTCATCATCATCTTCAATCTTAGCTCCTCCATTAAATCTTGTATGGAGAATCCCAGAGGCGTTTGATTCATCAGCAATAAAAAACGATTTCTGAACTCTGGTGTTAGTGGCTTAACCTCTCTAGAGGCGTTCATATTTTTTTTATTTCGACGAGAGAAAACATTGAAATTAAACATTGTGATGCTCTAAGCTCCGAATGACGCTCTTTAGTTGCTTATTGTAGTTTCATGTACAGCAGTTTCTTTTGACTCAAGTCCAAACATATACTTTGCCATACTTGCTGTTCAGGGTTGATTCTTACGAACGATACACGCTTTAGTCAAGAGTTCTTATCTTTTCTTCATCACTTACTCTATCAAAAACAATTTCAGTATTTGTACTTTTACTCAAGTTCATTCTAAAGGTTCCTACATATCGATATAGGTTGAATCCTAAAGAGTCTTTAGCTTTTGCAAAAACAATCGCATTGCGCCCACCAAATTTCATCTCAAGTTCCTTTTGCTTTTTGATCGAGTCTACAGCAGCTTGGTTTCCTTCAAACGCTCTCTCAACAATTCTAGTTCCATCTGAAGTGATCTCGTTGTGCCAGATCCCATGTGTATAGAGTCGTGGAAACCAAATCATATCATTACTACCATCTGGTATTTGCCACGCACCACGCTGATAAGCGCTTCCTTGAAAGCCAAAACAACGCAATGCTTCTAACTGCTTTCGAAATACTATGTTGCCTTTTACTGATACAACTCCAGCCTTAATCACTGATTCTGCGGAGTACCGACTTTCGAAATCCCACGGGCAAAACTCGCCCTTAGACACTTTCATGCCTCTCAGTTTTAATAACTTATTGATAAAAGCATCTACTTCGGCGCAAACTATCTTTAGTGCGTGTTCTTGCTTTGTATCAGGGGTTTGAATTCGAACTATGGAATGCTTGGTGACTCGTACGATATCCATTTCACGTTTAAAGTCCTTATCGCGTTGACGTTCATGATGTTTTTCGTCTATCTCTAAATGAATATCAAATTGGGGAAAGTACAGATCTGTAAGTGCTCTTTTACCATTTTGCAATCGAACCAATTGCTGTGTCACAAACTCTATATCATCTGGTAAAGCGTGAATGATTCTCGTAACTATGAAAAACTCCCACCCTTTGTTATTAAGCTTGCGAATACTGCGCAGTATATATTCTGTCTTAGTGAGTGACATATCAAGTCTCTGTTACATAAACCCATAACAAGTATGACAGCTTTATTCCTGACCCAATGAGTTGCATAACAAAAAAGAGAGCCGAAGCTCTCTTTTGTCTTTATTGTCTTAAATCAACCCATCTAAAGATGATCTAATATCTCACTAGTTTTGACTTTTGCGTCACCAAATAGCATTGATGTATTTTCTTTGAAGAACAGTGGGTTCTGTACTCCTGCGTAACCAGTATTCATTGAGCGCTTGAATACCACTACGTTTTTCGCTTTCCATACCTCCAATACGGGCATACCAGCGATTGGGCTGTTCGGATCTTCCAGTGCGGCTGGGTTGACCGTATCGTTAGCACCGATAACCAATACGGTATCGGTTTCTGCAAAGTCATCATTGATTTCATCCATTTCAAGAACGATATCATACGGTACTTTTGCTTCAGCGAGTAACACATTCATATGCCCCGGTAGACGACCCGCTACTGGGTGAATCCCAAAGCGAACTTCAATACCTTGTGAACGAAGTACATCAGTAATTTCATGAACAGGGTATTGTGCCTGAGCTACTGCCATGCCATATCCTGGAGTGATGATTACTGATTTTGAGTTCTTCAACATCTCTGCAACTTCTTCAGCCGTTGTTTCACGATATTCGCCCTGCTCTTCGTCACCTGAAATCACTATCTCTTGACCAAAACCACCGGCAATAACACTGATAAACGAACGGTTCATTGCTTTACACATGATGTAAGAAAGAATCGCACCTGATGAACCTACCAAAGCACCTGTTACAATCAATAGATCATTTGCTAGCATGAAACCTGCTGCCGCTGCTGCCCAACCTGAATATGAGTTCAACATAGAGACAACAACTGGCATATCAGCACCACCGATTGAAGCGACTAAATGGTAGCCGAATGCGAACGCGATCAAAGTCATCACAATAAGAGCGAACATGCTGCCATCTGCTTTTACGAAGTAGATCATAAGAAGCGTAGAAATAACAACCGCTGCGAGGTTCATTTTGTGCTTATGAGGCAGGTTAAGTGGCGACGAAGAAATCACACCACGCAGCTTACCAAATGCGACAATTGAACCGGTGAAAGTTACGGCACCGATGAACACACCCAAGAATACTTCTACAAGGTGGATAACATGCTCAGCATGTGTTGCTGCTTCTGGCGCATCTAGGTAACTGTTGTAGCCAACTAAAACCGCAGCTAAACCTACAAAGCTGTGTAGAATCGCAACCAGTTCTGGCATCTCGGTCATTTCTACTTTCTTCGCATAGAAAATACCGATCGCACCACCTATCGCCATCGCGATAATGATCCAACCAAAACCTTGCGCATCTGGGCTAAAGATCGTCGCTATTAGCGCGATCGTCATACCAGCGATACCGTAGTAGTTACCATTACGAGCAGACTCTTGCTTTGAAAGCCCCGCCAAACTCATGATGAAAAATAATGCAGCAACAATGTAAGCTGCTTGTACTAATCCTGCAGACATTGTGACTCCTATTTATCTTTGCGGAACATTTCAAGCATACGCTTGGTGACGGTGAAACCACCGAAGATATTGATACTCACGATCAATACGGCAATAAAAGATAGGAATGAAACGACGCCATTACCTTGTCCAATTTGCAGTAATGCACCAACGACAATAATGCCAGAGATAGCATTCGTTACTGACATTAGTGGAGTATGAAGTGCATGGGTAACATTCCATACTACGTAGTATCCGACAACACACGCTAGAACAAATACAGTAAAGTGAGAAAGAAACGCTGCCGGAGCAACCGATGCAACCCATGCAAAGGCTCCAACAGCCGCTGCCACACCAATAATTTTCTTCGTTGGAGACGTAGGTTCTTCTACTTTAGGCTCTGGCTTCACAGGCTGTTCTTGTTTCACTTGCGGCTGAGCTGAAACCTGAATTGGTGGCGCTGGCCAAGTAACTTCACCTTCTTTCACCACGGTAACGCCTCGGATAACAACATCTTCAAAATCAATATTGATGTTGCCATCTTTCTCTTTACACAGCAGTTTTAGAAGGTTAACAAGGTTTGTCGCGTAAAGCTGAGAAGATTGTGTTGGCAAACGACCAACCATGTCAGTGTAACCAACAATTTTTACTCCGTTATCCGTCATGATAACTTGGTCTTTCACTGTATATTCACAGTTACCGCCATTAGCAGCTGCCAAGTCGACAATTACACTGCCCGCTTTCATGCTGTCGACCATTTCTTTGGTGATCAACTTCGGCGCAGGTTTACCAGGGATGAGCGCGGTCGTAATAATGATATCAACATCTTTAGCTTGCTCTGCGTATAACTCTGCCGCTTTTTTGTTGAAGTCATCAGACATTTCTTTTGCGTAGCCATCCCCAGAGCCTGACTCTTCTTGAAAGTCAACGGTCAGGAACTCAGCGCCCATCGATTCAACTTGCTCTTTTACTTCTGGGCGGACGTCAAACGCACGGACAATGGCACCTAAGCTACCTGCAGCACCGATAGCCGCCAAGCCAGCGACGCCAGCACCCGCAACCAATACTTTCGCTGGAGGTACTTTACCGGCAGCCGTAATTTGACCTGTAAAGAAACGACCAAACTCATGAGCTGCCTCAACCACTGCACGATAACCAGCGATATTAGCCATCGAAGATAGCGCGTCTAAGGCTTGTGCACGTGAGATACGAGGAACGGAATCCATGGCAAGAACGTTAATGTTCTTACTTGAAAGTTGTTCCATCAACTCAGCATTTTGAGCCGGCCAAATAAAGCTAACCAGTGTTGCTCCATCTTGCAGTAACGCAATTTCGTCAATGCCTTGCTCATCATCCACAATTGGCGCATTAACTTTTAAAATAAGGCCAGATGCCCAAACTTCTTCACTAGAAAGGATTTTCGCACCAGCTGCTTCATAAGCGGCATCATCGAAACTCGCTAGCACCCCCGCTTGGGATTCAATCGCGACATCGAATCCCAATTTTATTAACTGCTCAACCGACTTCGGCGATGCAGCCACTCGCGATTCACCCGCGAGTATCTCTTTAGGTACACCGATTTGCAAAACGCATACTCCTTGTATACATATCAATAAATTAGTCCCAAAACAGAGCGTCGCTCTACTCTAATTCTTTTTTATTTCTATCTGTTTACCACGCAAGACAATTGCAAACGAAAGATGATGTTTGGGGACACCCATTTGCACAATAACACCTTGACTAACAGCCCTGTTATTATTCTGTTTGTATCGAACGCGTCTCATTACTTCAAGTGTTTTGTAATTTAAATACTAAATTTCATTACATATAACGCTAAGTAATGAATGATTGTCGCTCTGTGCACGAAAAATAACAACGCAACACCGTACTAGACTGAGGTCTAATCAGGTAACGATTAAATACTGACTTAACAGAGATTTAAGCGTTAAAAAGAAAGAGCCACTAGCATATACACTAATGGCTCTTTTTAAGATGACTGGAATCAAATTGCAGTAAATTGCTAGTCGAAGATTTTATCGCCCATTTGATCAATAAACATTTGAGATTTCTTCAACATAAGGTCATTGGCATCTTGCTCTGAGCCAAGCAAATCGGAGCGAATAAACCGATGTGTTTTCACTTCATCATTGTCATGCTTTTCTATTCGACCAGCGATGCGATATTGTCCGCCCTCTGAAAGGCTCTCTGGGTAAATAAGGAAGCCTTTATATTCAACTGGTTCGATATTTTTGGCTTCAACCGTTTTCTCACTACCACCAAACAAACGCGAAAAAAATCCCACGATTCCTCCTTGGGTCAGCTCACTAGTCAACTGAGCGACTCTTACTTAATATTAACGTTAAGGATCGGTTTTTCATACCAATCCAACTCTTTGTCATCATCATAACTAGTATGGGAAAAAATTACAGGCACATCATACTCTCGGTTCTTACGCCTGTCTTCTTTCACCATTTCTGCGGCGTTTTTCACCGCTATATCCGCGCTTTGCTTAAACTGGCTTAATTTTTGTTCAGGAAGTGAAGACAAAAAATCAATATCATGACGGATATAGACAGGCTTGAGCTGGATAAGCGCAAGGCAAGCAATATCGGCTAACTGTTCGTTGTCATACTGTTCTAAAAATTCAGGCAAACTGAGAACCTGGCCTACTAATGTTTCCATGTAGTTGTGCACATCTGAGCTTATCTGCATCTGTAAATCTCCTTTTTCCTATGAAATGAGTATAGCAACGACTTGTTTATAACAACTTATTGATTGCTCTTAATTTAATCAATCTCTCTCTTTTTGCGGTAATGTCTTCCAAAATACTTGGGAAAAGGAACAAATAGACGTATTCTTGCTAGTTCTCAAAGTTCGAAATTCAATAACGGATAAATATCCATATTGATAAAACGATTTACCTAACCAATTATATAGTCAACTATTTTCAGGCAGTTTGTAATAGATGTCCTCATCGTCAATGACTTCATCAGGCTTCAGATTCTTATTCCCTTTTTTGCTACTGGGCATAGTGAGTTCGGGCATGGACAGCATTATTCAGATGACTCAGGCAAACTGGGGCATTGCCGCAAACTTGCCGTACATACTATTATGTTGTGCGCTACTCCTTTGTTATTCATTTAAGCAAGGCAGAGAGTCCATGGTGTGCTTGGCAATGTTGCTAGCCTATTTCGTGATACAGCACCGCCTACAAGTCCCGCTTCAAAGTGGTACCGCTTTACTTGAGCTAACCATTTTAGCCACGTTACTTCCTGTCTCGTTTCTTACGGTATTTTTGTTTAGTAAAGAAGGTTTTGACTCCAGAGCCATGTTGACTTATATCTTGATGTTAGCAATGTTCGTTCTTTGGTCTTATCTAACGCTAGCATATTACGTTGAAGGAGGGTTTGAACAATGGACAAGCGGTATTTTATTTATTGTACCGACCGTCTCTAAACTGCCTTTAATTCTTGTTTTATATTGCGTGGGTATTGTCTGTTTTCTTGGAATCCTTGTTTTAAAGAAGAATGAAATTATTCATGCGATGACCTACTCTGCCATGGTATTGGCGTCTGCGACGTTCATTTTCTTTGATGTGCAGTACATATCAAGCACCATGTTTACGCTAACAGGGCTGCTTATCATTGTTTATGCCGCTTCCGCTAGCCATCAACTGGCTTTCACCGATAGCCTAACGCTGATTCCGAGCAGACGTGCACTTGATCTCGATCTAAAACACATGGGTAAGAAGTTCACGATCGCAATGCTTGATGTTGACCATTTTAAAAAGTTTAACGACACCTACGGTCACGATACTGGTGATGACGTTCTAAAAATGGTCGCTTCGCGCCTCACTAAAACCCCAGGCGGCGCAAAAGTTTATCGATTTGGCGGAGAAGAATTTACCATCGTTTTTAAAGGCAAATACGCTGACGAATGTAAGAACTTTTTGGAAGAAGCTCGCAAATCGATTGCAGAATACGAGATGATATTACGCGATGAAGAATCTCGCCCTGAGAACCATAAACAAGGACAAAAACGTCGTGGTAGCAACAGTTCGAAAAGAAAGTCGGTTTTTGTTACCGCAAGTTTCGGAGTTGCTGATAGCCGGAATGGGCAAGCTCCTCTGGACGTCATTAAATCAGCGGACGAAGCACTTTACAAAGCGAAAAAGGCCGGACGTAACTGCATAAAGCTTCGTTAGACCCTCACCAATCGTGAAAGTTAATAAGCTTGTCTGGGTTTACAACAAAACCGAACTTCCCCATCAGCATAATAACTGCACTCATCGTTGCCACTATCCAGATGTTATCTATCTAATCAAAGGTATAAGGTATACGCCCGATTGCGACATTCCGTTCGCACTGTTTGCCTATCTTACTTTGAGTGAGCTTTAAAAATAACCACCAAAAAAGTGACAACGCAACAAAAAGAGCGGCATTCATAAGGTTTTGTTTTTAAAGAGAATTAACTAAAGTATGTGTGTTTCTTCCCAAAGACTTCGAGGTATATAGCGCTTTATCAACGGTTGCATACAAGTCTGATTGCACTTCTTTCCCTGTCGGTTGAAAAACAAAAACACCCTGTGACACTGTCACTCTATTTGACACACTAGAATACTCATGTGGGTAATCGAGAAAATACATAGCCTCTTGTATACGCTCGGCTTCTCTTTCTGCTGTTTGAGTGTCGGTACACCCTAGCAACACGACAAACTCTTCTCCACCATATCGACCTACATATTCCCCAGAGCGACAAAACGTCGCCTTTAGTTGATTCGCAATCGCTTGCAAGCAACGGTCGCCTTCAATATGACCGTAATTATCATTAAACGGTTTAAAAAAATCGACGTCCAATAGAATCAAAGCCATTGGCATATTGTGACGGCCATGCCATGCAACCATCGATTCCAACTTATGGTCGATATAACGGCGGTTATAGAGTTTGGTTAGGCCATCTTCATTCGCTTGCTGAGTCAAAAGTTGATTAACTTGCTCTAATTGAGCTGTCGCTTGCTTAAGCTCTCGTCTCATATGAGCAATACGCTGCATTGCGATAAGTTTAGAGTTCAGTACCAGTTTATCTACCGGCTTAATTAAATAGTCATCACCGCCCGCGTCTATGGCTTTAGCAATCATTTCTGGCTCTTCGTGACTACTCAAGAAAATAATTGGGATCCAATCCGGAAACGTTTCTCTTATATGAAGAGAGACTTCAAAACCGTTCATATCTGGCATTGATATATCGAGTAACACCAGTTCCGGATCAAAACTCTCGTAGGTATTTAACGCCTCTAGTCCACTACCTACGGCTTTTACAATATGTCCAAGTTGCTTTAGACGAATAGCCAACTGCATCCTGTCTAGCTGAACATCGTCAACCAGAAGGATTCGCATCGATGTCCCTGTCGGTTGCATAACGCGTTCCATTTTTAATTATGTCTTTATTAAACATATACCATACTCATAGAGTTGTTGCATTCGACTAATAATTAAGTGCTATATTTTTGTTTGAATAACACGGAATCCATTGCATAAAGCAGTTAGACTGGACGTTACCCTATCTAATCATGGCCTGTGAGCAGAAGTTCAACAAACTCATTCACTTTGGTCATCTTGCGGACTAATGGGTATAGCTATTTGATGCATTTGGTATTAATATTCCCGCCTTTTTGTAATGAGAGACACACCATGTCAGAAGCAACTAACAGCGAAAGCAAAAAAATCGATCTAGCCAGCATTTCTCCAGAGCTACGTAAAGTTATCGAATTTGACGAAGTTCCAGAGCAAATGTTCGAAATGGTTACCTCTATCCATGAAGTGTCTGAAGAAGCGGTACGTGAATCATGGGACGAAATGCCAGCAAGCGCACAGAACATTCTAGACAACTTTGAACAGTTTCATGCTCTAGTTTCTGTAGGCCAAGCATTCGCTGGTATTAATGTGATGGAAGAGTTTCCTACTCTTAATCTGCCAGAAAACATGACAGATGAAGATAAAGAAGAATACCGTGCTCAACTACTTGATAATGTGCTTCACAACTGTGTGAAAGACATGGTTAAGCAACTTAAGAAAGCACGTCGTGACCCACTTCTTAAGCGTGAATTCAAAGAAGTATTCGCGAAGTAATTCCGACATTCTTCTAGTAACAAAGGCCGCACTTTGCGGCCTTTTTTGATCATGAAGCGTAAATCAGTCTAAACGGTTAATGAGGCGCTAGTGCCATATCTTTTTGTGTCACACTGACACCTTTAATTTGTGCAAAAACACGGCTACCAACTTTTAGGTTGAGATCATCAAGGGCCCACGGTGTGATCGTTGCCCACAAATAACATTTCTCGTCTAGCTTGAGTGATACATTAATACTCTGCTTGTCATCGGCTGCATTAAACACCTCGATGGAATCGACAATAGCAGGCAAAATATTTCGAATCGACGTCGCCTTGGACTGCTCGAGCGTGATAGAAACGTCGTTGGCACGCACTTGCAAGCGTATTGGCGTGTCTGGTGTTCCGTCAATCTTTTGCACCCACAGGAATACATTAGGTGCAAGGCTGATACAAGTCAGTGCATAACGTTCATGATGTTCAGCAATCCGGCCTTCAAATAAGCTGCTTTGCTCTGAGAAAGATTGCCATGGGCGCATAGCATGAGAAGCCCACACTTCCTCAAGCTTACCTGAACTCGAAATTTTACCTTGGTCAATAATTGCAAGGTGCTGAGCAAGCCTTAAAATTTCCTGGAGACTGTGTGTGACATAGATAATAGGAATATTTACCTTCTCCGACAACTCCTCAAGAAAAGGCATTACCTCACGCTTTCTTGGCATATCGAGTGAGGCAAGTGGCTCATCCATCAAAAGCAAATTGGGTTTAGATAGCAATGCGCGCGCAATCGCAACACGTTGCTTTTCACCACCAGAAAGTGATACCGGAAAGCGCTTTAGTAACGGTTTGATAGACAAGAGTTCGGTGACTGCATCAAAATACTCGTCATCTTTTTCTTTAACGCCATATAACAAATTGCCTTGAACCGAATAGTGAGGAAACAAACGTGAATCCTGAAACACATAACCAATACCACGCTTGTGCGTTGGTAGGTTGATTCCCTGTTCACTGTCAAACAAAACATGCTCACCAACCGCAACATACCCTTGCCTTGGAGTGACCAATCCGCTGATGATGTTAATCAACGTCGTTTTACCTGCACCAGATCGTCCAAACAAGGCACTAATTCCGTTACAAGGTAACTTAAGTTTGATGTCGAAGTCAGTCTCACCAAGCATTTGTTTAAATTGGACTTTAATCGTCATTGCTTCGCACCCAATCTGCTTGCCGCTTTACGATTTAGCCATTCAGAGATCATTAATGTAGACAAGGCTAACGCGATAGAAATGATACACAGACGAGCCGCCTGCATTTCTGCACCTGGCGTTTCAATAAAGTTGTACATTGCCAGCGGAATCGTTTGGGTCTCACCCGGAATGTTAGAGACGAAACTGATCGTCGCCCCGAATTCGCCAAGACTACGAGCAAATGACAGCATCGTGCCCGTAATAATTCCGGGAATGGTCAGTGGTAACGTGACGGTGAGAAACACTTTTAAAGGAGAAGCGCCTAACGTAGAGGCTGCGTGCTCCAATTTAGGGTCGACGCTATCTAAGCTTAAGCGTACTGAACGAACCATCAAAGGCAAAGCCACGACAAGACAAGCGACTACTGCCCCTTTCCAATTAAAGCTAAAGACTACCCCTAAGTTTTCATAGAGCCACTTTCCAAGGAACCCTTGTCGTCCTAAAGAAATCAACAACAAATAGCCGATTACCACTGGCGGCAATACCAGTGGTAAATGAATTAAGCTATCGAGAATCGATTTACCAAAGAACGTTTTTCGAGAAAGTAGCCAAGCAAGAAAAACGCCGAGAGGAATCAGCCAAAGTACTGCGTACGCGCCTACTTTGAGGCTTAACATTAAGGCTTGGTATTCCAGTTCTGTCACGCTTCGTTCCTATAATTGAAGGCCGGTTTATTGCTGAAAGCCATATTGAGCAAAAACGCGTGCGGCTTCGTCCGATTTTAGGTACTGGAAGAACTGCTCCGACTCAGTAGAATCATTCACAATTGCAGCCGGGTAAACAATAGCCGCATGCGTATCACTCGCAAATTCGCCGACAATTTTGACTTTATCAGTTAACTGAGCATCGGTTTTGTAGACCACACCTAAAGGCGCTTCTCCACGTTCAACCAACGCCAAAGCTAAGCGCACATTCTTTGCTGGTGCGACGTGAGTTTGAACCGCTTTCCATACACCCAGTGTAGTCAATGACTCTTTCGCGTACATACCAGCAGGTACTGACGTCGGATTGCCTAAAGCAAGACGATTTCCATGCAATGCCTTCTCCCATGCCTTTGCATCAGAAAAGTTAAATGAGGTTAATTCTGAAGACTGGGGAGCAATCAACACTAAGCTATTGCGCACTAGATTTGTGACATTGTCACGAAAAATGACGTCTTTATCGACCAAATAATCCATCCATTTCGTGTTCGCAGAAATGAATACATCCGCTGGTGCGCCATTGATAATTTGTCGAGCGATAGAAGAAGAACCACCATAAACGGGAGTGATAGAAACGTCATACTTTTCTTCAAAGTTTTGCGCGATCTCGTTAATCGCATTCGTCATAGAAGAGGCTGCATACACTTTTAGGTTCGTTGCTGCGTTTGCTGAAAATGAAATGCTTAATACTGCCGCAAGGCAAGCATGCTGTTTCCATGCTTTCATAGAGATACTCCAATACAAGGCAAGCGAAAGAACAGGTTATTTGAATATAAAGTTCAATCAGTTAATGTGCTATTTAAACAAAAAATCAAGGCGCATATGTTGTTCTATCGCATCTGCGATGCGATTAATGCCTTGCTCCTTTAACTCTTCAAAGTCTTGTTGTTTGATTTGGGTGCCGTTTACCCATTCTGATACCAGGCTTAAGACATCTGCCTCGTCAAAGAACCCGTGAAGGTAGGTTCCCATGATTTGGCCACACTCGCTGATCGCCCCCTCCGCTTCACCGGAACTGAATGTAAGAGGTTGCAGGCCCCGTACTTCACTTCGCCCTACGTGGATTTCATAACCTTTTACATTGGCTGTTTTGCCGTTAAGAGAAAGCTGTGCTTGTGTGTTTGTAAGCTGTTTGCTGTTAGTTAGCGTCGTAGTGATATCAAGCAACCCAAGTCCTTCGCTTTGACCTGGTTGGCCTTCGACGCCGTTTGGATCATCAATCAAGTTTCCAAGCATCTGGTAGCCTCCACAGATACCAATCACTTTTCCACCAAGACGAATATGACGCAAGATATCGTTATCCCACCCTTGGCTTCTTAGATACTCCAGATCGTCTCTCACTGATTTGGTCCCAGGCAAAATAACCAGGTCGGCTTTATCTATTTTTTCGCCTTTACCTACATAACGTAGATTGATGTCTGGATTCAATCGCAGCACATCAAAATCAGTATGATTACTAATCCGGGTTAAAACAGGCACAACAACATTCAGTTTTACCTCAGAGTGCAACTCTTGCTGCGCAGTGATCGCGTCTTCTGCTTCTAAATTCAAACCATGGAGAAAAGGAAGTACACCAAGTACAGGTTTACCTGTTTTTTCTTCTAGCCAATCGAGGCCCGATTGCAATAAACGAATATCACCTCGAAAACGGTTGATAACAAATCCTTTTACTCGCGCTTGTTCAGATTCAGAAAGTAGCGCAAGTGTTCCGTACAAATGTGCAAACACTCCACCACGATCAATATCAGCAACAATGATCACTGGTACATCAGCGGCCTCAGCAAAACCCATGTTTGCAATATCGCCTTCTCGTAAATTGATTTCAGCAGGACTCCCCGCGCCCTCGATAATGATCGAATCAAATTCTTGAGTCAGACGAGAGAAGGAATCTAACACCGTGTCCATCGCCACTTTCTTGTAATCATGAAAGCCAGCCGCATCCATATTGGAAATCGCCTTACCCTGCAAAATGATCTGAGCACCTGTATCACTGTTAGGTTTAATCAAAACCGGATTCATATGTACGGTTGGCTCAATATTACACGCCTGTGCCTGAACGGCCTGTGCTCGACCTATTTCACCGCCATCTTTGGTTACCGCACTATTTAGTGCCATGTTTTGTGGCTTAAATGGGGCAACATTTATCCCTTTTCTTGCTAATACACGGCATAAACCTGCCACAAGGACACTTTTTCCGGCATCCGAAGTGGTGCCTTGAACCATTAAAGATGGGATCGCTGATTTCATGAACATTCGTAAGGAATAGAGGAAGATGAACAATCATAACGTCATCGTCCCCACTTACTCAAGCAAATGAATAGAATATGAATGTTGAAATCATCATTGGTTCAAACAAGCCCTGTTTTAATGACCCCATCAAAACAAACCGATGAGGATGTAACATGAAAAAGAATACAATTATCGCAACAATCGCCGCCTTAGCTATTGCTCCTTCTATCGCGTTCGCGAAAGATAACGCTCAAAACCAATCAAACTTGCAGTTTAACGGTCCTGTCACTGTGGAAAAATTGGATGCCTTGCTAAACGACTCCAATATGTTTACTGAAAAAGATGTGGTCGTTGAAGGTAACTTATTGCGTCAAGTTCGCGCGGATAAGTTTGTCTTTAGCGATGGTTCCGGTGAAGTGATGGTCGAACTCGATGACGATATTCAGCTAAATACTCCGATTGATCACACGACTAAAGTCCGTCTGTTTGGCGAATTTGAAGGCGGGAACAAACCAGAGATTGAAGTCGAACAACTCGTAGTCATGTAAAACAAACCCCGATTGCTGTGCATATCAACATGATGTAGTGACGATTACAGCTAAATAGTGACGGCAAGCACTTAAAATGATAGCTTTATCAATCTTGGTCTGCTTTTTGCAGACCATTTTTTTGTTCATTTTAATCATCTTGCCCGGAGACACCATGCTAGGTAAAGCTCTAAAGGTTGCAGCCTTTGGTTTGTGTGCTATTTTGCCACTTTCCGCACATGCAAATAATTTCAACTACAACACGATGGAATTTCGCATGGGCACTAGCCCTGGTACATTTGGTGGCGAGTTCAATACCTACTTTACAGAGAATACCCATTTCATTGCTCGCGCAGACAGTGAGTTTAGCGGAGACTGGGACATTGCTGGTGGTATAGGCTTTAATGGGCCAGCAGGCCAATTTGCAGATATTTATGGCCAAATGTTGGTACACAACATTAAAGAGAACGGCAGTGATAAAGTGGGTGACGAGTGGCGCACGGAAGTGAATATTGGCACTCGTATTTGGTTTATGCAAAATGTTGAGCTACATGGCCGTATCGGCCAAATCATAGATAATGACGATTCGAACACCATTTACAATCTGGGCGCACGATTCCACTCAACTCAACAACTATCGCTTGGTGCAGATTTCAAAAATAATGGTGTCTATGGCCAGCAAATTGTAATGTCTGCTCGTTTTGCATTTTAGTGGATATGACTACCAGGCATCACAAGCAAGCATATGATTCAATAAAAATAGCCTCCGATTTTGGAGGCCATTTTTTGCTAATCAAGAATTATTAGCTTGTAGCAGAAACTAGCTTTAATACATCAGTTTTTAGCGGTTTTTTTAGGTTTATCTTGCACATATTTTTTCGATACATCCACAACGGCAATATCTCTAAAAAAGCTTCGACCAAGCAAAATTGGAAACGTCATATGTCCGCGATCCGCTAACGTAAACTCTGTCTTTTCTTTGTGATCCCCAACGGTAATGTAGGCTTTTACCACCGCTCGTTTATCCACCTCTTCTGACGAAGACTGCTTAACTTTAGCCCAGCGCTCAACGGGTACTTTAAATTCTTTGGTGTCTTTGTCACCTAAATCTATCTTAAATTTAACCCAGTCTTTACCATCACGCTCAAACGGAACAATGTCAGTCGCACTAATTGATGATGTTGTCGCACCTGTATCGACTCTAGCCTTGAAAGTCTGGTCAATTTCAGGAACATAAACCCATTCTTCAGAACCAAGAATTAACATGCCATCGGGTGTTTTTGTGACCTTGACTGGCTTCTTAGGCTTTGGTTCCGGCTTTTTCTCAGGTTTCGCTTCTGGTTTGGGCTCCACCTCTGGCTTTGGATCTACATCAGGTTTCACTTCTGGCTCGACTTTAACGGGCGCTTCGACCTTTGGCGACTCTGGCTCAACAGGTTCCTGCGTCGTTTGAGTTGACGTACAAGCAATTAAACTGCCGCTCATCATAAGCGGCAGAATCAGTTTCCAGTTTTTCATCCACACTCCAATTAAGCTTGAGATACTTTCTTAATTGCGTCCGCTACGTATGGAATATGAGTTTCGGTAAGTCCGGCAATGTTAATTCGACCATCGCCAACACCATAAATGCCATAATCTTCACGCAGTTGCGCCATTTGGTTTCCACTAAAGCCTAGCACAGTAAACATGCCTTTGTGACCCTCAATGAAATCAAATTGATCTGTATTATGGTTGTTTCTCAACTCGTTACACAAACTTTGACGAAGGCTAACCAAACGATGTTGCATTTCACTCAATTCTTGCTTCCAAACGGAAGTGAGATTGTCATCTTGCAGAATGGTCTTGACTAAAGCTGCACCATGGTCGGGTGGCATCGTGTAAGTCGAGCGAGCTAGAGTGAGGAGTTTACCTTTTGCATTGGTTACATCATGCATGTTCTTACCAACCACAATCGCTGCACCAGTTCGTTCACGGTACAGACCAAAGTTCTTCGAACATGAAGTAGTAATCAACATCTCTTCAACGTTATCTGCCATAAAACGAAGACCTTTTGCGTCTTCTTCTAGGCCATCACCGAAGCCTTGGTAAGCAATGTCCACAAATGGGATGAAACCGTTCTTCTGCGACAATTCTGTAATGGCTTGCCAAGCAGAGAAGTCAATATCTGCACCAGTTGGGTTGTGGCAACAACCATGAAGAAGTACCACATCTGAAGGCCCAGCTTTCGCAAGATCATCCATCATTTTTGCGGTGTCTACTTGTTTCGTTTCCGAAGAGAAATAGTGGTAGAACTTAACTTTAAGGCCTGCTGCTTCCATCACTGGCTTGTGGTTTACGTAGCTTGGGTTGGAAATCCAAACCGTCGTATCTGGCTGTGCGATCTTCATTAGATCACCGAGCATACGCAGCGCACCACTTGCACCTGGCGTTTGAATAGCTGCAACACGATCCATTGCAGACGTTCCCGTCAGCAGCAAATCGATCATGCTTTTATTAAATTCTTCGCAACCCGCAAGACCAACATAAGACTTGGTTTTTTGAGTTTCAACAACGACATCCTGCGCCATTTGAATGGCTTTCATAATCGGCGTTTCGCCTGCGCTGTTTTTGTATACGCCAATGCCAAGGTCAACCTTGTTTGGACGTTCATCGTTACGGTATGCAACGGATAGAGATAAAATAGGATCTAATACGGGAGTTGGGAGATTAGAAAACATGAAAGTCATAACCCTTTGAAATTCAAGTACCGAACCTCACGTTAACACCATCGCAAAAAATGACGAAATGATTTTTCACTTATTTCATCAATTAGAGAACAAAATTCTGGATTGCGGTGAGTTTTGTGCGCTCTATCGTTCAGAAAAAGAACGATTCACTCCTCGTCGTACCAATCCACTCTACCGTTTTTTCTAAACTCTCTTGGTGTCATGGTCGACCACGCTTTAAAACGTGTACTAAAGTTAGCGCTGGTCGGATATCCGACTATTTCTCCAATATGCTGAATTGGCCATTCTGTTGAACGAAGTAACCTAGCAGCATATTCCATGCGCATACGCGTTAAATGTGCCATTGGGCTTCGACCAAACTGCTTTTGAGTCAGTCGATGCAAATGAGGCTCCGAACATGGATATAGAGCCGCCACCTGCTCAACGCTCCAATCCTTATGGAGCTGACGTTGGACAAGGTCAAATACACGCCGAAGCCTCAATTGGCTGCGTGATATCGACTCTGAGGGCGGCATGTTTAACATCAGCTCTAACTGAGCCACACTATGCTCACCTACCGCACCACCATAATCGATTGGAAGGTGAATGCTGCGTAGTAGTGTTTGGATACATGCATACATCACTTCAGGTGTAGATGAAAGCTGATAGCGAACATCACATTCTAATATCGGCCACTCTCTATCAGGAGCAAGAAAAAGCCACGCGATCTGCCAAGGTTCTTCTTCTATACCAAAACCGTTTTCAACACCTGCGGGTACTGTAATCAACGAGCCCGGTTCCAAATCGTATCGATAAGTCCCACTCTCTAGCCACCCTTTACCACGCACCGTATAGAGCAGCATGTGTTTCTTTTGGTTTTTACGATAAACAGAGAAGAAGTCACGACAAGTGGCAATGCCGCACTGCACAATGCCTCTCTCCTCAAGTGCTAATACTCGACTGTGATCAATAAACTCTTGATAAGTTTTTTCTGAAATCGCGTAGCGTTCTTGTTTATCTTCCATGATTTATTGGCTCACATGTGCGTTAGTAGAGAGTTTTACAAAGGTTTTGGATTCCTTTGAAAAATACACCGCCAAATCATGAGGATAAACTACTCGCATTAATCTTTAAGGAGAAATGCGATGCTCTTAACACGCGAATACATCGATAAAGCATTTTGGCAAAAGCTGATTACGATTGGCCTACCTGTTTCACTTCAGTCCATGCTTTTTGCTTTGCTCGGCGTCGTGGATATTTTCATGGTAAGCCTACTCGGAGAATCTGCAACGGCAGCAGTTGGAGTTGGAAATCGTATCTTTTTCTTCAACCTAGCGGTTGTCTTTGGCCTGTGCGGTGCAGTTACCGTACTTGCTTCTCAATACTACGGCTCAGGAAACCTAGCCGGAATTCGCAGAACGTTGGCGCAATCTTGGTTTATTTCCATTTTGGTGACGCTGCCGTTTATCGTTCTTTATGCGATTTTTGATGAAGAGATCGTCTCTTTTATGTCTGACGATCCTGAATACGTCACTTATGCACGTGATTATCTTGTGGTTACGGGCTTTAGCCTCATTGCTACGGCGATAGTAGTACCGATTGAAGCGGTATTGCGCTCCGTGGGCCAAACCAAACTGGCAACCAACGTTAGTATCTCCGCCATTGTCGTTAACGTCGCGCTTAATTATGTTTTGATTTTTGGTTTATTTGGTTTCCCTCAATGGGGCGTGTTTGGTGCAGCCGTAGGTAGTTTTGTTTCTCGATTTTTCCAAACCGCCGTCTTGATTTATTTTTTCTACAAACGATATGCTTACCTAATTCCGACTAAGTTCGATTGGGTACAAGGCCGCTTAAAACAGTATCGAAAAAAGTACTTTAAGGTTTCTTTACCCATGTTGGTCCACGATGCGCTTTGGACTGGTGGATTGATCGTTTACAGCATCATCTATGGTCAATTGGGCGTTTCAGAACTGGCGATCATCTCATTCTTATCACCGATTGAAGGGGTACTGATTTCAACCTTTATGGGATTTGCGGTCGCTGCATCCGTTCTTCTTGGGAATGATATTGGTGCAACACATTATGACCGAGTCGAGAAAACGGCGTGGTGGTATGTGTTAACCAGCGCAATCTTAGCCACCTTGCTGTTTTTCCTAGTGTGGTTGAGCTCGCCCATGATTCATCACCTATTGGTACTGAGCCCGTTAACCGATGCAGATATGGCACTTAACGTATGTTTAGTCATGGCGTTAGGTATGATTTTGAGGGTGTTTAACATGGTTGGGATTGGCGGCGTACTAAAGAGTGGCGCTGATATTCGCTATAGCATTTTCATCGACACGTTCGGTCAGTGGGCTATTGGCATCCCCCTTACTTATTACACAGGCATGGTGTTAGGGCTGCCTTTGCATTTTGTCTTGATGTCTCTGCTCGCGGAAGAGTTAGTGAAAGGCGTGCTGACGACTTACCGTATTCAATCTAAACGTTGGATAAATAATATGGTTGAAGATGACCAATCGGTGACAGCGTAACCAAAAAGACATTAACGAACTCACACCAAAAGGGCTCACCCGTTATGCACGCGTGAGCCCTTTTTATGTGCGGAGAATGCTTGATTAGATGTCCGTAAAGCGATGAATGATTTGGTTTGAACTGCCACGCCATTCGAGATTGAGGTCTTTCTTGTCTTGTTCAAACTTACCATCAATCAAAACATCGATGTATTGCACCACTTCCCTTTGCGCGTTATTCAGTTCCGTCAGCGTGTAGCCAGTCCAAACCCAAATGTCTTTACCTGGGCACTCCTCTCTCACCCTTTTCACTATCTTCAAAATATGAGGCACATTAGCAGGGTGAAGCGGATCTCCACCCGACAACGACAAGCCACGGCGTTTGATACGCGTGTCGTTTAAGTCAGCGATGATTTTGTCTTCCGCTTCTTGCGTGAAAAGTACACCAGAATTCAAACGTTGCGTCGACTGGTTATAACACCCACGGCACTGATGCACACAACCCGACACAAACAGCGTGCAGCGCGTACCCGGTCCGTTAACAACGTCAATTGGATAGTATTGGTGGTAATTCATAATGCGTCTCTGTGTTATCGCGAAAGAGAAAATCAACCTGTTTAAAGTTGATTTTCAAAGTGTTAAAACGAGTGGTAGTAAACCTTACAGGTGTTTAACTCGGCGCTTCACTTCTTCTTGCTTACCGAAGTTAAACGGGCGTGCATCTGGGCTGCCTAGGTAGCCACAAACTCGACGTGTTACTGATACTTTAGTTGAGTCATGGTTACCACAGCTTGGGCAAGTGAAGCCTTTACTTGTACAGTCAAACTCGCCGTTGTAGCCACACTCGTAGCACTCATCAATTGGCGTGTTTGTACCGTAGTAAGGCACTCGGGTGTAACTGTAGTCCCATACGTTTTCTAGTGCTTCAACGTTACGTTGCATGTTCGGGAACTCGCCGTAACAGATAAAGCCGCCGCTTGAGATTTCTGGGTAAGGCATCTCAAAGTCGATCTTGTCGTATGGGTTCACCTTCTTCTCAACATCTAGGTGGAAGCTGTTGGTGTAGTAACCTTTGTCTGTTACGCCTTCAATTACGCCGAACTCTTTCGCATCGATGCGGCAGAAACGGCTACATAGGTTTTCACTTGGCGTTGCATATAAGCTGAAGCCATAACCTGTTTCGTCAGCCCATTGATTCACAGCATCTTTTAGATGCTTGATGATCGCGACCGCTTTTTCACGCAAAACAGCGTCATCATAAACGTGCGCTTCTGTACCGAATAGCGCGTTAATTGTCTCGTGTACACCGATGTAACCAAGAGAAATAGACGCACGACCGTTCTTGAAGATATCTGCGATTGAGTCGTCTGCTTTCAAGCGAACACCACATGCGCCTTCCATGTATAGGATTGGGGCCACACGTGCTTTCACGTTTTCAAGGCGAGAGATACGTGTCTCTAGTGCTTTACGAGCAAGACGTAGGCGGTCATTTAGAAGCTCGTAGAATTTCTCTTCGCTTCCGTTTGCACGGATAGCGATACGAGGAAGGTTCAAGCTCACGACGCCAAGGTTGTTACGACCTTCGTGAATCAGCTCACCGTTTTCTTCGTAAGTACCAAGGAAGCTACGGCAACCCATTGGCGTTTTGAATGAACCGGTTACTTCCACTACTTTGTCGTAGTTAAGAATGTCTGGGTACATACGCTTAGACGCACACTCAAGCGCAAGTTGCTTGATGTCGTAGTTTGGATCTTCTGATTTGTGGTTCAAACCATCTTTGATGCCGAATACAAGTTTAGGGAATACCGCTGTTTTACGGTTCTTGCCTAGACCTGCAATACGATTCTTCAGAATCGATTTCTGGATCAGGCGGGATGCCCAGCTTGTACCAAGACCAAAACCGAACGTAACGAATGGGGTTTGACCGTTCGCTGTATGCAGCGTGTTTACTTCGTATTCTAGAGATTGAAATGCGTCGTAACACTCTTTCTCAGTGCGCGCTTTTGCGAACTCTTCTGGCTCAGCAATGTTCCACTCTTTTGCAATCTCTAGGTGTTTCTCGTAGCTTGTGATTACGTACGGTTCTAGAACCTCATCAATACGGTTGATGGTTGTACCGCCGTAAATGTGGCTCGCGACTTGAGCAATGATTTGTGCTGTTACCGCTGTTGCAGTCGAAATTGATTTTGGCGTATCAATCTCAGCGTTACCCATTTTAAAACCATGCGTCAGCATGCCTTTAAGATCGATAAGCATACAGTTAAACATTGGGAAGAACGGTGCGTAGTCTAAATCGTGGTAGTGAATGTCACCCACTTCGTGCGCTTGAACCACATCGCGAGGAAGAATGTGCGTCTTCGCGTAGTGTTTCGCTACGATACCAGCCAACAAGTCACGTTGAGTCGGAATTACTTTGCCGTCTTTGTTCGCGTTCTCGTTGATTAGATCCAGATTACTTTCTTCAATCAAACCTTCGATTTCGCGAGTTAGTGCACTTTGCTTCTCACGAGCGATGTCGCGATCGTGGCGATATTCAATGTAAGAACGCGCTAGGGCTTTGTAAGGACCTTGCATGAGTTCATTTTCGACTAAGTCTTGAATCTCATGGATGTGAACTTCATCGTGTTCTCTTAACTGTAACTCGACAGCAAGAGCCACATTAAGAGCATAAATAGCGACATCTTTATCTTTGTTTTCCGCTGCTGCTTCAACTGCTGCTTGGATACGATCCCTGTTGAACGGAGCTCTTGATCCGTCGCGTTTGATTACGATTGGTTTCACTTTGTTCTCCTTACCCGAGCATACTCACAGAGTTATCCACAAACACACTATATGGGGTTATTTTTTATTCTGGCAACACAATATATTGTGGCGTATTTAACGAGAAGCACCACTCGAAAACATTGATTTTGATCAATAAAGATTGGCTAGCGAACAAGAAGAAATCGATCTTATTGGCGTTGATCTCAGTTGCGAAGAAAACCATGAAAATTGCAAAATTGGTACTAAATCTACTTGCTATTTTTGGAGGTCTTGTAGGATAAAGGATGGAAAGGAATACGCTAAAAGATAGGAGTGCAACAGGCCAAAATGCGATCACTTTTTGTTACGTTAATATTACTTTTTAGTTCTCTTTCATTTGCTCAAAACTCCATCAATCTAACCAGTTGGAACATAGAATGGTTATCTATAGATGGTGGAAAAGTGTCGAGAACACCACAAGATTTTGAAAAGCTGACCCACTATGTGGATAAAACACAAGCCGACATTTTTGCTTTTCAAGAAGTCGAAAGTGCTGCTGCCATCCAAAAAGCCGTTGGCAATGACTTCACTATTTATCTTTCCGATCGTTCAAACGCCTCCAACCGACACCTTCAGTTTAACGACACCAACCAATACACAGGCTTTGCCGTGCGCAATGGCGTAAGCGTATTAGACAAGCCAGACTTCTCTATCACACGAGGCAACAGCAAGCTTCGCTTCGCGAGCTACCTTGTTTTCAATCCAAACCAAGAAAACGAGACTCACCTACTCTCTGTACATCTGAAAGCGGGTTGCAGTGGCGCGTATCGTAATAACCGCG
This sequence comes from Vibrio sp. 1249-1, assembly GCF_033340495.1. NCBI lineage: Bacteria > Pseudomonadati > Pseudomonadota > Gammaproteobacteria > Vibrionales > Vibrionaceae > Vibrio > Vibrio sp. 1249-1. Next base: position 38,563 of record NZ_JAWOWJ010000014.1, read on the forward strand.
ATTGTAAGATAGTGAAACAACAAGGACAGGCACTAGCTAAGTGGATAAAGGCGCGCGAGGACAACAAACAACATTATGTCGTGCTTGGCGACTTTAACCACAACTTGGGTTATCAAGGAGATTGGTTGTGGGACGTGATATCGGACAATACTAGTGCAAAGCTAGTGACTAAAGACACTAAAGCGGAATGTAAAGTGCGCTCTAATCGTAATCCGAATAAAACCCACCAATTCCGCTCGGTGATAGACCACATCATTGCGAGTGGTGATTTAAAGGCGTCGTCTGGTGTTCAAACCGTTTTCAAAACACAAGATGTACTCGACTATAAACTGAGTGACCATTGCCCGGTTTCTACGACACTCACTTTTTAGCGTTTAAGTACTATTTTTAACGTTGAAGTACTTTCTTTATTGACGAACCACTCTTTTAGCGGTGAATGACCCAGCCGCCATTGCCACTATAAAGAGCAGAACTTGTGTGTTGCCAGTGAAAAGGCTGGCAACCGCAGGACCAGGACACACACCCAGTAACCCCCAACCAATACCAAACAGTACAGCACCACCGACTAACTTTTTGTCTATCGCTTTAGAAGTTGGGCATACAATCTCATCACCAAACACAGATTCGCTTCTTGGCTTTATTAATAAAAGATAAGCTGGAACGAACACCGCAAGTGCTCCGCCCATTACAAAGGCTAAGCTTGGATCCCATGCTCCAGTAATATCGAGAAAGCCAATCACTTTTGCCGGTTCAGCCATACCAGAGACCACCATACCAATACCAAAGAGCACACCAGAAAATGCAACAACGGACATTTGCTTAATACTTTTCATTACATGAGTTTTCATAACGGCACTATTCCTCACGATACTAGCAAGGCGGTTAACATGGCTGTGGCCATAAAAGTACACGTCGCGACCACAGAACGGATTGAGAAACGCCCTATCCCACAAATGCCATGACCACTAGTACAACCATTGCCGATACGCGTACCGACACCGACTAACAAGCCAGCAACGATAACTAAAACAACAGAACCGCTGTACTGTTCTGGTACATGCCCGCCAAGAACATAAACAGCAAACACGCCACCTAATACCATCGCAATTAAAAAAACAATGCGCCAAACGCGATCTGCGTTCTCAACGGCACCGTTTAAGATCCCACTGATCCCAGCAGTCTTGCCAGTAAATAGCATCAGTGTTATCGCTGATACGCCAACTATTATGCCGCCCAACAGCGACATCCAAGGAACTTCAAACATAGCAACCGCCAAACTAATTACTTACAGAAAACTTGCTTAAAGGCCTCAACCAGCGGACCAACTCTTTCATCAGAAATTGAATAAAATACCTGCTGAGAAACTTTTCTAGCTTTAATAATGTCGTGCTTTCTCAATACGGTGAGATGTTGTGAAAAAGCAGATTGGCTTAATGATGAACCTTCAAACAGTTCACCGACCCCTTTCTCGCCTTCAATCAGCTTACACATCACGATTAGGCGCTCTGGATGAGCCATAATTTTAAGCAGCTCACTCGCTTCGGTCGCACTTTGTAGCATACTGTCGCCCATTCTTATGCCTCTTCATTACTACATTACATTTTATTAGATATTACTAATTAATATTATTAAGTCAATGCTAATGTAGATTAAATAACATTAGACTTAGCTAATTTATTTAAGTAAGGTGTAGGCGTTTTCGATCATTCAGCAGGAGAAATCCATGAGCAAAATCGTGATTATTGGTGGGGTTGCTGGCGGTGCATCTGCAGCAGCTCGCGCTCGTCGTCTTAGTGAAGACGCAGAAATCATTATGTTTGAACGCGGTCCATTTGTGTCATTTGCAAACTGTGGCTTACCCTATCACATTGGTGGCGATATCCAAGAGCGCAGCAAACTGCTTCTTCAAACGCCTGAGAGCTTTCTAGCGCGTTTCAATGTTGATGTCCGTGTGATGAACGAAGTGGTTTCTATTAACCGTCAAGACAAAACGGTTACGGTTAACAATTTGCTTGATGGCTCGGAATACCAAGAGAGCTACGACTTTCTTCTACTTAGCCCTGGCGCAGGTCCAGTTGTGCCGCCTATTCCGGGTATTGATAACCCGTTAACACACTCGCTGCGCAATATTCCAGATATGGATCGCATCATTAAAACGATCGAAACCAACAAAGTTGAACACGCTACGGTCGTTGGTGGTGGTTTTATCGGTTTGGAAATGATGGAAGCCTTCCACCAGCTAGGCATAAAAACCACATTAGTTGAAATGGCGGATCAAGTGATGACGCCCGTTGACCGTGAAATGGCTGGCTTCGCACATGCTGAAATTCGTGAGAAAGGCATCGACCTTAAACTTGGCGTCGCACTTGAGTCGGTGAAATTCGTACCTAACGAGCACGTGGCAAGTTTCGACTCTGGTGAAAGCGAAAAACACCAACATCTAGAAGGTGAATTGGAATTAACACTAAACAATGGTGAAAGACTCACCACCGATATTCTGATTATGGCAATTGGTGTTCGCCCCGAGACCAAATTAGCAAAAGAAGCTGGCTTAGAAATCGGCGCTCTTGGTGGTATTTATACCAATGAATACATGCAAACCAGCGATCCTTCGATCTACGCTGTCGGCGACGCGGTAGAAGAGAAAGACTTCGTGACTGGCGAGCAAACTCTAGTGCCACTTGCGGGCCCGGCAAACCGTCAAGGCCGAATGGCAGCAGACAACATGCTTGGCCGCCAAGAAACTTACCAAGGTACGCAAGGCACGGCGATCTGTAAGATTTTTGATTTAGCCGTCGCTTCTACTGGTAAAAACGAGAAACAGCTGAAACGTGAAAACATCGCTTATGAAAAAGTGTATGTGCATACAGCAAGTCACGCGAGTTACTACCCAGGTGCAGAAACCGTGTCATTCAAAATGCTGTTTGATCCAGTAACAGGTAAAATATTAGGTGCACAAGCAGTAGGTAAAGACGGTGTTGATAAACGTATCGACGTAATGGCAGTTGCTCAGCGTGCTGGTATGACGGTAGAGCAACTGCAACACCTCGAGCTAACTTACGCGCCACCTTATGGCTCTGCTAAAGATGTAATTAACCAAGCGGCGTTTGTGGCAAATAACATCATCAAAGGCGATGCGACCGCGATTCATTATGATGAAATGGATTCACTGACAGAAGACCAACTGTTACTTGATGTTCGTAATCCTGGTGAATTGGAGTCCGTTGGTTATCTTGAAGGTGCAATTAATATTCCTGTCGATCAACTACGTCGTCGCATGCACGAACTTCCTAAAGACAAAGAGATCGTGATTTACTGTCAAGTTGGGTTACGCGGTAACGTAGCATACCGTCAGCTGGTCAACAATGGTTACAAAGCCCGCAACTTGATTGGTGGATACAGAACTCTCAAATTTGCTCGCTTATAACTTGATAATAAAAAAGAGAAAACCACGTGCTTGGTTTTCTCTTTTTTTGCAGGAAAGAAAGCGTAGATCATTCACCTTCAATTGCCAAACGGACTGCTGCTTGAGCATGGATAGAAGTGGTATCAAGTAGTGTAACCTCGGTGTGACTTTGGTTTACAAGTAAGGCAATTTCAGTGCACCCGAGAATCACAGCTTCAGCTCCGTGCTCTTTTAGTTTTTCAATAATTTGCAAGTATATCGTCCTTGACTCCTCTTTGATTTCACCTTGGCATAACTCTTTATAAATAATGTTATGTACTTTAGAGCGGTCGTCTTGATCGGGAATGACGACATCAAGCCCATAACGGTCGGAAAGCCTTCCTTTATAAAAGTCTTGCTCCATTGTGAATTGAGTACCAAGGAGTCCGACCTTTTGAACCCCTTTCTCACGAAGTAACTCAGCAGTCGCGTCTGCGATATGTAGTATGGGGATATTAATACTGGCTTCAATTTGAGGCGCAACTTTGTGCATTGTGTTAGTACAAATAAGAATGAAGTCAGCGCCCCCTTTTTCTATTGAAGATGCAGCATCAGATAGAATGCTTGCCGTTTCTTCCCATTTACCTTGATGTTGAAGTTTCTCTATCTCCGAAAAATTCACGCTATACATACAAATTTTTGCGGAATTTAAGCCGCCTAACGCCTCTTTGACTCCTTCGTTGATCAATTTGTAATAACTAAGCGTCGACTCCCAGCTCATACCACCTAGAAGACCGATAGTTTTCATATAACTCTCCAATCGTTATACACCACCGTGCCAGGGGTGTTTTTACAAAAAAAAATCAGCCACTTAAATAAGTAGCATTCAAGCGTCCTCACTATTGAGCATTGGGTAACACGAAAATAAAATCATTCCCACAAGGACCGCTACGCGATTCTCATATATCCTCGCAATATCGTTACTGCATTTCCAGAAAGCTTAACGTGCTCAGTGCTTAACAACTCTGTATGGACGACCCCACTTCTCTCGGAGGCTTGGAAGCCTTTCAGTTGCTTTTTGTTGAGCTCTTTAGCCCAGTAAACACATAAAGCGCAATGTGCAGAGCCTGTAACTGGATCCTCATTAACACCTACCCAAGGCGCGAAGTATCGAGAGACAAAATCGGCGTCAGTACTTGATTGAGCAGTGATGACGACGCCACGGCCCTTTTGTTTAAGCAGCGCACCAAAATCAGGGTCGAGCTGTTCAAGCACAAATTCATCATTAATGACGATCAACTGCTTATTATCAAACTGACCGTAGGCGACTACATTGGCGGCATCTAGCCCCAAGCCATGAAGTAAGTCTTTGTTAATACTCGCTCTCATATCTAAAGTTGGCGCAGGAAACACCAAATGAATTTCTTCATGATCGAGTTGTGCAGTTAAAACCCCAGATAGCGTAACGAACTCAATCGTATCTCCAGTATTATATAACCCCTGCTCTTTCAGAACGTGCGCCGTTGCAAGTGTGCCGTGTCCACACAAAGCAACTTCCGTCCTCGGTGTAAACCAACGAAGTTGCATTGTATTGAGTGACAGAAATGCCGTTTCAGATAACGACATCTCGGCCGCGATGGCCAACATCGTTTCCTCATCAAGGCTTGACTCTGTGATACAAACACCCGCGGGATTACCTTTGAAAACCTCTGATGTAAACGAGTCAACCTGAAAAATTTTAACTTCCACGAAATATCCTTAAGTTCTATCAAACACGTAATTCTGTATCACGTGATTTTTAATATCTGTTGTTTGAGCGAAAAAACCTATGAAATTTTCTACCAACCTTATAGGTCTTGTTGGAAGCGCTAACAAACAGGAGAATGTAGTTAATTATGCAAAACGTAAAAAGCCATCATCAATGTGACTCAATTGGATATCTTATCGGAGTTTTCGGCGTTTCTTTAGTTCTAATATGGATTGGTATTTATAAATTCACACCTACAGAGGCCAAGCTTATACAACCGCTCGTTGAAAATCATTTTCTGATGAGTTGGTTGTATGATGTGATGTCAGTTCAAGCCGTATCAAACATCATTGGCGCAACAGAAATCATTGTCGCTATTGGATTAATCGTTGGCCTTAAAAACACACGAGTCGCTTATTTTTCTGGCATAGCCGCCGCAATTATTTTTCTTGCGACACTCAGCTTTCTAATTACGACACCGAATACATGGAAAGTGTCTGATGGGGTTTTGGTGACAAACTTCTTTTTAGTAAAAGATATTCTATTTTTAGCTATTGCGATTAGCGTCATCGAACGAAACAAGCCAAACAGAGAATAACTCTAAATAGTTCGAAATCTTGTTTTTCCAGAACGTAGCCTGAAAGGTGCAAACGACTTACAAGTCGAATGGTTCTGTCAATAACTCTAAACAAAGGCTCTTAAATTTAGAGTGTTTAAGAGTCTTTGCCTCTTAATTATGCGAAACAACATCCTAGCGTAAAGTGAAAAGAAAAGCCTTTCACTCTACTGCTAAGGTTTATTGATACTTTGCCGAAGTAATGAACTCACCGAATGTCTCGCACCATACAACAACCGTATTGTATTCAGAAATTGAAGTGCTTTGAGGAACCTCAACAACGAAGTTATCGAACGTTTTGACATCACCAATTAAGCTCATCTCAGATTTAAGGTCATTAAACTCTTGTTCCGTTTCAACAAACTTAGGAGATAGATAGAGTTTATAGTCTGGTCCGGGAGCGAGTTTTCCTACCAACGTAATGACTTCAGAACTCAAATGAATTTCTCCCTCTCCCCAATGAAAAGCATCGCTACCTTTGAGTTCCCTCTTAAACACTGCGCTGTATTCTGCACCTTGCTTGCTCTTAGCAACTTGTTCATCGGTCGGCGCAGGTGGTGCAATAAGGATCGGTAAAGTATAGATACCTATCGCAATGCCAATAGAAACTGCCACTAAGTGACTGATTGTTAATTTAATTATATTTTTCAAGGTCATAAGCATCTTCTTATTAGTTTTACTACTTGAAATTAGATTCAAATCGGCCTTATCTGTCTATCATCGAGCAGCATAATGTCATTAACATTATACACAAGCTATGCGCACTAAATGCAGACTGAGCGCAATTAAAAACGGCTGATAATTAATATCAGCCGTTTGCTTATCGGAAATGTCGTTGTGCCGGTTTGGTCACTATTCCGCTTCCACCAAAGCGATCTTATCGGATGTCGATTTTTCCAATTTGATCGCAATAAACTTAGAGGTTGGCGTAAACGTTCTATCCCCATAACTGTCCAAAGGAACTAATGGGTTTGTTTCTGGATAGTAAGCCGCCGCCTGACCTGCTGGTACATCATAGGCAACAAGCGTAAATCCGCTCACACGGCGCTCAACGCCATCTTCCCACAATGACACCATGTCCACTTTGTCGCCCGGTTCAAAACCGAGTTTACGAATATCCGCTTCATTGATAAACAGCACTTCGCGCATACCAAATACTCCACGATAACGGTCATTCAAGCCGTAAAGTGTCGTATTGTATTGGTCGTGTGAGCGCATGGTTTGCAAGATCAAATCTGGCTTTTGGCCTTTTTCGAGTATCGCTTCGCTGATCAACTGCTTCGGCAACTCGCTAGATCTGAACTGCGCTTTGCCGCTTGGTGTGTTCCATCGACGCTCAGCAGCTGGGTTTACCAAGTGGAATCCACCCGGGTGTTTAAGCTTATGGTTAAAGTCGGTAAAGCCCGGAATCGTGTCGGCAATCAAATCGCGAATACGGTCGTAATCTTCAATCGCCCACAACCAATCAATTGGTTTTGCCCCGAGTGTAGCATTGGCAATACCGGCAATAATCGCTGGTTCTGAACGCAAATGCTCCGAACGCGGTTTTAGCTGACCAAATGAGATATGTACCATGCTGAAAGTATCTTCAACCGTCACACCTTGTGGGCCAGTCGCTTGCTGATCAATCTCAGTACGGCCTAAGCATGGAAGAATAAGCGCATCTTTACCTGTGACAAGGTGAGAACGATTTAACTTCGTCGAAATGTGTACGGTTAAATTACAGTTTCGCATCGCGTTGTGCGTACGTTCTGTGTCTGGCGTTGCTTGTGCAAAGTTACCGCCCAAACCGATAAATACTTTCGCTTGCCCTTCTTCCATCGCTTTAATGGCTTGCACAGTGTTGTGGCCTTCACCACGCGGGACGTCAAAGTTAAATCGACTTTCAATGCGATCCAACAACAGATCTGAAGGTTTTTCATCAATGCCCATCGTACGGTCGCCCTGAACGTTACTGTGACCACGCACTGGTGAAAGCCCCGCTCCCGGCTTACCAACGTTACCTCGTAACATTTGCACGTTTGCGACTTCTTTAATGGTTGGCACAGAGTGACGATGCTGAGTCAACCCCATCGCCCAACACATGATCACACGTTCTGCACGTCGATACATGCTCGCCACCATCTCGATTTCACTTAAATCAAGACCCGATTGTTCCGCGATGTGTTCCCAAGAGGTTGCGTCCACTTCAGCCAAATACTCATCAATACCTATCGTGTGTTGTTTGATGAATTCACGGTCAAATACCGCTTTGCCACCGTTTTGCAATGCCTCGCGTTCCCATTGCAACAAGAATTTTGCGATTCCACGAAACACTGCCATGTCTCCGCCCAAAGCAGGACGCAGGTACGCCGTGTTGGTAGGCTCTGAGCCGTTGCTCAACATCTCAATCGGCATTTGTGGGTTTTGGAAACGCTCTAATCCGCGCTCTTTCAGCGGGTTTAGACAGATAACCTGTGCACCACGTTTTACCGCTTCGCGCAGAGGTTCAAGCATTCGTGGGTGGTTCGTGCCCGGGTTTTGACCAATCACGAAAATCGCATCGGCTTCTTCAAAATCATCAAAGATCACTGTGCCTTTACCAACGCCAATGGTGTCTTTCATCCCTATTGCACTGGCTTCGTGACACATGTTGGAACAATCTGGAAAGTTATTGGTACCGAATGCGCGCACAAATAGCTGATACAAAAACGCCGCTTCGTTGCTTGCACGACCAGAGGTATAAAACTCAGCTTGGTGTGGTGAATCCAATTGATTGAGATGTTTCGCGACAAGTGCAAAAGCCTCATCCCAAGAGACTGGCACGTAGTGATCGGATTCAGCATCGTATCGCATTGGGTGCGTGATACGGCCTTGGTATTCCAACCAGTAATCGGTTTGCGTTGAGAGAGAAGATACGCTGTGATTGGCAAAAAACTCAGGATCAACCAGACGATTGGTCGCCTCCCAGTTTACCGCTTTCGCGCCATTCTCACAGAAATTGACTTTACCACTATCTGGCGACTCACCCCATGCACATCCCGGACAGTCGAAACCGCCATTTTGGTTGGTTTTGAGCATAGTGCGAATGTTTTTAACTGCATTTTCACTGCCCCACCAACTTCTGGTTACGGCTTTCAGTGCACCCCAACCACCAGCTGGACCTTTGTATGTTTTTATTTGTTCTTTTTGGCTCACGACTTTACTCCTCGCAGATATACCAGCAAGCAGGGTGCCCGTGAAAACAAGCGCGTTATTTATTGAGATAATGCGGAAGTATTGAAGGGCTTAGTTTCTAATCCATGTATTTTTTAATCCAAATAAGTAACCACTCAACATACTCTCGCTTGTCCGAGCGTTTACTTATCTAGATTCTTGATATCGGATACCCGCCTACTGTTTCTAAGACTGGTAGATTCAATTCGCATTGTTGCGCCTTGATCTAAATCAAAGATTAAGTCGTTATTCAATATGCGTCCAATTGATAATCCTGACCGAGTGATAAACAAAATCTATGACGATTTTTTCCACTGACGGTCAGCACATTTTTAATCAATACAACTTATGAGGTTAATCGTTTTCCCATTCGATTCCACCTAGTTCGCTTAACGAACTCAATAAAATCGGCCCTCTTGATAATAGATAGTATCTATCACACTATAGATACTTTAAATTTGACCCTAATTAATATCAGGAATAGCCTTGATTCAGATCAATTTTGAGTGTGGTTTTATTCTTGACTTGGTTTTGGTTTTCCATTCCCCAGTTAAAACGCTCCAGCGCTTAAAAAGTACGGTAGTGCTGTGCCCTTTTTAGGGAGTTCCCCCGTACATGTGACTCACAACGCAAGGTTAACAAGCCATTATGGATATCAAACAACTTAAATATCTCATCGCACTTGAACAGACCAAACACTTTGGTCAAGCCGCCGCATTGTGCCACATTACGCAGCCTACCTTGTCCATGAGGATCCGAAGCTTAGAGGAAGAACTCGATCTCGAATTAATCCAAAGAAGTCAACGATTTGAAGGATTTACAGAAGCCGGAGAACGCATTTTAGCTTGGGCAAAAACCGTCTTAGCAGCTCATGATGGATTGCAAGCTGAAGCCGCCAACTGCCGTGGTCAGTTGGTCGGCTCTCTTCGGCTTGGAATGGTGCCACTCGCCAGCCAAAACCCGATGCAATTTCTCAAACCATTAGCTCACCAGTTCCCTGAGTTACGCTTTCAAATACTCTCCATGACGACCGAACAGATCATAGACCAACTCAATCGCAATCAACTAGATTTGGGGATGTGTTATGTCGATCAAGTTAACACCGCTTACTTCGATGTTATCGAGCTCGACTCGACCAAACTTGGCGTTTTATTCGATGAGCGTCATTTTGATTTTGCCGAATCTGAAGTGTTGTTGGAGTCACTCAATAACATTCCGCTAGGGCTGCTTTCGAAGGGTATGCACTATCGCCACTCAATTGATCTTAGCTTTGTGAGTAAAGGGCTAGTTCCGCAAACCGTCATTGAAAGTAACTCCACCTTTCACTTGATCCAAGCAGTAACCAGTGGCCTTTGTTGCGCCATTATGCCGCTGAACTGTGGATTGGAAGAGTTGAACGATACGCTTCGCATTATCCCTATCGAAGAAGCCGCCGTTCACGCGCCGCTAGGTTTGTTAAAGCGAAAACAAGAACCCTTCTCCGCGCTAACCGATCAGTGCTTCGCAGAAGCGAAGAACATATTCAATCGATAACAACAACCCACACGTCAATTTTTGGCATACATAACGGCTTATGAGGTGATTTCATGAGATGTACTACTCAATCTTATTTTGAACTGTCCGATTTCAATCAAGCACCACCTCAACCAAGTGCGTTCAATTACCGAGAATTGATTGATGGCCGCCCAGTGCAACAAATGTCGCTGGCGAGTGAATCCGCCTTAGCTATCAGCTACAACGGCATTAGCCAAGCGGTCATGATGGTGACGCCAGGCCATCTGGAAGACTTCGTAAAAGGATTTAGCCTAAGCACAGGCATCGTCCACGACTTCAAAGAGATCAAAGACATTGAAGTTGGTGGCGATCACGAATCTCACTATGCGGAAGTGGAAATCAGCAACCGCGCTTTCTGGGCGTTAAAAACACAACGCCGGAATCTTGCCGGCACAACTGGATGCGGCATTTGTGGTGTCGAGGCTCTGGAACAAGCTTTGCCTGATTTAGCACCGCTAACACCGTCTCTTCCTCCGCGCTCCGATGTATTTGAAGGGCTGCGAGACAAAGTCGCACTGCATCAAGAAGCCGCACGTGAATCTGGCGCGTTACACGCCGCCTTATTTGCAGATTTACAAGGCAACATCAAGTTGTGCCGAGAGGACATCGGCCGTCACAACGCGCTAGATAAGTTGATTGGCGCATTGGCCAACAATCACATCGAACCTCAAAGTGGCTTCGCAATAATGACAAGCCGTTGCAGCTTAGAGTTGATCCACAAAGCCGTTCGCGCGCGTATCCCCACTCTGGTTTGCTTATCTGCACCTACAGCGTTAACTGTCGAATGGGCAAGAAGAAACCATTTGAACCTAATTCACTTGCCAAAACACAGCTCGCCGCGTCTATACAGCCCTGCACCTTAACACGTCAACCTAGCCGAATTCCTAATATTTCTAACAGAGACCTCTGGGTCTCTGTTGTTTGCTTCTCGTTCCCAATTGATACTTAGCGACAAGACACTATTCTCTCCAACCAAACGAGCTCACCCCTTGTCAGCACTAAGCTTGCGTATATTAACCTGCTTGCATTTGAACGCTTTCCAATCCGATAAGAACGCTGTCAAAAAACCATAAATTAGTAAGGGTTTTGTGTGACTCTTTTCACGCTTTTCCGCCTTCCTAGGCATTTCTAGGAATTTTTCCTAGCCGATCTAGGCAACCATCTCATGTGCCTCACAAAACCACTCTCTAGAATTCCGCTCAGTCAAAGGTAACAAGAGCACATAACGGTCTCCGTTGTGTTTCTAAAACAATTACAAGAGAGTTCATCATGTTAAAATTCCTCGAACAGGTGCGGAAGCCGACCCTCGATCTTCCTGTCGAAGTTAGAAGAAAGATGTGGTTTAAACCATTCATCCAATCTTACTTGGTCGTATTCATCGGCTACCTAACCATGTACTTGATTCGTAAGAACTTCAATGTCGCGCAAAACGACATGATCTCAACTTACGGTTTGAGCATGACAGACCTAGGTCTTATTGGCCTTGGCTTCTCCATCACATACGGCATCGGTAAAACCGTTGTGTCTTACTACGCTGACGGTAAGAACACCAAGCAATTCCTCCCTTTTATGCTGATCCTTTCTGGTCTTGCAATGCTTGGTTTCAGCTTCAGCATGGGCGGCGGTAGTGCAAGCCTGTTCTTGATGGTGGCTTTCTACGCTCTGAGTGGTTTCTTCCAAAGTACTGGTGGCCCTTCTAGTTACTCAACCATTACAAAATGGACACCTCGTAACAAGCGCGGCTCTTACCTAGGCTTGTGGAACATGTCACACAACGTTGGTGGTGCGGGCGCAGCGGGTGTTGCTCTTTTCGGTGCTAACTACCTATTCGACGGCCACGTAATCGGCATGTTCGTGTTCCCCTCTATCATCGCGATCATCGTTGGCTTTATCGGTATGCGCTTTGGTAGCGACTCTCCAGAAGCTTACGGTCTAGGTAAAGTAGAAGAACTTTTCGATGAAGCAGTGAGTGAAGAAGACACCGCCGCAGAAGAAAACCAGATGACCAAAAAAGAAATATTTGTTGAATACGTTCTTAAAAACAAAGTTATCTGGCTACTTTGCTTTGCCAACATCTTCCTTTACATCGTGCGTATTGGTATCGACCAATGGTCAACGGTATACGCGTACCAAGAGCTTGGTCTGTCAAAAGAAACGGCAATCTCTGGCTTTACTCTATTCGAAGTCGGTGCGCTTGTGGGTACTTTGATGTGGGGTTACTTATCTGACTTAGCAAACGGTCGCCGCGCATTGGTTGCTTGTGTATCTCTTGGTTTGATCATCGTATCGCTTGAGTTCTACCAACACGCCACTAGCGAGTTCATGTACTTAGCCTCTCTATTTGTATTGGGCTTCTTGGTGTTTGGTCCGCAACTTCTTATCGGTGTTGCCGCGGTTGGTTTTGTCCCTAAAAAAGCAATCAGTGTGGCTGACGGCGTAAAAGGTACATTCGCTTACCTAATCGGTGACAGCTTCGCGAAACTTGGTCTCGGTATGATTGCAGACGGTACACCTATCTTCGGCTTAACTGGTTGGAAAGGTACCTTCGCAGCTCTAGATACCTCCGCCATGATTTGTATTGTTTTGCTTGCTTTCGTCGCTATCGCGGAAGAGAAGAAGATTCGACACGCGAAGAAGCTTCAACTTGCACAAAACCAAGCCTAGCTTCTCTGCGCGCTTTACTTCGGTAAAGCGCGCAAGATCATTAAAATGAGTTGATCAATTCAGTATCATTAAAGGTTTTTCTATTGGCTCCTGTTGGAGCTTATTGTTGTTAGTCGTCTGCTCTATTTGGTTGTAATAATGATTCATGTTGCTCTAGTTGATGATCACGTCATCGTGCGTTCAGGTTTCGCACAATTATTAAATTTAGAAAGTGATATTACCGTTGTCGGTGAATTCGGCTCTGTCGCCGAAGCGCGCAAAGGCTTGCCTGCGGTACACCCTCATGTCATCATCCTAGATATCTCCATGCCAGATGAAAGCGGCTTAAACTTTCTTAGCGAAATACCAACTGGCATTGCCTGCGTGATGCTTAGCGTGCATGACTCCCCTGCGATGGTGGAAAAATCACTAAAGCTAGGTGCAAAAGGCTATCTTAGTAAACGCTGTAGCCCAGACGAACTTATTCAAGCCGTGAGAACCAGTGCTTCTGGCGGCTGTTACCTCACATCAGATATTGCACTTAAACTTGCAACGCCTAGCGACAACACCACCTCTCTATGCCAACTGACAAAACGTGAAAACGAGGTATGTCAGCTACTTGCGACCGGGTTGGATGTAAAGTCTGTCGCGGCAGAGCTTGGCTTGAGCCACAAGACCGTGCATGTGCATCGTGCGAATGCCATCGACAAACTCGGCGTGAAAAACAACGTTGAGCTCGCCAAACTATTTTCTCAAGAGTCCTTTTAATGCGAGCTTACGCTGTTACCACCATTTGCGGACTATTTGTTATGGCTTGCGCCTGGTTCTGCTTATGGGTGATTGCCTATTACTTTGTCAATGATCCCGAACTGGCGATCTTATTGTTTCCTTTCGCTTTAAGATTAGGTGTCGCCCTGCACACTCGCACCGCTTATTGGCCGACGATTTACCTTTCGGAGTGGGGACTTTCCATCGCACTTGCGATCTTACTGGGTCAACCGCAGTGGCTTACCGTGCTGATTGCGAGCATTGCCAGTATCCCGGTCACTCTGATTGCGAAAAAATACTACTACGGTGACCAAAACCGCCACTTAGCCGTCATGGGCGTTGTGATCATCATTACCGCCTTCATCAACGTAATGGCGGTCGGCTTTCACGTGCCTTCTGTTTACATGGTGTGGTTAGCCAGTATTTCTGGTGGGCTGATGCTGGTTCCTATGTGTTACCTACTGTGGAACTACCTATTTCAAAGCCGATGGTCGCCTCTGACGTCGCATCTTTTGAACAACACTGTGGTGTTCAGCATTCGCCACATTGTGTTTTACGCCGTACTTCTTATCGGCAGCATTCTAGTGCAAACGAGTTTGCCTGAAGAGTTAAAACGATTTGCGCCATTTTGTATGGCTATCCCAATCATCGTGCTGGCACTTCGTTACGGCTGGCAAGGAGCCCTACTCGCCACCATGCTCAACAGCATTGCGCTGATTGCGGCTCGCAGCGGCGTATCAAATCTAGAAATCACCGATTTGTTATTATCTCTCTCGGCGCAAACCATCACCGGCATTATGCTCGGCTTAGGGGTTCAGAAACAAAAAGACCTCAATCACAAACTGCGCGGCGAACTTGCACGCAATCAGAATTTGTCTCGCCAGCTTATCAAAGCGGAAGAATCGGTAAGACGCGATATTGCGCGCGAGCTACATGACGAAATTGGACAGAACATCACGGCGATCCGCACACAAGCCAACATCATTAAGCGGGTAAATAACGCCGAAACAAGCGTGGGTTGCGCCGACATGATCGAAGGGCTTTCCCTCAACGTGTACGACACCACTAAGCGACTGTTAAGCAAGCTAAGACCAAAAATGCTGGATGATTTGGACTTAAAAGAATCCGTCGAGCAACTGACGCGAGAGATGGAATTCGCCAATCACGGAACAACTGTTCAACTGAACTGGCAAGGCGATTACACCAGCCTGAGTGACACACTCAAAGTAACCCTATTCCGTTTATGCCAAGAGTCATTAAATAACGCTGCCAAGTACGCAGAAGCGCAGTTGATCAATATTGAACTGACAATTGGAGAAGCTGCGGTGTCACTGATGATTCACGATGATGGTGTCGGATTCAAAGTTCAGGACAGCATGAAAGGCATGGGCGTTCGCGGCATGCAAGAACGTGTGCACGCGTTAGGTGGAAAAATGGTTATCTACTCCACCAGCGATCAAGTGATCGGCACACAAATCAGCATTACTTTACCTAAGGTGTAACTCAAGATGTTTGGATTTTTACGTTCACCTAAATTTACTCAACCGAGCCTGAGCAACGAGCAAATCGACCAGCGTTACCACCATTGGCGTTTGCACATTATGTTGGGGATGTACATCGGCTACGCAGGTTTCTACTTTACCCGTAAGACCTTTAACTACGCCGCACCAGCGATGATTACCGATCTTGGCTTAGATAAAGGCGATTTGGGTCTTATCGGTACACTTTTCTACATTACTTACGGCTGTTCGAAGTTTATTTCTGGCACGATTTCGGATCGCTCTAACCCTCGTTATTTCATGGGATTAGGATTGATTGCGACAGGTCTGGTCAATATCGCGTTCGGTTTTTCTAGCTCACTCGCGGCTTTCATTACTCTGTGGATCTTAAACGCCTGGTTCCAAGGCTGGGGCTGGCCTTCATGCTCCAAGCTGTTAACCACTTGGTATTCACGCTCCGAGCGTGGCTTCTTATGGGCCATTTGGAACACCGCACACAACGTTGGTGGCGCGCTGATCCCTATTTTGGTGGGCTATTTAACGTTGCACTACAGCTGGCGTGAAGGCTTTATTCTACCCGGCATCATCGGCGTATTACTCGGTCTATTCGTTTGTTGGCGATTGCGCGACAAACCCACAACAATGGGTTTACCAAGTGTCGGCCAATGGCGCAACGACGCACTAGAACTTGCGCAGGAAAATTACGGACGTGGCCTCACCTACCGAGAAATTCTGAAATCGTACGTATTTAACAACAAATACATCTGGCTGCTCGCGTTCAGTTATGTGTTGGTTTACATCGTCCGAACCGCAATCAATGACTGGGGAAACCTGTACTTGACCGAGCAGCATCACTATAGCCTGATTAATGCCAACGCTGCTCTGTCTATGTTTGAAATCGGCGGTTTTGTTGGTTCATTGGTTGCGGGCTGGGGCTCAGACAAACTCTTTGGCGGTAACCGTGGACCAATGAACTTGCTGTTCGCGATTGGGATTTTCTTATCTGTCTCTGCGCTTTGGCTAATGCCTCTGACCAACTTTGCATTCCAAGCAGCGGGATTGTTCTCCATCGGCTTCTTTGTCTTTGGACCACAAATGCTGATCGGTATGGCGGCGGCGGAGTGCTCTCACAAAGATTCTGCCGGCGCGGCAACAGGATTCGTGGGCTTGTTCGCCTACATGGGCGCAGCATTGTCTGGCTATCCACTGGCATTAATTCTTGAAGAATATCATTGGACAGGTTTCTTCATCACCATTTCAGTTTGTGCAGCCGTCATTGGCCTTTTGTTGCTGCCATTTTTGCAAGCGCAACCATCACGAAAACCACTCGAACCAAAACCTCGATTGTAAATCGACTTATCGCCCTTCGGTCAAATTGGCGAGTGACCTAACCGAGCTCGCCATCCTTATTTAACGTATCTCTGCTCAATTTTTCTTCCGATTCAGTTCGGAGGGTTAACTATGGGAAAAATTCATGAATTTGAACACTATTTCATCGCATAGCTTCTTTCAAATGAACAACAAAATCCAAAACTACGCTTGGGGAAGCACCTCTTCTATTCACGATTTGTTTGGCTTTTCTAACGAAACGAATGAGCCTCAAGCAGAAGTATGGATGGGTACTCACCCAAACGGCTGCTCTGAAGTTCAGATTGAGCAAAACACGCTGCCTTTGTCTGAACTGATCAAACAAAACCAACCCGCTTACTTATCAGCAGAAACCGCAGCGAAATTTGGCGACCTGCCCTTTCTGTTTAAGATCTTAGCGGCCGAACATGCACTGTCGATTCAAGTTCACCCAAGCAAACAAGATGCCGAAATAGGTTTCGAAAAAGAGCAAAGTGCTGGCATCCCACTAAACGCGAGCCATCGTAACTACAAGGATCCAAACCACAAACCTGAGTTGGTGTACGCGCTGACAAGTTACCAAGCCATGAACGGTTTTCGTTCGTATGACGAGATTATTGAGGCATTTGGCCTTTGCGATATCGATGAGCTACGCGCACCGCTAGATGCCTTCAAACGCGAAATCAACTCACAAGGTTTACGCGATTTCTTTGTGCACATTCTGACCATGGAAGGAGAAACAAAAGAGCGAGCACTGAAACAGCTTCTTGCCCACGCTTCACGTCAATCGGAGCAAGGCACTGACAGCGACGTTTTCCAGCTCATCTTGGATCTATCCACTCAATACCCTGGCGATGTCGGCTTGTTTGCGCCATTACTGTTGAATGTCATCACGCTGCAACCTGGCGAATCCATGTTCCTGAGCGCAAGAACGCCACACGCTTACATTAAAGGTACGGGATTAGAGATCATGGCGAACTCAGATAACGTTTTGCGTGCAGGACTCACGCCGAAACATATGGATGTTGAAGAACTGGTTAAATGCACAGACTTTGTGCCTAAGCCGTTTAACAGCCTTGTTCTAGAACCCAATGCCGATGGTTGCCAAAGCCTTTATCCGGTCCCAGTGGCAGACTTTAGTTTCAGCATTCTTAACCAACCGAACAATGAAGTGGTTGATGCCAATAGCGCAGAGATTTTGATGGCGATTGATGCCGACCTGACACTCATCAGTGATAACGGTGAGACGTTAACCGCCGCGAAGGGACAATCTGTATTTGTTCCTGCTTACGTTGGCCATTACCGTATTCAAAGTGCGGGACGTGTGGCTCGCGCCTTCAACTAGTTTTTGAACAACCGATTCAAACTAACGTCTGACCCAAGGGACTGGGTTAGACAATTTATTCCTTTCATAGATTGAACCATTCCGCTCTTAAGGCACTCATGCTTACACCTTGTCGAATCAAAACACCTACAGGCCAGTTTCTCTAAAAGCCATAACCTCCCGGATCTACCATTTACTCAACATTCATTGTCAAAACCCATTTATGTCCGATAAATTCGTCGCTCCAATATCAAATCACTTGGATAATAAAGGCGCTTGCACAGTGGTATTTGTTGCAAAACGTATAATCAACGTTGTAATCAAAGCCTCAATCACTACAATCTCTGGTTCGATTTTTCAGTTAACGTTTGTATGCCGAAGTTAAACCAAGATAACCCTGTTCAAAGCTCCGCCCTTTCCGATATCGAAACCAGCAGTAAGATTCAATCGGCATTAGAACCGAAGTTTCACAAGCCAGAGAAACGTCTCTGCTTAAGCCCTGGCCTATCGGATAAGCATTTGGCGCGCCGTTGGCAAGTATTGGAACACGTGACCAATAAAGATCATCTCCTTGATCCTTTCACGCAGTCACATCGCGATGCTTACTCCAACAACATCGAGCACTTCATTGGTACTGTTAATGTGCCGGTCGGCATTGCAGGCCCTTTGCGCGTCAACGGCTTGTATGCGAACGATGACTTTTTGGTTCCGCTCGCAACGACAGAAGCCGCGTTAGTCGCTTCCTACAACCGTGGCGCAAATCTTATCACCGCCGCTGGTGGCGCGAGCGCATTGTTACTAAGTGAAGGGGTGAGCCGAACACCAGTATTCGCCTTTAATCACCTTGCTGACGCCGGCCAGTTCGTCAGTTGGGTTGTGACCCAGTTTGACGTATTTCGTCAAATTGCGGAATCCACCACCTCACATGGCAAACTCAAAGACATCAATGTAAATATCGAAGGAAACCATGTTTATTTGGTCTTTGAATACGTGACTGGTGACGCTTCCGGACAAAACATGGTGACCATCGCAACAAACGAAGTGTTCCATCATATTTTGGCGACCAGCCCAATCAAACCAACTCAAGCATTCTTGGATGGCAACTTATCAGGCGACAAAAAACCAAACGCACACACACTGCGCTCGGTACGCGGTAAGAAAGTATCCGCCGAAGTGACCATTCCTGCTGAGTTGGTGGAAAAATATCTGCATACGACGCCGGAGTCTATGGTTCAATTTGGCAAAATGACCACGGTGGGTGGTTTACTCAGCGGGACAATTGGCGTCAATGCGCATTACGCAAACGCCCTTGCTGCGCTGTACATTGCTTGTGGTCAAGATGCCGCTTGCGTTGCAGAGTCTGCCATTGGTATCACTCGTATGGATGTGGACGCTCAAGGCAACTTGTACGCGTGCGTAACCTTGCCAAACATCATGGTGGGAACGGTTGGCGGGGGCACAGGCCTTCCGACACAAAAAGCATGTTTGGATATTTTGGGTTTGCACGGCAACGGCAATGCGAAAGCGTTAGCCGAAGTCGCAGCTGCGCTTTGTCTGGCTGGCGAACTCTCGATCGTGGGCGCATTTTGTGCCGATCACTTTTCTCGTGCTCACCATAAGCTTGCCCGAAAATAACCTTTGTTGCTTTGTACAAGAGAACATCCGTGTGGTTTTCTCTTGTGCAAACCAATGGACTTTATTTATTGGCTCAATAATTTCTTGAAACTAACTTAAGCCTTAACAAACATACCAATCTCTTGTTAACAGTACTTTAGCTGTCCCCCTTCTATATCCATTGCGATATCTCTGCTTGTTACTCTTCATTGGCCATATTTAATATCAGTATCTTAGAAAAAATAGCATCAAAAACTTCTAGCACTATAGTACCAAATTCATCGTTTGAGTTTTTTGTTCACCACTTATAGCTACTATACTCGCCTATGCAGCTGCTTGATTTTCATAAATTTACTAAACAGCTCAAAAGAGCTTAATAACTCCCGTTAAATGGACTTAAATCGTTACTTCGGGTAAGCGAGTTAACTATGAGACGTCAGAAGCTAAATAAAATCTCTGCTTGGGTACTAGGATTGGCTATCTTATTGCTGAGCCATGTGCCTAATGTATCAGCACAAATACAGCAATCCCCATCCGATCAAACCGTTGCGCGTTTTCTCTATCAAACCTCTTTTGGACCAACTCCTGCGTTAATTAATGAGGTTAGGGAAAACGGGTTAGGGGACTGGATACAGAAACAAATCAACCTGCCAGCAACCTACCATCAACCACTTTATCAAACGCCTTTTTCTAAAGGCCTACAGTCAAACCGAGAAAATGCTTGGTATCAGATTGTTGTTACTGCTGAAGATCAGCTCAGACAGCGAACGGCTTATGCATTGAGTCAGATCGTAGTCGTTTCTCGTTATGGCGGCGTTCTTTCCAGCAAACCTACAGGGTTAGTGAATTACTACGATCTGTTGGTTGAGCATGCGTTTGGCAACTACCGAGACCTGTTGTATGACGTTTCCATCCATCCAGTCATGGGGAGCTATTTGTCTATGCTCGGTAGTGCAAAAGAAAATAGTGCGACAGGAACGCTTCCCGATGAGAACTTTGCTCGAGAGTTAATGCAGTTATTCACTATCGGTTTGTATGAACTCAATTTAGATGGCAGTAAAAAGCTAAACCACGCAACAGGCAAACCTATCCCCACGTACAATCAAACTGATATTCAAGAGCTCGCGCGAGCATTAACTGGATGGAAAAATTCCGACATCGCATTCGTGAAACCGATGCGAGTTATCAGTCAAAGACACGACACCGGCGAGAAGCGATTTCTAGGGAACGTGATCCCATCGGGTCTAACCGCACAAGAAGAGCTTTCAAAAGTGATTGATATGTTGATGTCTCACCCAAATGTTGCTCCATTTGTTTCAAAGTTACTTATCCAACGTTTGGTCAGTTCAAATCCAAGCCCAGAGTACGTCGCGCGTGTTGCTACGATATTTAACAACAATGGGGAAGGAGAAAAAGGCGATCTAACCGCCGTTGTTCGAGCCATATTGCTCGACCCTGAAGCATTAGGGATGACGGATACCCCGCCTATAAAAGTGAAAGAACCGATACTGGTCCTGACTAATTTTCATCGAGCATCAGGTTTTACGGTTAAAGGATCACGTTACGAAGACGCAACAACGATGATGAACATCGCTAATCAAGGGCCGCTTCGTTCTCCTTCCGTGTTTAATTTTTACTCTCCAGACTATCAGCCGTCTAACGAGTTTACGGAGTCTGGTATTAACTCTCCAG
The DNA here is from genome assembly GCF_033340495.1 of Vibrio sp. 1249-1. Taxonomy (NCBI): domain Bacteria; kingdom Pseudomonadati; phylum Pseudomonadota; class Gammaproteobacteria; order Vibrionales; family Vibrionaceae; genus Vibrio; species Vibrio sp. 1249-1. The sequence continues at coordinate 59,947 of NZ_JAWOWJ010000014.1, forward strand.
AGTATGAACTTCTCAATTGGTCTGTTTATACCGATTTGGTCAACTATATGTTAACCAGCACTCGTAGAGGAGGTGGTGATTCCTACCACTTCGATCTTAACGAGCTTTATCTTCTTCTAGACGATCACCATGCCTTAGTCGAATTGGTTAACGAGCGTTTCTTTGCTGGAACGGCTTCTGCTGAATTGAAAGAGCTCATGCTCACCGCGCTGAATGATTATCGTGAGGACTATGTGCCAACAACAAAACTCGCTCTAGTGATATTTACCGCCATTTCTGGCGACGAATTTTATATTCAGGATTAGGAGTGAATTATGGATATTTCACGACGACATTTTATACAAAGCACGCTATCGATGGGCGCACTAGCCTCTCTTAGTCTGCCAGGTTACTCTCTCGCAGCGCCATCTAATGACTTTCGAGCATTAATATGTGTGTATTTAGCTGGCGGAAACGATGCGTTCAACACCGTACTGCCATTATCGGAGGCGCACTATCGTCAATATTCCAAAGTCAGAGGGCCACTCTCTGTCGCCAAAGAAGACATACTCCCTATCAATTTGAGTGCTGTCGATAGCTCAAATCACCCAGTGAAGCTCGGCTTACACCCAAAGTTAAATGCGTTAACTTCCGTTTTCGAACAAGGCGATGCCAGCATCGTGCTCAATAGTGGCATTCTCAACCATCCCGTCACCAAACAAGTTATTGAGCAAGGTGAAGCATCACTTCCCGAGCAACTGTTTTCTCATAATTCTCAAACAGACGCTTGGTTACTTGGTGGAATGAGCGAGTCTAAAAATCTTGGTTGGGCTGGCAGAATGTTGGATGTATTAAACTCTGAATCAGAAATAACACCGCTATACAGTGTGCATGGCAACTCGCTTTGGTTACGGGCAATGGAACACCGCCAAACCGTCCTGAAAAAAGATCGCGCAGTTCAGCTTACCGCGATTGATAACCCGCTATACAAGGGGATCTATGATCGCCTTCTCTCTCATCAAACTGACAATCCATTTAATGGTCATTTTAATTTGATGGTTGATGAGTCGATGGTAATGAGTAGTGTACTGAGCGAGCAACTCAACCACATTGCTGACGAGCCGCTGTTTACGTCATCGACGCTCGGCAAGCAGATGCAAACCGTGTACAAATTGATAGCAAGCCAAGATGTATTGAAGCAGCAACGACAAGTCTTTTTCGTTAAACACTCTGGGTATGACCTGCACGATTCGCAATTGGCACGTCATCCAGTGTTACTTGAGGATCTCGCGACAAACCTTTTAGCAATGTATCGTGCGGTCGAACGGTTAGGGCTAAACAAGCAAGTCACCTCTTTCACTATGTCTGACTTCGGTCGACGGATGATGAGCAACGGAAATGGTACCGATCATGGCTGGGGTGGCCATCAACTATTAATTGGAGGCGCGGTAAATGGGAAACAACCTATCGGTACATGGCCGGAACTAATACTGGGCGGAAACGATGATTACTCTCAAGGCCGACTCATACCCAAAATTGCCGCTGATCAAGTTGGTTCAACACTAGCACAGTGGATGGGCGTGAGTGATAACGCTGCACTGGAATACGTGTTCCCGAACATCCGTAATTTTACTCATTCAAACCTGGGTTTTATGTCGTAAGATATTTTACAGGTAGCTGTAGAACACATCATCAAATAAGGGAGCCTCGCGCTCCCTTACTCATCTTATGTTTGCAAAGTGTCCGTTACACCTCGTCGCGACGGCGTTCGTTACACAGCTTAATGGCACGCTCAAGTAATTCTAACGCGGATTGCTCACATTCAGGCAGAACCGCATCACTTTCGCCAATTGGCGTTACGCGGTCACCCCATTTCAATACTGCCGCACCCCATGTCAAACCTGCACCAAATGCAGCAAGAAGCATATTATCACCTGGGTTAACTCGACCTTGCTCTACCGCTTCACACAATGCAATTGGCACCGTCGCAGCTGAAGTATTGCCATAGTTTTGAATGTTAACAAACGCTTTGTCGTGTGGAATTCCAGACAGGTCACACAAGGTTTGAATAATACGAATATTCGCTTGATGCGGAATCACAACATCGATTTGTTCCGTCGTTAACTGTGATGCTTTCAGTACGGTTTTCGCAGCTAGCCCCATGCCTTTTACTGCACGTTTGAAAATTTCTTGTCCTACAAAGTTGAAATCCCAGTAACCGTTGTCTTCCGCAAAGCGATCCATACAAGTACCAAACTTTGGTACGGACAGAATATCGCGGCCTTTTGCGTCACAACCGATTTGAGACTGTAGTAAACCCGTTTCTTTTTCCGTTCTTGATAACACAACGGCGCCCGCACCATCACCAAATAGAACAGCGGTATCTCGCATTGCCCAATCGATGTAGAAAGACAATCTTTCCGCACCAATAATGATCGCGTTACGATAGTTACCTGATTGAATCAAACGTGTGCCCGTTTCTAGGCCATAGACAAATCCCGTACATGCGGCATTTAAGTCAAAGGCAGCGGCTGCACGAATACCTAGGTTCTGCTGTACCTTAGACGCGATATTTGGAATCAATGAATCTGGTGAACAAGTCGCCACAATGATTAAATCCACGTCTGTTGCATCGACGCCTGCTCGAGCTAATGCATGTTTAGCAGCAACGGTCGCCATGTCTGACGTGTTTACATGACTAATACGGCGGTTTTCGATACCAGTGCGGGTACGAATCCACTCATCGGAAGTATCGAGGAAAGTGCTAAGATCATCGTTAGAGAGCACGGCTGGCGGAACACATTTCCCCCAACCTGTAATTTCAGCGTAGTAATTTGTCATCGCAGACCTATTTATTGTTGTATTTTAATAAAATTTCTTAGAACCTTAGGCTCAAATACAAACCTGCGCTGCGTTATTTCGGCAGGTTAAAAAATAAGTATACAAATAATGAGGCTGACTGGTAAGTCATGTTTTCATCAATACGTAATAAAGGAAGAAGTCATGTCATCGTTTAAAACTCGCTGCCCTTCGTGCGGCGGTCTAAATCGTGTCCCTAATGAGCGCGTTGCCGAATCTGCAACTTGCGGTAAATGTAAAAGTGCACTTTTAGACGGCTCGCCTATCGAAGGTACACAAGATAACTTTTCTGCTCTATTACAAAGTGATATGCCTGTTGTAGTAGATTTTTGGGCCCCATGGTGCAACCCGTGCGTTGGTTTTGCTCCTGTTTTCTCTGATGTTGCTCATGAGCAAGCCGGAACGGCTCGTTTTGTTAAGATTGATACCGAAGCTCAACAACAACTTGCGGCGCAATTTGGTATTCGCAGTATTCCTACCATTATGGTTTTCAAGAATGGTCAACGCGTTGATATGATCAATGGTGCGTTACCTAAAACTCAATTTGATCAATGGTTAAATCAAGCACTTACTAAATAATCTTCCACGCCAACCTTGTTTGTAGGTTGGCGTTTTTATGCAACTTATCAACCTATCTAGTTAACAAATATTATTTATCGAAACGACTTAAATTTATCATTTTACTTGCCTAACTATTAGCCTCATATTCGCGCCGAATAACCCTTAGATTTCATTTAACTTATAGGCGCAAAACAGTGGAAAACACAGTCGTTCCTGCAGCATCACCACGAGTTACAGTTCCAGTCGTCGCACTGTCTCTTTATGCGGTGGCTTCGGGCTATTTAATGAGCTTGATCCCTCTCATGCTCGGTGAATACAACATCTCAGCAGATTACGCGAGTTGGTTGGCGAGTGTGTTTTATGGCGGCTTATTAACCGGTGCTATTTTTATTGAACGTATCGTACGTCAAGTTGGTCACCGTAACGCGTTTATTGGTTGCTTGGCCGTATTTTCGCTAACTATCGTCACACTACCCGTGTTTGCTAACGGATTGATGTGGCTTGCCGCTCGCTTTATTGCGGGTATCGCGGTTGCTGGTGTTTTTGTCATTGTTGAGTCTTGGCTAATGTCTGGAGACGAAGCATCGCGTGCGAAACGTTTGAGCTTGTACATGCTATCGCTTTATGGTGGTTCAGCATTAGGCCAGTTTGGTATTGGCGTGCTTGGCGTAAGTGGCGGCGTTCCGTTTATTGCGATCACGACGTTGATCCTAATGGCGATGCTGGTGCTAATGTTCATTGAGTGTGAGCAGCCAAACAGCCATGAATCAACCGCTTTATCATTTAAGCAAATTGCCAAACTAAACCATGCAGCAATTATTGGTTGTGTTGTTTCAGGTTTGACCTTAGGCGCGATCTACGGATTAATGCCAGTTGAGTTAACTAACCGTAAAATTAGCCATCAAGACATTGGTACATTGATGGCGCTAGTGATTCTAGGTGGCATGCTAGTTCAACCAATGGTGACCGCGTTAAACAAATACATGAGCCGCACAGTGCTAATGGCGTTTTTCTGTATTTTGGGTATTTTTTCGATCGGTATGACGTTTATTTCCTCGTCAGCCGTGGTATTGGCTGCTGCATTATTCTTTTTAGGTGCAGCTACTTTTGCCTTGTACCCGATTGCAATCAACTTAGGTTGCGAAGGACTTGATGAACGCTTTATTGTCTCTGCGACACAAGTCATGCTGTTTAGCTACAGCATCGGCTCTGTTGCTGGTCCAGTTGTCGCTGATAAATTTATGGGCCAAGAACACGGCTTGCTAGGCTACTTGTTTGCCGCTTTGGTTGCGACGGGCGTATACATGCTACTTGCTGCGAGCAAAACCAAGCAGCGTATGGCCGCTGGCCTCTAACCACGCCGCTTCTACTCAACGAAAACGAGGGCATGTCGCCCTCGTTTTTTTATTCTTCGCATTTTTGTTTAGATAAACGCTTGTGACGGTTTGACGCGTTCGCTGCAGGCTTTTCCGGTACCATTCGCTTTTCATGAAGCAAATGACGAACCGCCAAGATGGGATGTTTCATTAACATTCTGGGGCCAGAGTAACGCATGACCAAACGCATTTGTTCTTTCGGCTCTGGTTTGTAGCAGTGAATCGGACATTTATTACACGTCGGTTTATTCTCTCCATAAGGACAGCGGTCGAGGCGCACTTCTGCGTATTCAAGCAGCTCACGACATTCTGAGCATAAGTCACGTTTTGTTCCATGATGGTCATGACAGTAAACCTCTACCATGGCTTTTACTGTCTTAAATTCAGTGGCGAGTTTGCCAAGTAAAATATCGCTCATGCGCTATCCAAAAATCACAACATCATTGTGTAAAGTTCTAACGTGCGGCCATTATCATATTGCTGCTCAACTCGTTCAAACTCAAAGCCCAGTTTTTTGAGCAAACTTATACTACGAATATTGTCATTGTTGGTGATGGCAACCAAATTATCGAGTTTCATTTCCTCTCTAGCGTATTCCAGCACTGCGGTTGCAGACTCCGTTCCGTAGCCGTAGCCATAAGCGGAAGGTAAAAATCCATATCCGAGATCATAGTGTTGTAATGTGTCACGTTTAACCAACCCACAAACCCCGATGGGTTGCCCATCTTCTTTCTTCTCTACAACGAGTAAACTCACGCCTTTAATTTGTTGCATGCGTAGCATGTTTTCTTTTATGTAACGCGCCGCTTCATATTCGGTACGAATTTGTTTGTCTCCGACAAAACGGTAGAAGTCTGGGTGGTTATAAAGTTCTAGTATAAATGGTGCATCATCTACACTCACAAGACGCAGTATCAAACGTTCGGTGTACAGTGTTTTCATTTGGGCTCCATTAAAACGCGATAGATGATTAGACATAGGAACGTACTTGAATTTTGCGACCGATACCGGCGCTTATTTAGTTGTAACTTGATAAAAAAGTAACTATCCTGCCTCGCTAAATTAAAGGACCACCACCATGAACCGCAAGAAGAAAATCAATCAGATCTTGAAAGCGAAGCAGAAGAAGCATAACGCTAAGCTACATAAGAGCAATAAGCCGCGTTATATCTCCAAAGCTGAACGCGCGAAAATGGAAGCTGAAGAACAAAACCAAACTTCAGAACACACGGAAAACGTTGTAGACACAGCGCAGACAGATCAAGCCTAAAAGAAAAGCCGCTTTCAGCGGCTTTTTTGATATTCGGAGAGAGTTAGCTTTAGTATTCGACACTGTAGTTCAGTGTGAATGTGCGACCTCTTCCTTTGTAGTCGTACGCTGCTGCATCGTAGTGTGCTGCATAAAGAATCTGCGCACGTTGTCCCCAAGCGGTTGTGTAGTCTTCGTCAAATAGGTTTTGAATACCAAAACCTAACTGCCCGATAGGTAGTGTTACGTTACCAAGAAGATCAAACGTAGTGTATCCATCTAGTTTATTGTTTGCGTCATCTTCGTAATCAAACATCGTCTGGCTTTGTAAACGTACTGAATAGCCATCCTGATAGTAAGCCGCCCACGCGTTCGCTTTTGATGTACTTGCTTTACCCGCGCTTAGATCTTCCCACTTACCGTTGGTTTTCAGCTCAGAAACCACATAGTGACCTGATGCACCTAACAAAATATCACGGTTTACCCAGTAGTTAATGTTTGCTTCGGCACCGTATACACGTTGCTCGTCATCAACATTGGTGATTAGGAGCGTCTTCTTGTCATACTTGATTGAGTTATCCGACACCGAGTAGTAACCCGCCGCTTGCAGTGCGACAGTATCGGTATCTAATCGGTAACCAATTTCATAGCTGTCCGTTTTGATGCCCGACATTTTTGAGTCAGATACGTTAATGCTATTGTTCAACGCGTAGTGACCATTTGCATCCGCGGCATCGTAGCTACCTTGGCCGTAGTACTTTGCAGGATCAGCGAGTTCGAAACCTTGAGAGAAGTTCGCCCAAAGCTGAGATTCATCGTTAAGCTGATAAATGGTGCCCAAATTAAATAAGCTCACTGAGTAGTCAGTGCTGCCACCTGGTACCGCATCCGCTGATACACCATTACCCGATGCGATCTTCTTTTGTATACTATAGGCAACAAAATCATCAATCTTATTGTCCATGTATTGGTAGCGGTAGCCTGCTTGTACTGACCAATCTTGATTGATTTGGTAATCCCCTTGGACAAACATTGCGTAAGACGCCACATCAACATCAGGGTAACGCCCCACTTCGGCATAGGTTCGATTAATTAAGTTCCCAGAGCTGTTCGCAATGGTTGGATCGAACAGAGCCTGGTTACTTTCAAAACGGTCTAAGTACGCATCGACACCATAAACAAGTTTGAATGACTCCCAGCTTTTAGCTAACGCTAAGCGCCCAGCAAAAACTTCTGTTTTTTGTTGAGAGGCACTTTGGTAATAAGGAGTAAAGGTTTGGTCTTCACTACGGTAAGATAACTCGCCTATCAGTTGATGACCGAATACGCTGTCGTGAGCGTAGTTCGCACTTAAGAGAACTCGCTCTGTACCATGTTCACGGTCGGAATCGAACCCCTCTCGTACATCAACAAATTTATTGTTAACAATGTACAAACCGTATGGCGAATCTTGCTGGCTGTCATAGTATTGTGCGACAAGGTTTAACTTGCTGGCATCGGAGATTTGAATCTCGGTCGATCCCATAACATCGAGCGTTGAATTATACTGCAAAGAGCCCTGTGAAATGTCTGGGGTGACAATGTCGCCATTTGCGTCAAATGCACCTTGTGTCTCGGTGTACACAACCGAACCTCTAGCGGTAATTCGCTCATTACCACCCGAGATAGACTGAGCGAGTTTGTAATCAAAGTCATCGCTGCTATTAAAACCTGTAGTGCCACTCACGTAGGATTCAAACGACAAGTCATCCGAGTACGCTTTCTTGGTGATAATGTTAATAACACCACCAGTAGCGCCTGCCCCATAAATGGAGGTTGCACCAGATAGTACTTCAATTCGCTCGATGTTGAATGGGTCTATTGCGTCTAACTGACGACTAATCGGGCGAGAAGACTGTAACGAGACACCATCAATCATTACCAACATTGCTCTACCGCGAAGGTTCTGACCATAGTTAGTTCGACCACCGGTGCCGACGTCTAAAGAAGGGATGGTTGCAGAAAGAATATCACCCAGTGTCTTGCCCGCACGATATTGCTGAGCAATCTCTTCTTGGCCAACAAACCAAACCGTTCCTGGAATATCGGAGATCGATTTCGGCATCACACTGCCTACAACAACCAATTGCTCATCGCTCGGAGTCGATGTTTGTTGAAGATCTTCTGCTGCTATTGAGCTAACTGCGTATCCACTGCTCATCGCAAGTACGATGAGATTGAAAGAAAACGTCCTTTTCATCATTGTATTTATCTTTTTGTTGTCAACAAGAGCATGCAATGATACTTATTCTCACTCTCAAATCGAGCACTGTTACACAAGTTAAATAAATGTTAATTGAGAACCTTCTTGCTCATAAGCTGTCGATTTTCCTCTAAACGAGGACAATCTGCACAAAGCTTTCTGCCTTCACACTTATAGACTAAACAACAACTTTTTCTTACTAACTTTAGCGGCTGATCAGATTCCGTCTCATGAAGTGAGCGGCTATTATCAACATCCAAACCCATTGCGCTTAGCCACAAGACCGCATGCTCCTGAAGTGTCGAGTTAGTCATTTGCGGAAAGCGCTGTTGGAGACGAATTAAACAAGCCATGATTCCGTCCGACATCAATTGATGGGTGAAGCCAGGACGAATGCGTGTCCATTGACTCATCTCTTGTTGATAGAAGTCGAACAGTTCTCGGATTTGACGCCCCGCCTCTTTTATCAACGCTTCTGGCTCGCCATGTATATGCGCTTCGTCGGCGAATCGGTACCCAGAAACAAAACAAGGTTTGAGGTGCTGCGCTATCTCGCGAATGTTTGGCAACGTGTGGTAACCGTAAATAGAGATGAATGCGACATAAACTGGCTGCCAACAAAGTAAATCCCACGTTCTTGTCAACCAATATGCTTTTCCCGCTTCCGGATGAGCCTCCGAGATTTGCTGGTAAAGGCCTTGGATGATCGGGTTGATATCATTCTCGATATGGATAGCTTCTTGCCCTATCTCGCCGATATCACCGTGTAGATAAGGTGTAATCTCACTCGAAGTTTGAAACAGTTGCGGGAAAAATTGCTCAGACATGATGGCTTATTGTTGGTGTAGTCATTCTGACACCTTTATACCCAAGCACCAATCGCAATGCAAACTATTATCCTTTGCGTTTTCATAACAAAGAAGCACTCTTAGGGTTAGTTATGACTGTATTTCCGCGTTCTGTGAAACTGTAAGGTCTGGTTACGTATGCGATGAATAGCAACAAACTCTTAAACCTCTTCGCATTTAACGCTCACATGATCGCAAAAATACACAGCATAAAAACACCCTGATAAAACTGTGTTAACAGTTCCCCTGTGTAGCGTGAGTTATTGCCAATAATTGAATATTGCTGTTTCTTATCTAGCGGATTGTGAACAACATGAAGTATTTTCTTTCTGAATATCGAGACAATACAAAGAGGTAATTTGGCTATGTAGCCCTCTGTTTTGAATAAGGAAATCCACATGTTGTATCTTGAGTTTCTATTTTTGCTCGTGATGCTGTATATCGGCTCACGTTATGGTGGTATAGGCCTTGGGGTCGTATCCGGAATTGGCTTGGTGATTGAAGTCTTCATCTTTAAGATGCCGCCAACCTCTCCTCCTGTCACCGTTATGTTGATCATTTTAGCGGTGGTAACATGTGCTTCCATTCTTGAAGCCGCTGGCGGTTTGAAATACATGCTGCAAGTTGCCGAGCGTGTGCTTCGTAAGAACCCAAAACGCGTCACCCTTATTGCTCCGTTCGTGACTTACTTTATGACCTTCCTACTTGGTACAGGTCACGCGGTTTACTCTATCATGCCAATCATTGGCGACGTTGCACTTAAAAACGGCATTCGTCCTGAGCGTCCTATGGCTGCCGCTTCTGTCGCCTCTCAAATCGCAATCACGGCATCACCAATTTCAGCGGCCGTAGTTTACTACTTGGCGCAACTCTCTGATATTCAACACGAGATCACTCTGCTCTCAATTCTGCTCGTTACTGTACCTGCAACCTTATTCGGTACGTTGTTGATGTCACTTTACAGCCTAAAGCGTGGTAAAGAACTAGACGACGATGAAGAATACCAAGAGCGTTTGAAAGATCCTGTGTGGAGAGAAAAAATCCTCAACACAACTGCAACGTCTCTTGATGAAGTACTACCAACAAGTGCTCGTAACTCTGTATTGCTGTTCATTGCATCGATCTTGGTGATCGTCGTTATCGCGATGTGGCCAGACATTCGTACCATCGTAGATGGCGCGAAGCCAATCAGCATGGCCGTTGTGATTCAAATGATGATGCTTTGCTTCGGCGGTATCATTTTGCTTGCGACCAAAACTGACCCGCGTGACGTACCAAATGGCGTGGTGTTTAAGTCAGGTATGGTGGCGGCGATTGCTATCTTCGGTATTGCATGGATGTCAGATACCTACTTCCAGTACGCTATGCCTCAATTTAAATCCGGCATCGTAGAGATGGTAACCAACTACCCTTGGACATTCGCGCTTGCGTTATTCATTGTGTCGGTTGTGGTGAACTCTCAAGCTGCAACGGCTCGCATGATGCTGCCTGTTGGTCTCGGCTTAGGTTTGGAACCTGCGCTGCTTATCGGCTTGATGCCAGCGGTATACGGCTACTTCTTTATTCCCAACTACCCTTCAGATATCGCGACTGTGAACTTCGATACCTCGGGCACAACTAAGATTGGTAAGTGGTACTTCAACCACTCATTCATGTCTGTGGGCTTAATCGGCGTGATTGGTGCGTGTTGCTTGGGTTACTTGCTAGGGCAAATGATCATTCCTTCGTAACTAGCCAAATCAACGATAAATTAGAGGCGAGTCATTGTACGTTTTCGTACAGCCTGAGTGACTCGCCTTTCTTTATTACACTATTTAACTACAGCAAGAAATCGTCATCAATCGCGACAAAATTGTCGGCACAATCAATCAGAGTTTGGGATGTTAGCTTAGGTACACCATAAACGGTCACCGTTTTATTGAAGCGCTGCTGAATTCTCTCTACTAGCAGACTAAAGTCTCCATCTCCCGAAACTAGAATCACTTCCTCAACTTCGGGAGCAATTTCAATTGCATCGAGAGTAATACCCACATCCCAATCGCCTTTCGAGCTGCCATCACGACGCTGGATGTAGGGTTTAAGCATCACCTCAAATCCAACACCACGAAGAATATGGTGGAACTGACGTTGCTTGGGATCATTGCTCGCAATAGCATAAGCACGAGCACTTACCACCTCTTTCCCTTGTGTGGCAACATACCAAAACTGGTTGTAATCAAAATTGCTTCGATACGCTTCGCGACAAGTGTAATACACATTCTGTACATCAACCAAAATGGCGATTTTTTGTTTGCTTTCCGAACTCATCTATTTCTACGCTCAATTTATTTGCTGCCTACCCTATGCCAGTTTTGGAAAAAGCACAATGAGCCAATTCCACTAAACTTAACGTATAAAAAGTTATTTGGGTTTCTAGGGGAACTGTCATGGGCGGAAAGTTACTAGTGATACTGCTTTCTTGTATCTTGTCATCGACAGCATTTGGTTATCCAGCGCACTCCAAATACTGGCCACATAGAAGTGTGCTCTACTTTGCGCCAGAAAATGATGAATACGTCAAACAATTCTTGCTAGAAACACTTATGAATGAGTGTGAGTTGGAAGACAGAGATGTCGTCACGCTGGTCATTACAGAACAAGGTTATACTTTTCCTGCTTGGCTTAAAGAAGAGTTCGACCTAAAAATGCTAGCTCGTCTTTATGAGGTCGAAAAAGGTTCTCATACCGCTATTTTGCTTGGTAAAGATGGTCTAGAAAAGCACCGCTGGGGCGCAGAAACAGACTGGTCGTTTATCAACAACCTCATTGATCAAATGCCTATGCGTAAGCAAGAAATACAGAGGCAACAAAGCCCCTGTAAAATATAGTCACTTCTGGGCAGTATTACTTTGCGAACCAATCCAACTTGTTGTGAAGTTGAGTCACGCTGCCAACCACAATCAATGCTGGGCTCACGGCTTGCTCTGCCATGATCGATAGCTCGTTCAACTTTCCTTGGAACACGCGCTGCTCTGGGCGCGTACCGTTTTCAATAATGGCGCATGACATCTCAGGATCTAACCCATGAGTGATCAGCTTATCCATAATATGGCCGCTTTGCTTCAAACCCATATAGAACACAAGTGTGTTGTTGGATTGCGCTAGTGAATGCCATTCAATCTCACGACCATCTTTTTGTACATGACCAGTGATAAATTGAACGCTTTGTGCATGGTCGCGGTGTGTTAATGGAATACCTGCGTAAGCCGTTGCACCCGCAGCAGCTGTGATACCCGGAACCACTTCGTATTTGATGCCGAATTCTGCTAGCTCTTCTAGCTCTTCACCGCCACGACCAAAGATAAATGAATCGCCGCCTTTTAGACGTACAACGCGTTTACCTTCTTGCGCTTTTTGCACCAAGATTTGGTTGATTTGATCTTGAGGCACGCAGTGAAAATCGAGCTTTTTCCCAACATAAATCATCTCTGCTGATGCATGCGCCAACTCAAGAATCTCTTTTGATACCAATCGGTCGTACACAACAACTTCAGCCGCTTGAATGGCTTTTAAGCCTTTTACTGTGAGTAAATCAGGGTCACCAGGACCTGCACCAACAAGAGAAACAAAGCCGCTGTTTAAAGATGAGTTAACAGTTGTCATATCAACGCCTATCGAAAATTTGGACATAAAAAGTAACACTCAAGTCATTAACTCAAGGTTAAAATCACCCCAAGGAGTTATTACTTTTTATAGCTAAATCAATACAATACTTATCGAAAGTTAAATGAGTTGAACAGCCCTACCTACCATAGGTAGGGCCAGATAAAAGCGGTTTATTTTGCGATTGCAGGCTCTGTTTTTACTTCTTCTTCAACTACGTTGATAGAAGGCGCTGTTTTTGCGTGAGTTAGGTACAGTGGAATACAAGTCATTACGAGACCACCGACAATATTACCTAGAATGGTTGGAATAAGGTTGAAGTTCAACCAAGTCGCGATACCAAAATCCGCACCTAGAATCATACCTAGTGGGAATAGGAACATGTTTACTACGGTGTGTTCAAATACTAGCGCAAAGAAGATGAAGATTGGGAACCACATCATTGCTACGCGACCAGACACCGAACGTGCCGTCATGTTGCCGATAACGCCTAGACACACCATTAGGTTACAGAAGATGCCGCGTACGAAACATGTGATCCATCCGTCCATACCCATGTTTTCAAAACCAAGGCTACGCGCGGTAGAAACAGCGACAAATTTCTTCGCTACTGCGTTCAGTTCTAGAGAAAAGTTACCTGTTAGAGAGATAGCCACTAGGTAAGCAACGATCAGAGAACCGATAAGGTTACCCAAGCCTACAAGACCCCAACAACGGAAGATACGACCCCAAGTGATGCCCGGACGGTTCGCAAACTTAGCCAGAGGCGCTAGACCAAAAACACCGGTTACTAGGTCATACCCCATCACACTTAGAATTACGAAACCAACGGGGAAAACAAGTGCTCCTACAAGGCCGATACCCGTTTGTACAATCGCGGTAATAGCAACCACCACCGCAAGCGAAAGAATAACGCCAGCCATCGTACCGCGAAGGAGAAGATCTCGCGTGCTTGTATTGGTTTTCGCTTCACCAACATTGATCATGGTTTGCACGAATTCTGCAGGCTTAAAATCAGTAGACATGAATGTGTCCTTATCCAAAATTGAAAGTTAAAAAGTTAAAGATTGAATAGAGAAAGGCTTCCCGTTGACACCTGAACGCTGTCTACAACACCTCGCTTCCCTGTTCCCCTGAGTTGATGCTTGGAAAGCCTTTGTCTATTAAATCTAGGTTTCAGTTCATTCCCTCCCCCTAAGAGGAGGGAATGAAAACCAAGCTTACGCAGAGATTTCTACTTCGCCGTTGGTTACGCGGGTTTTGTACGCTTTCACGCTAAAACGCTCGTCTTCCATGCACGCACCTGTTGTCAGGTTAAAGCGTTGCTTCTTAAGTGGGCTAGCCACCCAAAGCTCGCCTTGGTGCTCACAGATCAAACCGCGAGAAAGCACGTTTGATTGGAAGAACGGGTCTGTGTTGCTGATCGCCAGCACTTCTTCTGCTTGTGTTGGGCGGAATACCGCAACTTGCTGACCATCAACCAGTGCACAAACGCCTGTGCCCGGTACGATGTCGCTGATTTGGCAAATCTTTTCAAATGACATAATCAACCTTCCCTTATGCTTCAGTGATCGCTACGTGTAGGATGTCGCCTTTCGCTTCAGGGTGCTTTTCCGTGAAGGTTGCTGGGCGGTGCTGTTCACGCTCTTGTACAAACACAACGTTGTCATCGCGCTTGTCAGAGTTGATGAAGTGCGCGAAACGAGTCAGTTGTGATTCGTCGTTGATGGTCGCAGTCCACTCACACTCGTACTCGTCTACAAGCTTCGCTACGTCTGCCTCTAGTTGAGAGTTGATACCAAGCTTGTCGTTAACAATCACTTCGCGTAGGTAGTCAACGCCACCTTCCATGTTTTCCATCCAAACTGATGTGCGTTGTAGTGGCGCAGCAGTACGGATGTAGAACATCATGAAGCGGTCGATGTACTTGATTAGTGTTTCTTTATCTAGGTCACTTGCAAGTAGGTCTGCGTGACGAGGTTTCATGCCGCCGTTACCACATACGTACATGTTCCAACCTGCGTCAGTCGCGATGATGCCAAGGTCTTTACCTTGTGCTTCCGCACACTCACGAGTACAGCCAGAAACACCGAACTTCATCTTATGAGGTGTACGAATGCCTTTGTAACGGTTCTCGATGTAAGAACCTAGACCAACAGAGTCTTGAACACCGTAACGACACCAAGTAGAGCCCACACATGTCTTCGCCATACGAAGTGCTTTTGCGTACGCTTGACCTGTTTCGAAACCAGCGTCGATAAGCTTGCGCCAGATCTCTGGAAGATCGTCTTTTTGAGCACCAAACAGACCAATACGTTGAGCACCGGTTACTTTGGTGTATAGGTTGTATTCTGCTGCAACGTTCGCTAGTGCACTCAGTGCTTGAGGTGTTACTTCACCACCCGCCATACGTGGGATAACAGAGTAAGTACCGTCTTTTTGGATGTTACCTAGGAAGTTATCGTTCGTGTCGTGCAGCTTAACCAGTTGTGGCTTAAGGATGTGCTCACCCCAGCAAGAAGCCAAGATAGAACCAGCCAGTGGTTTACAAACTTCACAGCCGTAACCTTTACCGTATTTCTCTAGAAGCTCATCAAACGTTTTGATCTCTTCAATACGGATTAGGTGGAACAGCTCTTGGCGTGAGTATGCAAAGTGCTCACACACGTCGTTCTTCACTTCGATACCAGATTTAGCAAGCTCAGCATTTAGAACAGACGTCACTAGAGGAATACAACCACCACAGCCTGTACCCGCGCCCGTCACGGCTTTGATGTCGCCCAATGTGTGGTGACCATCAGCAACCGCTTGTGCGATCTTGCCTTTGGTTACGTCGAAACAAGAGCAGATCACTGCACTTTCTGGTAGAGCATCTGCACCTAGTGCTGGTTTCTCAGCGCCTGCGTGTGCAGGAAGGATCAACGCATCTGGGTGTTCTGGTAGGTCGATTTCGTTCAACATAAGTTGAAGCAGGTCGCCGTAGTCAGACGTATCGCCAACCATAACCGCGCCAAGCAGTTTCTTGTTGTCTTTAGAAACGATAAGACGTTTGTAGACTTCTTGTTCTTCGTTCTGGTAAACGTAACTCTTACAACCTTCAGTACGACCGTTCGCGTCACCGATTGAACCTACTTTTACACCTAGAAGTTTCAGCTTCGCAGACATGTCAGCGCCTTCGAATTTGCTTTCTGTGTTACCTAGTAGGTGATCAACGGCAACTGTCGCCATCTTGTAGCCAGGAGCAACAAGGCCGTAGAACATTTCGTTCCAAGACGCACACTCACCAATCGCGTAGATGTTCTCATCAGAAGTCTGACAATGATCGTTGATAGCAACACCGCCACGAGGTGCCACTTCTAGCTCCATTTGGCGTGCTAGTTTGTCTTGTGGACGAATACCTGCAGAGAATACGATGAAGTCTGTTTCTAGTTCTGAACCGTCAGCAAAACGCATAACGTTGCGTGCGTTTGTGCCTTCTGGCGCAATCTCAAGCGTATTTTTGCTGGTGTGAACGTTCACGCCCATACGCTCGATCTTTTGACGAAGCTGGTTACCACCAGCCAGGTCAAGTTGCTCAGCCATTAGTTTTGGCGCGAACTCAACAACGTGCGTTTCTACACCCAGTGCTTTCAGTGCGCCTGCTGCTTCAAGGCCTAGCAGACCACCACCGACAACAACGCCTGATTTGCTCTTCTTCGCACACGCTTCGATCGCTTTAAGATCTTCGATAGTACGGTAAACAAAACAGTCTTTGCTTTCGTGACCTTTGATAGGTGGAACAAATGGGAATGAGCCAGTAGCAAGAATCAGCTTGTCGTATTGAACTTCACGGCCAGTGCTTGAGTAAACAATGCGGTTTTCACGGTTGATGTTAATCGCGCGTTCGCCGATCAGCATGTTAATACCGTGTTTCTCGTAGAAGCCTTCTTTTACTAAAGAAAGTTCATCTGCAGTATGGTGAGAAAAGTAAGAGGAAAGGTGCACACGGTCGTATGCGACACGAGGTTCTTCACAGAAAACCGTAATGTCTATATTAGACATATCAGCTTTCTCGACTAAGTCTTCAATATAACGGTGCCCTACCATACCGTTACCGATGACTACTAGCTTCAACTTGCTCATTATAATTCCTAAGGGTTAGGTTCTTATCACTGAGCTCATTGTTAATTGTGAAAGAAAATTAATACATGATGTAAATCAATTACAATTTCAAACTACCCTAAAGGGGTAGATGAACGTATTTATCTGACTATTGCGAAATAAAAAGTAATTTATTAACGGATATTGGTAGTTTTAACAAACTGAGATAACCGAAGCCATGCTAGCAACGGACTATACCGTTTTGCTTTTATGAAGTTAGGCTGACCATCGAAACCGAGCACACCTACGATAAATCCTGCTTTGCTTCTAAACGACGCACTCACTTGACTTCACCGTTTCAAGGTGATCAGAGAACAATATCTGAAGTGATTGAAAGATTTAGAAAAATCAAGCTTCACAACAAAAATTTTTTACTAGCTAAGTCGCACTATAAAGACTAAAATCAGGTTTAGTTCATATGGAATAGCGTCCATATGATTGATACCGTAATTGACATATAGAGTGCCGTCCCATTTTTGTGAGGCGGCCTTTTATTTGGGAGTCATAAAATGTCAGAAAACAATTCTATCTACATCTCAAGCTTAGATATGAACCGAATCACGGCTTTGTTGGATAAAATGCCAAACATCGCAGCGGAGCTTGTGGAATTAGAAGCAGAGCTCGACCGAGCAACAGTTCTTGAGCCAGAACAAATGCCAGATAACGTGGTCACGATGAACTCGACTGTAGAGTTTAAATTTTCAGGTGAAGATAGAACCATGACAAAGACACTGGTTTACCCTTCTGAACTGAAAAGCAGTGATGATATCTCTATTTTTGCACCCGTAGGCAGCGCACTGATCGGTTTGTCTGTCGGCCAAAAACTTGACTGGCCAATGCCAAATAATCAATTGAAGACAATTGAAATTGTCGATATCACATACCAACCTGAGCGTTGTGGTGCACTAAACCGCTAATCCTCAGTAGTCCCGGTGCAAAGGCCTCCATTTAAGACTTTGCACCAGGAGAGCCCCTCGCTTACCCCCTATTTCCTTCTTTGTTTTCCAAGCATTTACTTTGCTGCTCTTAAGTAACGTCACCGATTCTTTATTATTTACCGCATATTCAATATTTATATCTCCAAGCTCAATCATAGAAATTGCAAAGTATTTTTCGTATATTGTCGCTCCGAAAACGACGTAAATTATGCGCAAAATGGAAGAATATCTAACTCGAATTGCCTGCTTAGAAAAAGAAAATGAAGAGCTGAAGCGGAAGAATGCGCGACTACAAGAAAAGTTGAATGCTGCACTCGACAGTAATGGACTGTGTTTGTGGGAGCAGCATATTCCTTCAGGTACTTTGACGATATTCAATATGCAGTGGGGAAAAATGCTAGGTTATCAGCCCCATGAGTTAACCGCGACGGTTGAAACGTGGAAAAACAATCTCCACCCTGAAGATTATGAACTTGCGGTGGGTGCATTTGAAGATCACCTAGCTGGCAAAACCGACCTTTATGAGGTAGTGCATCGCATGATTCATAAAGACGGCAGTGATAGTTGGGTCTACGATCGAGGGCGCATCGTCGAGTATGGTTCTGATGGCGAACCACTGCGCATGATGGGCACTCATATCGATATTACAAAAGAAAAGCGATATGAGCAGCAACTGGCTAAGTTAGCTTCGAGTGATCCATTGACCGGACTGTTAAATAGAAAAGCAATTGAGGAAAACTTTAATCATCAACCTCAAACCAAGCCGTCTCAGCAGTCTGCCTTAGTGTTTGTTGATATAGATAATTTTAAAGCAGTTAACGACCAGCTAGGTCATCATACTGGCGACACCCTCCTCATCAATATCGCCAATAGCTTAACAGAGCTTGCGTCAAGCAAGTCTCAAGTTGGACGCATAGGAGGCGATGAATTTGTTATCTTAAACTGGCATTCAAGTCGAGAGGAAATATCCCAACTTTGCAATCAACTCTTAGATTCAATCATTCCAGCGATAAATCAAGACTTACATAAAGTAACGATAGGAATGAGTATCGGTGTTTGTCTCTTTAACAAAGGAAAGCAACCGTTTAATGAAGTGTATCAAAAAGCCGATCACGCAATGTATGAGATAAAGAAAAATGGCAAAAATGGAGTACAATTTTTCAACTTAAAAAGTTGATATCTCTCCATAAATCATCATGTTATGAAATCAGTCATTTGCTACAACTTGAACTAACTCAAGATAAATTCTTTATATCTAAGCCAGTTACCGAAATTACCCCTACGTACTCATAAATTTGGCACGATACAAATAAATCCCCTCCTCTCCTAGCATCAACCCAATAAGCAACTACACTCATTTAACTGATAGATTAATTACTACTATTATGAAGGGAGTTGTTTTTGATGGATACAAAACAGATTTCTACAGTTATCATAATTTTAGTTCTTTCTGTATTAGCGGTTGCTTATTTAAAGTTAACAACGGTATCAAATGCTATCCACAAACCTACAACAATCGGTATATCTAAGACGCCTCTGTCAGCCCCTTTTATCATTGCAGAGCACATAGGTGCGTTTGAAGAAAACGATTTAAACGTCGAACTTATCATGTGCTTTGGAGGGGTCGAATGTTCAAACCTACTTCTAGAAAACCATGTTAATTACGCCACTTTTTCTGAAAGCGTACTGATGTTTAAAAGCTTTGAATACAAAGATTTAGCATTAATCACTTCTTTTGCATCTTCTACGAATGATATTAAGCTGCTAACTAAAAAGCGGTCTGGTATAGAAAGTATAGATAAATTACCAGGAAAAAAGGTTGGTGTAATAAAAAAGAGCGCTAGCGAATATTACTTAGACTTGTTGCTACAGGTAAATGACATTGATTTAGAAAAAGTAGAAAAAATATCATCAACAACGCAGGTTATTATAAATCATTTAATGCAAGGAAACGTCGATGCAATATCTACTTGGGAGCCATACGGATTTATGGCCAAGAATAGAATAAATGAAGAAGTAAAGAACATAGGAATTATTGGCGTGTATAAACTTTACTTTTTGCTTGTATCAAAAGAAATACACATTGAAAAATCAGATCAAGAAGTAATGAAAATAATAAAGTCACTTCATCACTCAATTAACTGGATGGATAAAAACCCTCATTTAACAATGAAAATACTATCACAAAAACTTAACACAACAGTTGAAGAAATATCTTGGAGCTGGGATGATTATAACTTTCGATTAAATTTAACGAATTCTTTATTATTTACATTACAATCAGAAGCTAATTGGGCATTAAAACAAAAATATGTAGAAGGACAGATTCCAAATTACAGAAAAATATTTAAAGAAAACTATATCAATTCATATTTTGATGGTCTAGATTAAAATGCATCGTTCGTTAAACCACTATTTAGCATCACTATTCAGTCTAAGCGTAATACTATGTATCAGCGTTATAGTATACATAAGCTTCATAAAAATAGAAGATTATAAAGCTAAGAAACAATTAAACCAAATAATGGACATACAAATATCATTAGAGTCATTAAGTAGTTATCTTTGGGCTTACACTCAAAATAGGGAAAAAAACAATTTCACACAATTCATGATTTCTCATAACAAATTAAACGAATTATTATCTCAAAATGAAGATGTTTCATACCTTACTAAAGACCTAAAAAAAATGAATCTCGAACTGTATTTTTTAGTTCAATACGAAAATAATCATTTACTAGACAAAGATCGCCATTATGATTCAGTCGTAAATTATAATAAATCAAATCCTGCCATACAATCCAGAATAAACATTGTATCCCAGGATATGAATAATGAAATAATATATATTTATAAAAAAATACTTAATAATAAGTCTACAAAACTACAAAATTTAAATTATTACACTCAAGCAGGTATTATTTTTATCTCTCTGGTTGTTATGCTATTGTGCTTTTATATAAAAATAAAGTTCAAGAGAAGCTTTCAAAGGTTTATAAATGGAATAAAACAATTAAGCAGGTCAAATTTTGACTATAAAATCCCTTCAGAAAATCAATTCACGGAATTTGAAAATCTGTCTTGTTACTTCAATAAAATGGCGGCATTGTTAAACCACACAACAATATCAAAATCAAAACTTAAAGAAGAAGTAGAGAATCAAACTTCAGTTCTAAATCGTCAAAAAGAAAGTTTGGTATTTTTGTCTGAGCACGACTCCTTAACTAATATCTACAATCGTCGAGCAATAGAAAAACATTTGATCCAGCTTACGCGTAATTTCAGAGGCAGTGAGAATAGTTTTAGTTTGTTTTTTATAGATTTAAATTTATTTAAGGATATTAACGATAGCCATGGCCATGAGGCAGGTGATGCAGTGTTAAAATCTGTAGCTAGTAGATTGTCAAGTATTATCGACGAATCAGACATGGTAGGCCGCTTTGGCGGAGATGAATTTATTATTATTCATCGTTCACACACAACAGGTACGTCTCTGTCTGCATGTGCACTACGCTATATCCAAGAAATAGAAAAAGTAATTCATTTTAAAGGTAAAGAGTTATGCGTCGGAGCTAGCATTGGTATTGCACTCTATCCTGAGCATGGGTCGAATGTACATGAATTATTAACAGCGGCAGACAAGTCTATGTATCAGTCAAAACGTTCTAAAGCTAGCTCGTTCACTATTGTCGACAACAGCAGTTCGCTGTTAAAGAGGCCTATGTTTTAATCTAAAGTAGCTGTGGAAACGTTCTACATGCGAATATTCAACGACATCGACCACTGTGGCCACTTACAGTAATAAAGCCGCTTTTATCACATAGCAAAAGCTAAACTCGTAAGCTAAACGCTCTCCAGGCATTGAAGAAAAATAATCCATTGTGAATGGTTAATTCTCCCCTTTTAAACGTCAACTTTCACCACCATATGATAGTTAAGATTCATTAACAGGCTATAACTATCCTATGTCTTTTCCTCGTTTATCTGTTCTGGATTTGGCACCCGTGTCCGACGGAACAAACTTCACCGAAACGTTCGAACGCTCCGTTGAATTAGCTCAATCAATCGAGTCCTGGGGCTATCATCGGTTTTGGATGGCTGAACACCATAACATGCCCGACATCGCCAGTGCCGCAACCAGTGTATTACTCAGTCATATTGGAGCGCACACGAACTCGATCCGTTTAGGATCAGGTGGAATCATGTTACCTAACCATGCACCACTAGTTATTGCAGAGCAATTCGGAACGTTAGAGGCATTATACCCTGGTCGTATTGACCTCGGATTAGGACGCGCACCAGGCACCGACTACCAAACAATGCATGCATTAAGGCGGGAACCAGAGCATATGGATCCTGACTTTGAAGAGCTGTTGGAGGAACTTAATTTCTTTCTTGGTCCCGTATCTCGAAATCAACCAGTCGCGGCTTATCCAGGTAACAACACATCTCTGCCGATTTGGCTTCTGGGGTCGAGTACATACAGCGCACGTTTAGCAGCTAAGAGAGGCTTACCTTTCGCATTTGCTGCACACTTTGCTCCAGATGCAATGTCTCGTGCTCTAAACTTTTATCGAGATGAGTTTGTCCCATCCGAGCATTTAGCTCAACCCTATGTGATGATTTGTGCCAACGTTATCGTAGCGGATACTCAGTCACATGCAGATTTTCTCGCGACAACAGAGAAGCAAAAATTCTTAAAAATGATTCGCGGCAATCGCGAAAAACTTCGCGCACCAGTGAAAAGTATGGCACCACTATGGTCAGCACAGGAAAAGCTTCACGTTGAAACTCAATTACGTGAATCTATCCATGGTGATCAAACATATGTAAGACAGAAAATTGAGAAACTTTTGGAACGCACTGGGGCAGATGAAATTATGGTAAACACGATGGTGTTTGAACAATCTGAGAAGTTGAGATCCTACAGGTTACTATCGGAACTCATGGACAAGTAAAAGAATGGAGGCGCCTCCCGGAGTCGAACCGAGGTCCACGGATTTGCAATCCGCTGCATAGCCACTCTGCCAAGGCGCCTTTCTGATTTTTTATCTCTGTTACCAAAGATTTTGATGGTGCCCCGGGCCGGACTTGAACCGGCACAGCGCGAACGCCGAGGGATTTTAAATCCCTTGTGTCTACCAATTCCACCACCAGGGCAACGCAATCATGCGATGGGTTAGACACCATCTATCTCGCGACCTTTGCCGTGAGAACGAGGCGTACTTTAACGGATTAATTTATCTGGTCAACAAAAAATTAGTCTTTTTTATTCAAATGGTTAAAAAGACGACTCTAACGAACAAAGGGCGATCATTTTGCTTATTTGATCATCAATACGCTTTGCTTTCGTGCCTTTTAACCTTCTCATTTTATATCAATGAAGAGCCAACAAATCGCGCAAGTTAACAGTATGGGTATAAACTTAACGTGTATTTCAGAGAACAAAATAGCGCTCATCATGTTTCGAAAACCATCATTTCACTTACCCTTACATGCAGACTCCGAACTCGACTTCGTAGTGCCCCACTTCTTCCTTACTGAATTTGATTATGCACGCTCTCTGGAGCAGGGAGTCATCGACGACTTGGATCCTGAATATACACACCAATATCGCGTCACACTGAGGCGCATACGCTCACTATGCTCACTACTTCGCGAACTGATCCCTCCTTTTGAACAGCGTATTTTGAAACCTCATTTAAGAATAATGATGAAGAAAACAAATAAGCTGCGTGATTTGGACGTATTTATCTTGGACAAAAACCAATACATTGAAATGCTCCCAAATCACAAATCGTCTCTTGAGCAACTTTTTTGCTTTATAGAATCTGAACGTGCTTACGAACAAGCAAAAGTTACGCGTTGGCTAGATACACAAGAATACACAACGCACTGCACTTTGATCAGGAATAGTATGTTGCGAAGTACGCAACACGAACCAGTGGATAGCAACGTACCTGCGTTACTTTTCGCAAGCCAAAAAATCTCCGTTCAATTTAAAAAAGTTGATAAAGCACGACGCAAAATCTCGGACAAAAGTCGTGACAGCGTGATTCATTCGATGCGGATAAAGTGCAAAGCGCTTCGTTATTTGTTAGAAGGATTTTCCACGCTCTATCCTTCCCAACAGCACAAAAACAACGTGAAACAACTAAAACTATTGCAAGACAAGCTCGGTGACTTTAACGACACTTCAAGTCAAATTGAATTTTTCGCACAACTCAAAGAAACAGCAAATCTCAATAAACAAGATCGTAAGGCTTTGAAAAAGCTAATTAACGTGCTTAGCGAACATCATGAACTCTCTCGCCAAACCATCTTGACGCATTTAAGCCAGTTTGAGTCTTTCATTCGCGATTCCAATACACAAAATCTCTACCGACCCTAAATCAAGGTTCACGTATTCTTAATATTCATTAATTACAGTCAATCGTTGGGCTCCATTAAGAAAGATAACGTGAAACCATTAAAACGATACCAATACGAGCGCTATGCGGTGCTTTGTAATCTCGCCTACCCTCGCGTCTTCAGACAAACTCAATATGGATTCGATCCTAATGGGCAACGAGTCATTAGAAATGAACACGGTAAGATTATGATTCGCGTGCTCTGGAGTAAAAAACAGAGTGAAGTGGTCGTAGTGATTAAAGGCTCACACAGTATCAGTGATTGGTTGTTGAACTTCGCGATGTGGACGAGAAGCTGTCGAAGGTTGGGACTAAACTATCGCATTCACGCGGGTTTCTATCATCTGTTGTTCCAAGAAAGTTTACCGAGCCGGAATGAAGATCGGTTAGGGTTGACCGTGATCGAACGCCTCGAAGGTATTGTTGTACCACTTATTCTCAGGGGAAAAAGAATCACTATTACTGGCCACTCTTCAGGTGGCGCGATTGGCAGTGTTTTTGCTGACTATATTGAGAAAAAATACCCCAAAAGCATTAAACGCGTGGTCACTTTCGGACAGCCCGCTGTCGGAGATTGGACGTTTAAGAAACGCTACCGTTTGGGGCACAAAACATACAGGATTTGTTGCGACATCGACATCGTGACCTTTATGCCGCCCGTACCTTTTTTGTATTGGCATGTAGGCAAAATGCTATGGTTATATAACGGGAGAATATACGAGAACACCCCAACGCTCATACGGCTTGGGCGCTCCTTATTTAGTTGGTTAATGCGACCGTTCTCTTATCACTTTATGAGTAAATACATTCGCGACAAAGACTTTTTTGATGAACGCTGAGTTAAACATCCGAAAGGTATGACGTACAGACACCAAAAAGCCGGACTTCGCCGGCTTTACGATTAAGTGGTGATCTACAGAGAGGCGATTTCTTTTTCAAGTTGATATTTGTTATCTGTGACAATTCGCTCTAACACTTCAACACGTCGCTTCAAGTCACCAATTTGCTTGTTAAGGTTATCTTGTTCTTCTCGGCTCATCGTATTACGTTCAGATATCTCCAACGCTCTTACTTCTTTACGATGGTTCAAGATTAACTTTATTATCCCGCCCCCAAATATGGCACCGAACACAATAGCCACAACCAATACATCAGCAATAGATTCCATTCTTTATCTTCCTCTAGATTATGCTCAACTATAAGTTACTCATTTGTCGAATGAATATCAAATAACACATTGATTCATTGAAGAGTTTTATCAAGAATTGCCTACTCTGTATCAAAATCACAGGAATGGATTATTCAACGCCAACCCAAACCGAGACAGATCCGCCGTTTACTGGGAACTCAGCCCAACCATTCGCATCAGTCCAAACTTCTTCAGTTCGGAGACCCAACTTGTCTACGTAGCGAGCACTTGGTTTACCCGTATACATCCACTTCGAGCCGCCAGGTCCATCACTCATGATCACGGCCATTGAATGTGGATGCTTTGCATCACCTTCTCGAGTCCAACCAATTACGTCCCAGTGGTCGAGATAAGAATGTTGTTTGCCATACGCATAATCTTTACGCAGTGTTACTAGCTCTTCAATGTAAGGCACTTTGACCATATTGATGTCATGCCCTTTATCACTGTACTGCGCGCCGTAGTAATCTGCATAAAACACGGATGGATAGCCTTCTTCACGCAATAAGATAAACGCGTAAGCGAGCGGCTTAAACCACCAATCAACCGTCGACTCCAAAGCCTGCAAAGGTTGAGTGTCATGGTTTTCTACTAAGGTTACCGCTTTGACTGAATTGTCCTTCATCAGCGTACCATCCATGATTTGACGCATATCGTAGCTACCACCCGATTTAGACGCATTGTAGAAGTTCATATGTAACGGTGCGTCGAATAGAGACATGCTGCCAGAAGTTTTGGTGATAAAGTTATGCAACTGATTAACATCGTAGTTCCAGTACTCTCCGACCGTGAATAGTTCTTTCCCTGTTTTCCAACGTAGGTGATCAATCCATTCTTGCAGGTATTGATATTTGATGTGCTTCACCGCGTCCATTCTAAACCCATCCACACCCGTCATGTTGATATACCACTCGCCCCAGTCTTTCAGCTCTTGCTTCACTTCAGGGTGATCCATGTCTAGATCAGCGTACATAAGGTAATCGTAGTTGCCTTTTTCCGAGCTAACTTCCCAATCCCATGCCTTACCCTCACCTTTGAATTTGAAGATAGCTTTTTCTTCGCCAGCATCGTCCCAATCCACGCCATCAAAGTGGTACCACGTCCAATGAAAGTTTGAGTACTTGTCGTTGCGCCCAGGGAAATCAAACTCTACCCACGCTTCAATCCATTTATCACCAAGTTCAATATTTCGGTTGTTCCAATCTACTCGCTTGGTATCAACCCAAGACTTTCCATCCGCACCACCGCGATGGTTGAACACCACATCGCCATAAATCTGGATATTGTTTTTATGGGCAGCATTGATGGCGCTTAGGTACTGATCTTTGGTGCCATACTTGGTGCGCACCGAACCTTTTTGATCAAACTCTCCCAAATCGTACATATCATAAACGCCATAACCGACGTCGTTGCTACCACCAGCACCTTTATAGGCGGGTGGTAACCATAACGCAGTAAAGCCGTTATCAGATAGTGCCGACGCGTTGTTTTCAACTTGTGTCCAGAGTGCACCGTCATTTGGCACATACCAATGGAAATACTGCATCATGGTGCCATTTTGTGCCGCCATTACAGGCGAACTGAGCAGCAAAGTTAAGGGTAAAAGTGTAGGTTTAAGGTTGAATGTTTTCATTATTTTTCTCTCACGTTAAGGACTAGAATCCTCCTTTCTGCATATACGCACCAAGCGATACTAACTTTGACGCTAGCTAGGTTGCTGCCTGTAATACAAAAAGTTCGGATTACAATCGAAGAGAAACTATCACCAATCACACTATACAATTATTGAGTTGTCTAACATTTATAAAATCAATGATTAGCGCGTTAAAAATATTGAATGGTGATCAAAACATGGGAGACTTTAGGAAAGCGCGAAGGGTTACGAAAAGGCGGATTAAAAACGAAAAAAGCCAGTCATTTAAGACTGGCTTTCGAAATAGTGGAGGCGCCTCCCGGAGTCGAACCGAGGTCCACGGATTTGCAATCCGCTGCATAGCCACTCTGCCAAGGCGCCTTTCTGATTTTTTATCTCTGTTACCAAAGATTTTGATGGTGCCCCGGGCCGGACTTGAACCGGCACAGCGCGAACGCCGAGGGATTTTAAATCCCTTGTGTCTACCAATTCCACCACCAGGGCAACGCAATCATGCGATGGGTTAGACACCATCTGTCTCAGCGACCTTTGCCGTGAGAACGAGGCGTACTTTAACGGATTAATTTATCTGGTCAACAATAAATTTTATCTTTTTGATTTAAGTGCTTAAAAAGCGATCTGACTAGTACGTTTGGCATTCAAATAGACCAATAAGCACCCGTTCCCTTTCATTAGCCTTGAAGTCATACGCATATTAGTGTCCGTAACTGCTTCGAGGTAAACACGCGACTATCACGTTATGAACGCTGATCTTTTCACCGCTGTAACATCTGTAACAATTTGATTCCCTACTCTTGGCACGACTGCGTACAGAACATCATATTTTGTTACCGATAACTTTATATCGAATGTGGTCGTACCTTTATAAAATCATTGACTTTTTTATTTTCAAACAAAGCTCAATTCATTATCGAAAATATCAATAAATAATGGTACGTTACACGGGTTGCAGTAATTTAATGGACATATATCACATATAAGGATGTGGTTTACTTTGGCGACACAACATAAGAAAAACAAGGTATATCACTAATGTCTATCAAGAATCTTTCTATAGCGAAAAAGATATCGCTATCGTTTTTACTCATTGCCATCGTCAACATTGCATTTGGCGTGTTTTTATCTACAGAGCTCAAAAGCATCAAATCTGAGCTTTTAAACTATACCGATGATACGCTTCCTGCAATGGAAAGGGTCGATTCGATTCGAGATCATTTGTCTCGCTGGCGCCGAGCTCAATTTGCTGCGTACACTTATGAAGACGCAGACCAAGTCAAAACTAAAATTTCTAACAATATTAGAGAACGCGAAAAGATCACTAGAGAGCTCAACGCTTACGGTGAAACTATCTGGCCTGGCGAAGAGCAGCAAACTTACCAGCGTCTTATGCGTCAATGGAAAAAGTACTTGGTTACTATGGACCAGTACAATGAAGCGATGCTAGCTAACGACAAAAGCAAGGCCCACCCTATTTTGGCGAACTCTTTGTCTGCTTTCGAAGCGGTTGACTCAGAGTTAGGCGAACTAATCCGTCTCCTTAAAGAAGCTATGGACAGCAACAAAACTCACATCCTGTCCTCTGTAAATGGATTGAGTAATTCTTCAATTGCAAGTAACGTGATTATTCTACTGATCATGGTAGGCATGACATACGTGCTGACTCGCCTAATTTGTGGCCCACTTAAACTTGTTGTTGAGCAAGCAAATGCCATCGCGACAGGTGATCTATCAAGTGACATTGACCGTAAAGCAATCGGCAATGACGAGCTTGGTGAACTGGCAGACGCGACCACTAAGATGCAAGATGACTTACGCCAAGTTATCGATAACGTGATTGCTGCAGTTACTCAGTTAAGCAGCGCTGTCGAAGAGATGAACCAAATCTCCGATATTTCTGCGTCTGGTATGAAAGATCAACAGCTGCAAATTACGCACATCGCAACAGCAATGACAGAAATGAAAGCGGCCGTAGCCGATGTTGCTCGTAACACTGAAGACTCAGCGAACCAAGCTAACGAAGCAAACCGACGCACACAACACGGTGTTCGTGAAACCCAAGGTATGGTTGACGCGATTCAAGAAGTTTCAAACGTAATTGGCGCTGCAGGCGATACCGTAGCAGAGCTTGAACAGCAATCGAATAAAATTAACGTGATCGTGGATGTTATCCGCGACATTGCCGATCAAACCAACCTACTTGCACTTAATGCAGCCATTGAAGCGGCGCGTGCTGGTGAGTCTGGTCGTGGCTTTGCCGTCGTTGCAGACGAAGTTCGAACTCTTGCCGGCCGTACGCAAGATTCAACGAGTGAAATCACTTCGATCATTGAGCAGCTACAATCACTTGCAAAAGACGCAAAATCAGCTACTGAACTTTCTAGAACCAGTATCTCAGAATGTGCAGAACAAGGCATTCAATCAAAACAGCTGATGAGCGACATTGAGCATTCGATTTCGGACATCTCAGACATGGGTACCCAAATCGCCACGGCTTGTAACCAGCAAGACTCTGTTGCGGAAGAGCTTAACCGCAGCATTGAAAACATACATTTGGCATCTCAAGAGGTCTCGCAAGGTTCGGAGCAAACCGCACAGGCGTGCCGCGAACTAAGCCAGCTATCCATTTCTCTTAAAGATGTAATGAGCCGCTTTAAACTGAGTTAAACTCAGTGGATACCTTAGTAGATATCAAATCAATCCCGATTTGCTTAAATTGAATGTCATCACTGAGGTATATTTAGGTATATATTAAATCACTATCTTAATAAACGCTCCAAAGCACCACTTGGAGCGTTTTACTTCGTCAGGTACTTTCCCCAAGTACTCAATAACATAACCAATACAAAAAACGCGTACGGAGACTTTATGCGCTTAAATAAAACCTTACTATCACTGACTATCGCTGCTGCAGTCGCGGTTCCTGTAATGCAAGCCACTGCCGCTCCTCTTCAAATTAGCAATACAGCAGCAAAAGCAGAGCAAGTTCAAGGTGCTAACGCTTGGCTAGAAATAAACTTAGGTCAGTTCCGCGATAATATTGAGCAGTTTAAATCGCACATGGATGGCAAAACGAAAATCTGCGCCGTGATGAAAGCCGACGCATACGGCAATGGTATCGCAGGCCTGATGCCGACTATTATCGAGCAACAAATTCCTTGCGTTGCCGTTGCAAGTAACGCCGAAGCACAAACTGTTCGCGACAGTGGCTTTAAAGGCCAACTTATGCGTGTACGCTCAGCGGATATTGGCGAGATTGAAGCCGTAATCGACCTAAACGTCGAAGAGTTGATAGGCACAGCAGAGCAAGCTAAAGCACTGTCTAAACTAGCCGAGAAAGCTGGTAAAGAAATCAAAGTTCACCTTGCTCTGAACGACGGTGGTATGGGACGTAATGGTGTTGATATGACGACAGAAGCGGGCAAGAAAGAAGCGCTAGAAATCGCTCAACAAGCTGGCGTTAATATTGTTGGTATCATGACTCATTTCCCTAACTACAATGCAGACGACGTGCGCCAAAAGTTAGCTTCATTCAAAGACAGT
Organism: Vibrio sp. 1249-1; assembly: GCF_033340495.1. NCBI lineage: Bacteria > Pseudomonadati > Pseudomonadota > Gammaproteobacteria > Vibrionales > Vibrionaceae > Vibrio > Vibrio sp. 1249-1. The sequence goes on from NZ_JAWOWJ010000014.1 coordinate 90,574, forward strand.
TCTGCATGGCTGATTAAAGAAGCGAATCTAAAACGCGACAACATTTTACTGCACGTAGCAAACTCTTACACCGCGCTTAATGTTCCTGAGGCGCAGCTTGATATGGTTCGTCCTGGTGGCGTTTTATACGGAGACTTACCAACTAACCCTGAGTACCCTTCTATCGTGTCTTTCAAAACACGCGTGGCATCCGTTCACCACCTGCCAAAAAATAGCACAGTCGGTTACGACAGCAGCTACACAACAAGCAAAGAAAGCTTAATGGCGAACATTCCTGTTGGTTACTCTGATGGTTATCCACGAAAAATGGGGAATACGGCAGAAGTTCTGATCAATGGCCAACGTGCAAAAGTTGCGGGCGTTGCTTCAATGAACACCACAATGGTAGATGTGACAGATATCAAAGATGTTGAGCCTGGTTCTGAAGTTGTTTTGTTTGGCTCCCAACAAGGCAAAACGATTTCAGCTACTGAGATGGAAAAACACGCAGAAGTCATCTTCCCTGAACTATACACGGTTTGGGGAAGCGCGAACCCTCGTGTCTACGTAAAATAAACCTACTCAGTTATTCGTAACAGAGCGAAAAAGCGAGCCTCGTGCTCGCTTTCTTTCTTATTTACTAATCTGTACTAGCTCGTGATGTTATCAATTAAACAGAGCTTACTATTTCTGTTGTTTTAATCTCCTTTAGCACTACCAAGTACGACTCTCTACACTCTGTTTCTTAAAGCCGCTTGGATGGCTCATTTTCATATAGCACTTAGTGTTTGAAAGCCCCTCTAATTGATGTTAAACATGAAGTTTACAAAAGAACAACAAACATACTCGTATGGCACTGCCCCTTTGCCTGCTAGCTAGGTATCTCTATGACAGAAAATACTCAACATCTTCAACGCTCCTCCACTGAGTTGCACGAATTTAATCGGCTTGACGTCTGGAACGGCTTCACCCAACTTTTACCCCTCTCTATGTTCGTGGTCATATTTGGCCTCGCTTTCGGTGTTGCTGCCGTACAGACTGGACTAGATGTATTTCCCACTATGTTGATGAGCACACTGGTCTTCGCCGGTGCTTCACAATTTGCCACGTTAGAAATGTGGGGAGCAGAAGTCCCTCTCATTCCAGTACTTATTACTGTATTTGCGATTAATGCTCGTCACCTCTTGATGGGAGCCACACTTTATCCATGGTTACGACAACTCCCACCAACAAAACGTTACGGTGTAATGCTGGTAGCATCAGACGCTAACTGGGCAATGGCACTCAATGCATTTGGTAGAAGAGAACCAGGCTTTGGCTTGCTTGTTGGTGGCGGCTTAGCGATGTGGTCTTTTTGGATTGTGGGCACCTGGATCGGCATTTATTTTGGTAGCGCAATCAAAGATCCGGTGGGCCTAGGGCTCGATATGGTTATGGGATGCTTCCTGCTGTCTATGGTGGTAGCCGGGCCGAAAGACTTAAGAATCTTTGCGATTTGGGCCATAGCAGCAGCCTCTTCTATGTTGGCGTATTGGTATTTGCCAGAGAATAGCCACGTAGTGGTTGGCGCCATTACTGGCGGAGTATTGGGTGCTTGTTGGAAGGAGAAGAAAGCATGAACATCGAAACAACCATAGGTGGCACACTGCTTATCATCATCGCTATGGCGTTAGTCACGCTCATAACCCGCTGGGGCGGAGTGTATGTTATGTCATTCATTCCAATTAGCGAACGGGTTCAACGTTTCATTACTGCGATGTCAGGTTCCGTACTGGTTGCGCTTTTAGCTCCGCTAGCAGTAGAGGGGGATAATGGTGCTAGAGCAGCACTGTTTTCTACTGCCGTTGTCATGTTCATCGTGAAAAAGCCTCTACCCGCAATTGCAGCAGGCATCATCGCCGCCGCTGCAGTACGTGCTCTTTAGTCGCTGTTTCAACGCCGATACCAGTCATCAATAAAAGACCCAAAACACAAAACCCTGATGTCACGAGTGTCATCAGGGTTTATCTTATGCCCATCATTTTAACGATGAACAACGATTATTAATCATGGTGAGACAGCACATTACGCACAGCAGTTACAATTACGCTTATATTTGTCCATTTTCCCAATACCAGGGTTAAAGGTATTGGTTGGGTCTAATTCGTGGTAAAACTTCTGCAACGAGTTTTCGGCTTCATACAAGTGACCCACGTTATGTTCTGCTGGGTATTTGGCACCACGGCTATTGAGGTGCTCTAGCATCATCTTTTTCATCAACTTCGTGTCAGTCCCTTTTTTGAAAATGTAATCTTGATGGAAGACGTAACACATAAAGTGACCATAATAGAGCGCTTGAACAAGGTTCTTACTTACCTCTTCAGGCAAAGTTTCTAGCCACTCTTCATCATTACGTCGCAAAGCAATATCAAGTGCAACGATGTCTTCTACGTCTTTTCGGTGAATCGTCTCGTAACGAATTGCTGCACCTGCTGCTGCAAAGCGATGTAAATAAGCTTTTTTACCCTCTTCCGGCGTACACTCGAAGAAATCACAGTCGTCTTCAACAGCCCAAACTTCTTTGAGGTATTTTTGCGCCTCAGCAATACCACCATCACTCATTTTCAATACCAGGTGATGCTCATACTTGTCACGGAAATCCAGCATTCGTTCTGGTAAATGTTGTGGGAACAACTTGCTCGCGTAGTACAAAATGGTGTCTGGTAGATATTTACTGACAAATGGGATGCGCTCTAAGAAATTTTCTACCTTAGCTTTAAGTGCGAACATTTTTGGCAACTTATCTGTACCTAACAAGTCGATGGATAAGAACACATCCTTGCCGTACTTCTCTGCCATGTTGAAGATATCTCGATGCAAGTATTCTCCCATCTCAGGCAAGTTATCAAACGTAGATAAGAAGTCTTTTCGCAACTTCGTTAGTTTCGCAGGGTCATTGGTGCCAAGGTAAAAAACCTGCTCTTTTTCGGGTACTGGGTAGCTGTCAACCCGAACGGCAAAAACCCCCAACTTACCAGCGCAGCCACTGGCTTCAAATAATCGGCGTTCATCGGCATTAAAGCGAGAAGGAATGTCAGAAGTCACGTCTCGAACACGTTCATCGTATTCTTTGTCTGATGCCATTCGCTCATCATGAATGATCTTCGCTGGGTCAAAGTTCCCTTCTTGCAGGTTTGTTAGAATTTCTTCTGGCGTTTCACCTAATCCTTCAATACCAAGGTGGTTCACCAAATGTAACTGGCCTTGCTTATCCACCTGCGCATAGATCGCCAGTTCCGTATAAGCAGGACCACGCTTAACTAGCGCACCGCCTGAGTTATTGGCGATACCACCGACCACAGTGGCACCTAGCGATGAAGAGCCGATGATAGAATGCGGTGCTCGGTTCACTGCCTTCAACTCTTTCTCCAAAGAGTGTAAGCTCGCACCAGGCAAGCAAACCGCCTGCTTACCGCCATCTAATAAGTGAATCTTCTTGATTTTGGTAATATTGATCACAACCACATCGCGATCATAATCATTACCACTCGGAGCCGAGCCCTCTGTTAAACCTGTTTTAGCCGCCTGCATGATAATGATGCAGTTTGCTTCAACACACTGTTTAATAATCTTCCATTGTTCTAGAAGAGTGTTAGGAAACACGATAGCAAGCGCATTACCACTACCCGAACGAAACCCCGAGCGGTAATATTTCGTTTTAACCTCGTCGGTTAGAACATTTTCTTCCCCCACGATGGTTTTAAATTCTTCAATCAGCTGCTTTTGTTTCATATCCGTATCTCTAGTTATTGTACTTCGCTCACAACACCGCTTAGCGGCAGGCATGGCGTTTGAGCCACTATAAGCAGTCCATTTCTCTGCGTCTATGTCAGGCGGACGAACAATACGTAATCAATAAACAACAAACAAAATAATTCTTTATTTTTCTGTTACTTATCTTTCACATTTGAGAAATTTAACGTAAGAAACAGACCGTTTCTTAAAAGAAACAATAGCAAAACCATTTGTTAACAGTTGTGCGGGGTATCTTGTTATCAATATTAGTGAAGAAAACGAGGAGAAGCGTAAGCTCCTAAATTTAAGAGGACTCTTAGAAATGAAGATGGAAACATAAGCTCAACACCAACATAACGATCGGTGTTGAGTTATTGGCTTAAAATCGATGGTTTTGACTTTGAAAGCTTGTGTATAGATGATCGATAAAGATCTTAATTTTTTCTGGTTGCTGACGAGTGTAAGGGTACACCGCATAAATACCCAAACATTTGGCTGTTTCGTCTTTAAATAACTGAATCAGACTGCCTTGCTTTAAGTCTTCATAAACCAATACACGCGGCACATAGATGATTCCCTGCCCTAACAGCGCCACATTTCTCAATACAGAAGAATTGTTAGTACAGAGGTTACCGTCGACGGTGATTTGATATACCTCGTCTCCATCTTTAAACGCCCACTCATGCGCTCCGGTTTCTTGGTAGGAATAGACTAAACAATTGTGTTTAGCCAAGGCTTGAGGTTGTTTAGGTATGCCATGTTTAGCTAGGTATTGGGGTGACGCGCAAATGATCCAATTTGCATCCACCAGCTTTCTTGCAATCAGACTAGAATCTGGCAACACACCCGTTCTAATTGCCAAATCAAAACGTTCATTCACGATATCGACGAAACGATTATCTAGATCCATATCGATATTGATGTCTGGGTATTTCTGATTAAATTCATTAATCACTTGAGGAAGAATTAATTCACCAGAGATAGTAGGCACCGAAATTTTAATGTTTCCAGATAAGTTTTTACCTAAACCCACAATGGATTCTTCCGCCGTTGCCACCGCTTGATAAACCGCTTTTGCATGAGTAAAAAACGCTCGTCCTGCTTCAGTCAACGTTAGCGTTCGCGTTGTTCGGTAGAGAAGCTGTACACCAAGCTCTTGTTCAAGCTTGGCAATCCGTTTACTGACGACCGATTTGGTCAGTGACATATGTCTCGCGGCAGCACTGAATGAACCTTGCTCGATCAAGTGATAAAAAATGATGTAATCGTCGGTATTTCTCATGCGTCTTCGTCAAATCCTTTGGAAGCCCGTATTGTAAACTGAAATTGGCTGAGGTGCGAAACATCGGGTCACACTTAATATCAGAAACTCGTGACAGAGATGGGGTTGCTAAGCTCACAGGTAATGAAAAAGAGATGGTGTGAATTTATCAGTCTTCAGATACAAAAAAACCAGCTTTCGCTGGTTTTAAGTTGATGCACTTGGCATCGAGATACCGCCATGGCCATATCTGAATAATTTGGAGCGACACACGAGGTTCGAACTCGTGACCTCAACCTTGGCAAGGTTGCGCTCTACCAACTGAGCTAGTGT
>NZ_JAWOWJ010000015.1:0-91600 GCF_033340495.1 Vibrio sp. 1249-1
GAATTGGTAGACGCACCAGATTTAGGTTCTGGCGCCGCAAGGTGTGAGAGTTCAAGTCTCTCCTTCCGCACCATTATCGGAAAACCCAGCATGACTTTGCTGGGTTTTTTCTTTTTTTGGTTCTGGACTCGGGAAATCATTAGATTTGCCGAATTAAAAAAGCGAGCTCATGGCTCGCTTTTTTTCTATCTGTGATTTGAGTAGCTTACTACATACCTAACGCGTATTTCAGTACTTGAGCCTTAATTGGCCCTGAGTTTTCAGCAAGCTTCAATGCAGCATTACGTACGAACTTCAATGGCCCTAGATCGTTGCTAAAACCTTTATAGAAAAAGTCCATGCCCGTCTGCATGAGTAAGTTGTCAGGTCGACGTGCGCGTTCGTATTTCGCGAGTAAGGTATCTTCCAGCTTTTCTTGTTGTTCTGTTACCGAAAGGAGAACGTCTACATCTTTGAAGCCTAAGTTTACCCCTTGCCCTGCAAGCGGGTTGATCGTATGGGCAGAGTCACCCACTAATACGCAATTTTTGCTTGAGTAGCTTTGCGCATGACGACGAGTGAGTGGGAATGAGCCAAACTGTAAAACTTCAATATCGCCTAATTCAGCAGGGAAATGACGTAAAATTTCTTCTCTTAGTTGAGGTTTACTCATCGCACACAGTTGTTTAATACGTTTAGGCGAGTCATACCAAACCAAAGAACCTTGGCCTTCTACTTGACCATCGTCGTTACTCAAAGAGCACAGAGGTAAAAATGAACGTGGGCCTGAAGGTGTAAATTGTTGCCAAGTAATATCTTGCTGAGGCAATTCTGTTTTCACGTTAATCAACATGCAGTGTTGTCGGTAATCCCACGCAGTTACACCAATTCCAGCCAATTGACGAACTTTAGAGTTTGCACCATCAGCACCAATCACCCAGTTAGCTTCAAACTGCTCCCCACTTTCTAGTGTCACAAGATTTACATCTGCAAACTCAATGGCTTTTAATCGCTCAGGACACATCACGGTTAGATTTTCATACTGAGAGAAGACTTGCCAAAGACCTAATTGGATTAGGCGATTTTCAACAATGTAACCTAGCTGATCCAATGACAATTCATCAGAGTGAAAACGAGTACGGCACTCTGGGTGCTCCCAAGTTTCTAACCGCCGATAAGGACAAACTCGCATGCTCTTGATCTCTGACCATGCTCCGAGTGAATCAAGTAACTCCACCGACTGGTGCGAGATTGCAGATACACGAATATCCATCGCCTGAGCGGCATCAAAAACTTTAGGTTTTGTACCTTCAACCAAGACAACGCTTCTGCCCTGCTTGGCAAATCCAACAGCGACGGCTGCCCCGACCATACCGCCACCGATCACGGCGATGTCATACTTGTTCATTTTTCACTCTTCATCGTGCTGATTAATTGGCGTTTTTTATTGTACTTTCCATGGCTATTTTTACAAAATTGTTTAACAAAAAACCTTGTTCTGCATAGGGCGAAAAACTAGATTTCATCAGGCTTTGCAGAGAATTAGCTAGATCACTAGTCAGGTGCTTTTTAAAGCAGTACAATACGCCGCTTACCGCCGTGATGGCGGCTATAATTTGAGCAATAGCTCTCCGATTTAAGTACAACTGAACGAGCGAAAGTGAGATGAGTAAGAAACTGCTAATTAAAACCTGGGGCTGCCAGATGAACGAATACGATTCATCAAAAATGGCCGACCTGCTTAATGCTGCAAACGGCTACGAGCTGACGGAAGAGCCAGAGGAAGCAGACGTACTTCTACTTAACACCTGTTCGATCCGTGAAAAAGCGCAAGAGAAAGTTTTCCACCAGCTAGGCCGCTGGAAAACACTAAAAGATAAAAAACCTGGCGTAGTTATCGGTGTAGGTGGTTGTGTAGCAACGCAAGAAGGTGACCATATTCGTGAACGTGCACCATACGTTGACGTTATTTTTGGCCCACAAACTTTGCACCGCCTACCTGAGATGATCAAACAATCTCAGTCCGATGATGCACCAGTTATGGACATTTCGTTCCCAGAGATCGAAAAATTCGACCGCCTACCTGAACCTCGCGCAGAAGGTGCGACAGCATTCGTTTCTATTATGGAAGGCTGCTCTAAGTACTGTACTTACTGTGTCGTACCGTACACTCGTGGTGAAGAAGTAAGCCGTCCAATGGATGACGTACTGTTCGAAATCGCCCAACTTGCTGAACAAGGCGTACGTGAAGTAAACCTTCTGGGGCAAAACGTAAACGCGTACCGTGGTCCTATGCACGATGGTGAGATCTGTTCATTTGCAGAACTGCTTCGTTTGGTTGCGTCTATCGATGGTATCGACCGTATTCGTTTCACGACGAGCCACCCGTTAGAATTCACAGACGACATCATCGCAGTATACGAAGATACGCCAGAACTTGTGAGCTTCCTGCACTTACCTGTGCAAAGTGGTAGTGACCGTATCCTAACGATGATGAAACGCCCTCACACCGCTATCGAATACAAATCGATCATCCGTAAACTGCGTAAAGCTCGTCCTGATATTCAAATCAGTTCAGACTTTATTGTTGGTTTCCCTGGTGAGACAGACAAAGACTTCCAAGACACCATGAAGCTAATCAAAGATGTAGACTTTGACATGAGCTTCAGCTTTATTTTCTCTCCACGTCCAGGTACGCCAGCAGCGGATTACCCTTGTGATGTGTCAGAACAAGTGAAGAAAGAGCGCCTTTACGAACTACAGCAAACTATCAATGCTCAAGCGATGCGTTACTCTCGCTTAATGCTTGGCACAGAACAACGTGTTCTAGTTGAAGGCCCTTCGAAGAAAAACCTAATGGAACTACGCGCTCGTACAGAAAACAACCGTGTAGTAAACTTTGAAGGTAGTGCAGACCTAATTGGTCAGTTCGTTGATGTGAAGATCGTAGACGTATTTGCAAACTCACTGCGTGGTGAGCTAGTACGTACTGAAAAAGACATGGATCTTCGTAGTGTGATTTCCCCAACGCAGATGATGGCGAAAACACGTCGCGAAGATGAGCTGGGTGTAGCTACTTTTACGCCGTAAGCTCGTATAAATAGCCATAGAGAGCCTGGTCGTTATCAGGCTCTCACTAAGTGGCAAAAAATGAGAGGCAACATTGAGCAATAAAATCGTAACTCTAGAAATTAACCTAGAACCTTCAGACAACCGCCGACTAGCTAGCCTGTGCGGTCCATTCGATGACAACATCAAGCATTTAGAACGTCGTCTAGGCGTTGAAATTAACCACCGTAGTGACCACTTTACGATTGTCGGTAAACCTCATACCGCATCAGCTGCGCTGGATATCCTGAAAACTCTATATGTTGATACCGCACCTGTACGAGGTGAGATCCCAGATATTGAGCCTGAGCAAATCCATCTAGCGATCAAAGAGTCTGGTGTTCTTGAGCAGAATACTGAGTCTAATATCGAGCATGGTAAAGAAGTCTTCGTCAAAACCAAGAAAGGTGTGATCAAACCACGTACGCCAAACCAAGCGCAGTACTTGGTTAACATGGTCACGCATGATATTTCTTTTGGTATTGGCCCGGCAGGTACAGGTAAAACCTACCTTGCTGTAGCAGCAGCTGTTGACGCACTAGAGCGCCAAGAGATCCGCCGTATTCTACTTACTCGTCCAGCGGTTGAAGCTGGTGAGAAATTGGGCTTCCTACCTGGTGATTTAAGCCAGAAAGTCGACCCATACCTACGTCCGCTATACGACGCCCTATTTGAAATGCTGGGCTTTGAGCGCGTAGAGAAGCTGATTGAACGTAACGTGATTGAGGTTGCCCCTCTTGCTTACATGCGTGGTCGTACTCTAAACGACGCCTTCATCATTCTTGATGAGAGTCAGAACACCACTGTTGAGCAGATGAAGATGTTCCTAACGCGTATTGGTTTTAACTCTCGCGCGGTTATCACTGGTGATGTCACGCAGATTGACTTACCTCGTGGTGCGAAATCGGGTCTTCGTCATGCTATTGAAGTACTAAGCGAAGTTGACGACATCAGCTTTAACTTCTTCTTAGCCGACGACGTTGTACGTCACCCTGTGGTTGCTCGTATCGTTAACGCGTACGAGAAGTGGGAAGCACAAGACCAGAAAGAGCGTAAAGAGTTCGAGAAACGCCGTCGTGAAGAACGCGACGCGAAGTTACTAGAAGCAGCAAAAGCCGAACTGAATGCACAAGTTGCTTCAACTAAGGAATAACCATGGCGATTGAACTTGATCTGCAACTGGCAGTCGAAAATGAAGAAGGTCTGCCTTCGCAGCAAGATTTCCAATTGTGGCTAGATAAGACAATCCCTCTCTTCCAGCCACAAGCCGAAGTCACCATTCGTATTGTTGATGAACAAGAAAGTCATACGCTCAACCATGAGTATCGCGGCAAAGATAAACCAACTAATGTGTTGTCGTTTCCATTTGAAGCACCTCCTGGTATGGAAATAGATTTACTTGGTGATTTGATTATTTGCCGCCAAGTTGTTGAAAAAGAGGCGGTTGAACAGAGCAAGCCTCTGCTAGCACATTGGGCGCATATGGTTGTACATGGCAGCTTGCATCTGCTAGGTTATGATCATATAGAGGATGACGAAGCCGAAGAGATGGAGTCCCTCGAAACCGAAATCATGCAAGGTATGGGTTATGAAGATCCTTACATTGCTGAAAAAGAGTAGCTATTGGCCACTCGACAGGGAAAGGCGAACCACCTAAATGACTCTCGTGTTCGCCTCTCTATGTGTGCTATCACACTTCTGATAGCGTTACTTAATTGAGAAACAATGAACGAAGATAATTCTCCCTCTTCTAACGAAGATAAGAAAGAAAAGGCAGAAGGTCCGAGTAGAAAGTCCTTCTTTGAACGTCTAGGTCAACTATTTCAGGGCGAACCAAAAGATCGCCAAGAGCTTGTGGATGTTATCCGCGACTCTGAAGTTAACGACCTGATTGACCATGACACTCGCGATATGCTCGAAGGTGTTATGGAAATCTCCGAAATGCGTGTGCGTGACATTATGATCCCGCGTTCGCAAATGGTTACCGTTGAGCGTACTCACGACCTTGATACCTTGGTTGCTTTGATTACCGATGCTCAACACTCTCGCTACCCTGTGATCAGCGAAGATAAAGACCATGTGGAAGGCATACTTCTAGCGAAGGACTTACTTAAATACTTAGGCTCAGGCAGCAATCCATTTGATATCGAAGAAGTCATTCGACCAGCGGTTGTAGTACCGGAAAGTAAACGCGTTGATCGACTGCTGAAAGAATTCCGTGAAGAACGTTATCATATGGCCATTGTTGTCGATGAATTCGGTGGTGTTTCTGGTCTTGTGACCATTGAAGATATCCTTGAGGAAATCGTCGGGGATATTGAAGATGAATTCGATGAAAGTGAAGAGACGGACATTCGTAAACTAAGCAAGCATACGTTTGCTGTCAGAGCGCTGACAACCATCGAAGAGTTTAATGAGACATTCGGAACCAACTTCAGCGATGAGGAAGTTGATACCGTTGGTGGTATGGTCATGACTGCCTTTGGTCACTTACCTTCTCGTGGTGAACTGGTTGAAATTGAAGGCTACAACTTCAAAGTCACCGCTGCCGATAACCGTCGTGTCATTCAACTCCAAGTGACGATCCCAGACGAAGAAACCCTGGTTGAAGCCACTCAAGAGTAACGCGATACCCATTGGGAATCTCAGAAAATTACAATGATGAATGAACTCTTTCATCGCCTTAAGCGGCCCTCAGTAGCCGCTTTTGTTGGCGCCTCTACTACACTCGCTTTCGCTCCTTACCAGCTGTGGCCTATTGCCATTCTTAGCCCAGCAATTCTACTGATTCTTCTTGCTAACCAAACTCCGAAACGCGCACTATGGATTGGTTATGCTTGGGGGTTAGGTCAATTTGCAACTGGCGTTAGCTGGGTTTACGTCAGTATCTCCGGTTTTGGCGGTATGCCGCTCATTGCCAATTTATTTTTAATGGGCTTGCTTGTTGCCTACTTGGCTGTTTATTCAGGCTTATTTGCTTGGCTCAACAACAAGCTGTTTCCTCAATTTACGCTCACAAAAGCACTTCTCGCTGCACCTGCTTTATGGCTGATCAGTGATTGGTTGCGTGGTTGGGTGATGACTGGCTTCCCTTGGTTATGGCTAGGCTATAGCCAGATAGATGCTCCACTCGCAAGCTTTGCACCAATTGGCGGCGTAGAACTGCTTACTCTATTTATCCTTATCAGCGCAGGGGCGTTAGCCTATGCCTGGATTCATAAGCAGTGGCTGATGGTGATTATCCCTGCGGTGCTACTCAGTACTGGCTTTGGGATTCGCAACTACGATTGGGTAACACCCCGACCAGAAGACACGACTAAGCTCGCACTAATTCAAGGTAACGTAGACCAAAACCTAAAGTGGCTACCAAGTCAACGTTGGCCAACCATCATGAAGTACGCTGACTTAACTCGTGAAAACTGGGACGCTGACATTATCGTTTGGCCAGAAGCAGCAATTCCCGCTTTTGAAATTGAAGTGCCTTCATTTTTGAGCAATATCGACAGCGCTGCAAAAATGAATAACAGCGCAATCATCACCGGTGTCGTCAACCAAGCTGAAGATCGACAGTTCTACAACAGTATTCTGTCCCTAGGCATCACACCATACGGTGACTACAGCTTCGATTTAAGCGAACGTTACCATAAGCATCACCTACTACCATTTGGTGAGTTTGTACCATTTGAAGATATTTTGCGCCCATTAGCGCCATTCTTTAACCTACCGATGTCGTCGTTTAGCCGTGGGGCTTTTGTGCAGCCAAACATCGTTGCGAATGGCATGCACATGGCACCAGCGCTTTGCTATGAGATCATCTTTAATGAGCAAGTGCGTCAAAATGTGACTGACGAAACAGACTTCATTCTAACGCTTTCAAATGATGCATGGTTTGGTCACTCTATCGGTCCTCTTCAGCATATGGAGATCGCCCGTATGCGTGCCTTAGAGTTAGGTAAACCGCTCATCCGCTCGACTAACAACGGATTAACAGCGGTAACCGATCACAAAGGTAAAATCGTTGAGCAAGTACCGCAGTTTGAAACTGCAGTACTGCGCGCAGAGCTCACCCCAACCAATGGACAAACGCCATATCGAGTCCTTGGTACTTGGCCATTGTATATTTGGGTTGGGTTAAGTTTAGCGCTGGCGCTCGGCTTAAGAAGAAAACAGAGCTGATAACAGCTTGAAAGTAGAAAAGACAAAAAAGAGGCGACTAAGCCTCTTTTTTATTCATAGCATTATACTGTCGTTACGCGCCATTTATGGCTTTAATGACTGACGAGTAAAGCCTTTGTGACCACATTTAATACACGGAATGATTACAGTTGGGTGGTTATACGTTGTCTTGTGACCACACTCATCACAGACTAAAGTGCCTAAGCCTATCACCTCTCCTGCTTCATATAGCCCTTGATGCTCTAAGTCATCGAACAACTCAACCCACTCAACTTTAGTTCGGTCAGTAATCTCTAACAGCCCTTGCCATATCGAGTCCGCAATCGTTAAGTAAAACGGGCCGCTTTTGCTATCCTCGTAACTCTCTGAAAACTCTTTTAAGTCTGCTTTAAGGTACGCTTTGATTAAAGCCAATTCATCTTTGGTCAAGTCATTAGCAGCATCCACCACTTTGCCCGACGTCTCAATCGCTTTGTTAACTTCTTCCGGACTGTGCTTCAAGGTTTCAATCACATCCTCGAGCATTTCCTCATAACCTGTTTTACGTTTAGGCATAACTGACCTCCATCTTTCTCCTACCTGCGTCACTTAAGGGCGCATGGGTACAGATTGGCTATTGTTGTGATCCCTAGCTTTAGGTATTCTATGACGATCTATTTAAGTCTGTTCTAACCGAACTCACAAATTCCAAGATAACGGATACCATCGATGCAAGAACAATACAACCCACAAGATATTGAACAAAAAGTTCAAAAGCACTGGGATGACAACAAAACCTTTGTTGTAAGTGAAGACCCAAATAAAGAAAAATTCTACTGTCTGTCCATGTTCCCATACCCAAGTGGTCGACTGCACATGGGTCACGTGCGCAACTACACTATCGGTGATGTAGTATCTCGTTTCCAACGCCTACAAGGCAAAAACGTGATGCAACCAATCGGTTGGGACGCATTCGGTCTACCTGCAGAAAACGCAGCAGTAAAAAACAAAACTGCGCCAGCACCTTGGACTTACGAAAACATCGAATACATGAAGAACCAACTTAAGCTTCTAGGCTTTGGTTACGATTGGAACCGTGAATTCGCAACATGTACACCGGAGTACTACCGCTGGGAACAAGAGTTCTTCACTAAACTTTACGAGAAAGGTTTAGTTTACAAAAAGACTTCTTCTGTTAACTGGTGTCCTAACGACCAAACTGTTCTTGCAAACGAGCAGGTTGAAGACGGTTGTTGCTGGCGTTGTGATACGCCTGTAGAGCAAAAAGAAATCCCTCAATGGTTCATCAAAATCACTGAATACGCTCAAGAGCTACTAGACGACCTAGATAAGCTTGAAGGTTGGCCTGAAATGGTAAAAACCATGCAGCGCAACTGGATTGGCCGCTCTGAAGGCGTTGAGCTGAAGTTTGAAGTTAAGGGTCAACAAGACCTAGAAGTTTACACAACACGTCCAGATACGCTAATGGGTGTGACTTACGTGGGCATCGCAGCCGGCCACCCTCTTGCAGCTCTTGCTGCAGAGAACAACCCAGAGCTTGCAGCGTTTATCGACGAATGTAAGAACAACAAGGTTGCAGAAGCTGAGCTAGCGACAATGGAGAAGAAAGGTATGGCTACTGGCCTTACTGCTATTCATCCATTGAACGGCCGTGAAGTTCCTGTTTACGTAGCAAACTTCGTACTGATGGACTACGGTACAGGCGCGGTAATGGCAGTACCTGCACACGACCAACGTGACTACGAGTTCGCAACGAAGTACGGTCTAGACATCGTGCCTGTTATCAAGCCTGCTGATGGCAGCGAGCTAGACATTTCTGAAGCGGCATACACAGAGAAAGGCGTACTGTTCGATTCTGGTGAATTCGACGGCCTAGAATTCCAAGCGGCGTTCGATGCAATTGCAGCGAAGCTAGAAGCAGAAGGCAAAGGCACTAAGACTGTAAACTTCCGTCTACGCGACTGGGGTGTATCTCGTCAACGTTACTGGGGCGCACCAATCCCAATGGTAACGACTGAAGACGGTGAAGTTCACCCAGTACCTGCTGACCAACTACCAGTGATTCTTCCAGAAGACGTGGTAATGGACGGCGTAACCAGCCCAATCAAAGCAGACAAAGAGTGGGCGAAGACAACCTTTAACGGCGAACCTGCTCTACGTGAGACAGATACGTTCGATACGTTCATGGAATCTTCTTGGTACTACGCGCGTTACTGTTCACCACAAGCGGACGACATCCTAGACCCAGAAAAAGCAAACTACTGGCTACCAGTAGATCAGTACATCGGTGGTATCGAGCACGCTTGTATGCACCTACTGTACTCACGCTTTTTCCACAAACTACTGCGCGATGCGGGTTACGTAACTTCTGACGAACCGTTCAAGCAACTACTGTGTCAAGGCATGGTACTGGCTGATGCGTTCTACTTCGAGAACGAGAAAGGCGGCAAAGAGTGGGTAGCTCCAACAGACGTAGCCGTTGAACGTGATGGTAAAGGCCGCATTACTTCTGCTAAAGACACTGAAGGTCGTGATGTAACGCACTCAGGCATGATCAAGATGTCTAAGTCTAAGAACAACGGTATCGACCCTCAAGAAATGGTAGACAAGTACGGCGCTGACACAGTACGTCTATTCATGATGTTCGCGTCTCCAGCGGACATGACACTTGAATGGCAAGAGTCTGGCGTAGAAGGTGCGAACCGCTTCCTAAAACGTGTTTGGAAACTAGTTAAAGAGCACACAGCGAAAGGCGCAGCAGAAGCAGTAGATACCTCAGCGCTTTCTGGTGATCAAAAAGCACTTCGCCGCGACGTTCACAAAACTATCGCGAAAGTGACGGACGATATCGCTCGTCGTCAAACATTCAACACCGCGATCGCAGCGATCATGGAGCTGATGAACAAACTAGCGAAAGCGCCTCAAGAATCTGCGCAAGATCGTGCAATCCTTGACGAAGCACTGAAAGCTATTGTTGTCATGCTTTACCCTATCACTCCGCATATCTCATACGAGCTATGGGCAGCACTAGGTGAAACAGACATTGATAACGCGGCATGGCCGACGTTTGACGAAAAAGCGCTAGTTGAAGACGAAAAAACTATCGTTGTTCAAGTTAACGGTAAGCTACGTGCGAAGCTAACAGTCCCAGCGGATATCTCTAAAGACGATATCGAACAGCTTGGTCTAAACGACGAAAACGTGGTTAAGTTCACTGATGGCCTGACTATTCGTAAAGTTATTTACGTTCCAGGTAAACTGCTGAACATCGTTGCAAACTAATCACAGCTTGCAATTTGTCTCTGTTTAGCGAACTTATTTGTTAACCAAGAGTCATTAAACAGGGTAGTTCGCTACCCTGTTTATTTACCTCAAACCATTCACATGAGTGGTTTAAGGTAAATAACCCCTTCAATTTAGGATGAATACAATCAATGCGCTTTTTCTCTTTGATTAAACTACCAGTGGTATTGGTATTAGCGGGGCTTCTTTCTGCCTGTGGTTTTCACCTTCGCGGCGAGTATTCCGTACCGGAAGAGCTGCACACTATGTCTTTCTCCAGCTACGATGAATACAGTGAATTAACTCGCTATGTTCGCTCTCAACTCGAACTGAACAAAGTTGAACTTGTTCAACCCTCATCGACGGTACCCAACCTTCATTTGACGGAAGCGACAATCGATGAGCGTACACTATCGCTTTATCAAAATAGCCGTGCAGCAGAAAAAGAGCTGACATACGTAGTAAAATACCGTGTGACAATTCCTGGCTATGGTTCTAAAAACTTTACGACAACAGTAAACCGCAACTACCTAGACAACCCGTTGACCGCACTTGCAAAATCTGTTGAGCGTGACGTAATTGAAGACGAGATGCGCTTGCAAGCTGCAAAACAGATGATGCGCCAGTTGGGCCGTATTCGTGCCGAATATGAAGCAGGACAAATCTCTGAGCCAGCGAACAAAAACTCTTAGTCACTATGCGAATTTATGCCGATAAGCTAACGGATCATTTAACTAAACAAGTTAAACAGGTTTACTTAATCTTTGGTAATGAGCCGTTACTGATTCAAGAAAGCCGCCAAGCAATCCAAAAGGCAGCGTTTCAGCAAGGTTTTGAGGAAAAACACCGTTTTGCGGTGGATGCTAGCATAGACTGGAATCAAGTTTACGATTGCTTCCAAGCGATGAGCCTGTTCTCAAACCGTCAATTGATCGAGCTTGAAATTCCAGAGAGTGGCGTGACAACCGCCGTCAGCAAAGAGCTGCAAACACTGTGTGATATGCTTCATGATGACATCATGCTCGTCATTGTTGGTAGCAAACTGACCAAAGCCCAAGAAAATGCGAAATGGTTCAAAGCATTAAGCTCAAAAGGCGACTGGGTAAGCTGTTTGTCGCCAGACCTTCAACGCCTACCGATGTTCATTCAGACACGTTGCCGCACGTTGGGACTAAAACCCGATCAGCAATCACTGCAAATGTTGGCTCAATGGCATGAAGGTAACCTATTTGCATTGACACAAAGCTTAGAGAAATTGGCCCTGCTCTACCCGGATGGTGAGCTTACCATCATACGTTTAGAGGAAGCCCTAAGTCGCCATAACCACTTCACTACCTTTAACTGGATCGACGCCTTACTGGCAGGTAAAGCAAACCGTACACAACGTATTCTTCGCCAACTTGAGGCGGAAGGGGTTGAGACCGTGATCTTGATTCGAAGTGTACAAAAAGAGTTGAGCCAACTTTTAAATATGCATCAAGACTTAAGTCAAATGGGAATGAACCAGGTATTTGAGAAATATCGAGTTTGGCAAAACAAGCGTCCACTCTATAACGCAGCACTGACCCGCTTATCAGCGAGTCGTATTTGTGCATTGCTCTCCTTGTTGGCTCAAGCCGAGATAAAAGCCAAAACTCAGTATGACGAGTCTGTATGGCCAACTATTCATCAGTTGAGCTTAGAAACCTGCTCTCCTGATATTAAGCTGGCAATTTAAAAATCAAAGCGTGATATAGTGCGCGACCTGTTTTGCAAGCAAGAATGTAAAACACTGTAGAGATAAGAGACAAACCGAGGAAAACCGAGTGCTTCGCGAAGAACTGAAAGACTTTTTAGCTGATAAAGCCGACGACATGAAAGCGGAAGACATTATCGTCCTAAATGTGGAAGATAAATCAAGCGTGACAGATTACATGATCATCTGTACTGGTACATCCAAACGCCACGTTTCATCCATCGCTGACCATGTTGCAACAGAAGTGAAAAAAGCCGGTCTTGAGCCACTAGGAATGGAAGGTGAAAACGAAGGTGAATGGGTAGTCCTAGATATGGGCGACGCCATGCTTCACGTGATGCAAGAAGAGCACCGCGAACTCTACCAGCTAGAAAAACTCTGGGGTTAATCTTTTGAAAATTCAACTAATTGCTGTTGGCACAAAAATGCCAAAATGGGTTGAGGAAGGCTTTCAAGAATATCGTCGCCGTTTCCCGCATGATATGCCGTTGGAGTTGATTGAAATCTCTGCTGGCAAGCGTGGTAAGAATGCCGATATCGCTCGCATCCTGCAAAAAGAAGGAGAAGCGATGCTCGCGGCGGTACCAAAAGGCAACCGTATCGTCACGTTAGATATCCCAGGTAAAAAATGGGACACTCCTCAACTCGCTGAGCAGTTAGAAGCTTGGAAATTAGATGGCCGTGATGTATCAATATTAATCGGCGGTCCTGAAGGACTCGCTCCTGCATGCAAAGCTGCAGCAGACCAAAGCTGGTCATTATCTGCCTTAACGCTACCCCACCCTCTAGTGCGTATCGTAATGGCAGAAAGCTTATACCGAGCGTGGAGCATCACCGCTAACCACCCTTATCATCGCGAATAATCGTTGTTTAACTTTAGAGCCAAGCGTTAATGATTCGTAAACGCCGCAGTCAAATCCGAGATTATCAAGCCGAAGCGCGTCTGTTTGCCAGCCGCGCTATTGTTGCTTTTATCGGTATTGTTGTCTTGATGGGAGCTCTGGTTGCCAACATGTACAACATTCAGGTGAACCAGTTTCAAGACTATCAAACCCGCTCGAACGATAACCGCATCAAAGTAGTGCCTATCGCGCCTAACCGAGGTCTAATTTATGACCGAAATGGCGTTTTACTGGCAGAGAACCGTCCCGTCTTTAACTTAGAACTGACCCCAGAAAAAATTAAAGACATTGATGCAACCATCCAAGAATTACAAACTATTCTGGAAATTACACCAGACCAGATTGAACGTTTCCACCACGAGCGTAAACGGACTCGTCGATTTAAATCGGTCCCACTGCTTACCCAACTGAACGAAAAACAAGTAGCAGTATTCTCCGTCAATCAGTACCGCTTTCCAGGTGTGGAAATAAGTGCGACCTTAAAGCGCTACTACCCTTTCAGCGAAGTCTTAACCCACGTGATTGGGTATGTTTCTCGAATCAATGATCGCGACATGCAGCGCCTGATCCGAGAAGAAAAAGACGCAAACTATCAAGCCACTCGCGACATTGGTAAGCTGGGTATTGAAAAATACTACGAAGACCTCTTACACGGTACAGCCGGATATCAAGAAGTCGAGGTAAACAGCCGCGGCCGAGTAATTCGTACCTTAAAGTACGTTCCACCTGTACCCGGAAAAGACATCGTTTTAAACCTTGATATCAACTTGCAGTTGTACGTACACCAATTATTGGACGGCCGCCGAGGCAGTGCTGTAGTGATCGATCCTAGAGACAACGGCGTACTGGCTATGGTTTCGAGCCCTAGCTACGATCCTAACTCGTTCGTGCACGGAATCTCAGGTAAAGACTATCGCGCCCTTTTGAACGATAAAAACCGTCCTTTGGTCAACCGCACTACACTTGGCATTTACCCCCCTGCGTCTACCATCAAACCATTTATGGCGGTAGCCGCGCTGCAAGAAGGTGTCGTCACACCTAACACCACGCGAAATGATCCTGGTTATTGGCGCATACCAAACTCCAACACTCGCCCATTCCGTGACTGGTTGCGTTGGGGGCACGGACGCGTCGATATCATTAAGTCGATCGAAGAGTCTGTTGATACCTTCTACTATCAAATCGCTTATGACATGGGTATTGACCGTATTTCGAATTGGATGATGATGTTCGGCTTTGGTGATTACACTGGCATCGATATCTACGAAGAAAGTAAGGCGAATATGCCGACTCGTGACTGGAAAATGTCTCGCCATAAAACCCCATGGTATAAAGGTGATACGATCCCTGTGGGTATCGGCCAAGGATATTGGACAGCAACACCAATGCAAATCGCCAAAGCAACCTCCGTATTAGTAAACGAGGGAGAAGTGATCGCACCTCACTTGCTCAAAGCGACGATAGAAAATGGTAACGACTTCGAAGAGCAGCAAACGACAGAATACGTGACTTACCCACCAATCAAGAATGTGCCGAAAAAGTACTGGGATATGGCGAAAGAAGGCATGCGTCGGGTAAACCATGGCACGCGCGGAACAGCTCGCCGCTCATTCTACAAAATGAATTATGAAACAGCGGGTAAATCAGGTACTGCACAGGTCTTCGGTCTGGGTGAAAACGAAGAATACAACGCCGATGAGATCGCCGAGCACTTACGTGACCATGCGTTATTTACTGGCTTTGCACCATTTGATGATCCTAAAGTGGTCGTCACTGTAGTACTAGAAAATGCCGGTGGTGGTTCTAGTAACGGTGCCCCAGTAGTAAGGAAAATTTTTGACCGAGTCGTTCTTGGTCCAGAAGAAATTGAGCCTGAAAACAATGCGAAGAAAGAGGTAAAACAGTAATGAAGATGGATCCCTCTACAGGTAAAAATCGCGCCCTGTTTGAACGCTTCCATATTGACTTACCACTCCTACTTGGCATACTGGCCCTGATGGGGTTTGGCCTGGTGATCATGTACAGCGCCAGTGGCCAAAGTTTACTGATGATGGATCGCCAAGCCATGCGAATGGTGCTTTCACTCGTTGTGATGCTCGTCCTTGCACAGCTTTCTCCACGAACTTACGAAAGCTTGGCACCTTTGATGTTCGTTGGTGGCGTTATACTGCTTTTCGGCGTGCTGTTTTTCGGTGAAGCATCGAAAGGCGCGCAGCGTTGGCTTAACCTCGGTTTTGTGCGCTTTCAACCGTCAGAGCTATTGAAGCTCGCGGTGCCATTAATGGTGGCTCGCTATGTTGGTAGACAGCCCCTCCCACCAACGCTAAGAACACTCATTGTTGCACTGATTATGGTCTGCTTACCAACCATTCTCATTGCAAAACAGCCTGACTTAGGTACCTCGATCCTGATCGCGGCTTCCGGTATTTTTGTTATCTTCCTCGCCGGCATTAGCTGGAAAATAATTGCAGGTGCTGCGATTGCATTAGGTGGTTTCATTCCAATTCTGTGGTTTTTCTTGATGCGAGAGTATCAAAAAGTGCGAGTTCGTACTCTATTTAACCCGGAATCTGATCCGCTAGGAGCGGGCTACCACATTATTCAGAGTAAAATTGCGATTGGCTCCGGTGGTATTTCCGGCAAAGGTTGGTTGCAAGGTACGCAGTCACAACTAGAATTTCTTCCAGAACGACACACTGACTTTATCTTTGCAGTAATTGCTGAAGAATGGGGTATGATTGGCTTCCTTTGCCTTTTAGCCATCTATCTATTTATTATTGGACGAGGTTTATATCTCGCCAGCCAAGCGCAAACCGCATTTGGACGAATGATGGCAGGCAGTATTGTACTCAGCTTCTTCGTGTATATTTTTGTAAATATTGGCATGGTAAGTGGCATCCTACCTGTAGTAGGTGTACCGTTGCCACTCATCAGTTATGGCGGCACATCAATGGTAACCTTGATGGCTGGTTTTGGTATTCTGATGTCGATTCATACGCACCGAAAAGCATTCTCTAAGGCGACCTAGACATGCAAAAACGCGCTTTATATTCCTTGGTTTTATCTGCTCTTATTTTGGCAGGCTGTTCATCAACTAGCCAAAAAGAACAAGAAGGCCGTTACGAACTCGAATCCGATGTTGCACCGGATACACCGCTTTCAGTCGAACACATCGAGGATGCGCATCCTAAATATGAACCGTACAGCCTAGGTGGGAACAAAGATTACCACTTGCGTGGCAAAGACTACAAAATAGTTCGCAATGCGAAAGGCTTTAAAGAAAAAGGCCGCGCATCTTGGTATGGGAAAAAATTCCAAGGTCATTTGACTTCTAATGGCGAAATCTATGACATGTACTCAATGACGGCAGCGCATAAAACGCTACCGTTACCAAGTTACGTAAAAGTTACCAATACTGACAACGGCAAAACCACCATAGTACGAGTTAATGACCGAGGTCCTTTTCACGATGGCCGTATCATTGATTTAAGCTATGCCGCCGCGCACAAGTTAGATGTCATAAAAACAGGCACCGCGAACGTGGAAATTGAAGTGATCAGTATCAATCAGCCCACGGACAAAAAGTCATTAGAAGCGCACCCTAGGTACGTTATTCAAGTGGCATCATCAAAAAATGAAGAACGCGCGCGAACTTTAGGTACCGAGCTTGGTCAAAAATTGGATACAGAAACTTTCCTAGAGAGTGCGAAAGAGTCTTATCGCTTGTTGTTAGGGCCATTTACTGACTATTCCCTGACGCAAGCCACATTAGATAAAGTAAAGTTGCTCGGCTATTCGTCTGCATTTATTAAAAAACACAACACTGCCAAATGACCTCGTGTCATGAATTTCTCTTTGATCCCCCTCTTACATAACTAGGGATTCTGATAAGATGTCTGCAGTTAACCCAAAAATTTGAATTACCATGAATAAAAATAAGTTTGTGAAATCTATTCTCGTTTCTTCGGTTGCCCTTTCTGCAACTTTCGCTCAATCTGCTCTTGCATCACCTATCGTTGTTCCAGATGCCCCTCAAATCGCGGCGAAGGGCTACGTGCTGATGGATTACCATTCAGGTAAAGTACTGGCAGAGAAAGAGATGAACACAAAATTGTCTCCAGCTAGTCTGACTAAGATGATGACCAGCTATGTAATCGGCCAAGAGCTAGCGCGTGGTAATATCTCAGAAGATGATGATGTCACCATCAGTAAAAATGCGTGGGCGAAAAACTTCCCTGATTCATCAAAGATGTTCATTGAAGTAGGCACAACAGTTAAAGTACGTGACCTGAACCGAGGTATCATCGTCCAGTCAGGTAACGATGCCTGTGTTGCGATGGCAGAACATATTGCAGGTTCAGAAGATGCATTTGTTGACCTAATGAACGCTTGGGCCAACACATTGGGTATGACTAACTCGCACTTTGCCAACGTTCATGGCTTAGATAACGCAGAATTGTACTCAACACCATACGACATGGCACTGCTAGGTAAAGCACTTATCCGTGACGTACCAAATGAGTACCGAGTGTACTCAGAGAAGAAATTTACTTACAACGGCATCACCCAATACAACCGTAACGGTCTACTTTGGGATAAGAGCATGAACGTTGACGGCATCAAAACGGGTCACACAAGTAATGCGGGTTACAGCCTAGTAAGTTCAGCAACTGAAGGTCAAATGCGCTTGGTTGCGGTCGTTATGGGTACTAAAGATGCCAATGCTCGTAAGTCAGAAAGCAAAAAGCTGCTAAGCTACGGCTTCCGCTTCTTCGAAACAGTGGCACCGCACAAAGCAGGTGAAACGTTCGTAGAAGAAAAAGTGTGGATGGGTAACAAAGACACCGTAGCACTGGGTCTTGACCAAGATACTTACGTAACACTACCGCGTGGTGAAGCGAAAAACCTAAAAGCAAGCTTCGTCCTTGAAAAAGAGCTAGAAGCCCCAATTAATAAAGGTGATGTAGTTGGTAAGCTATACTATCAGATCGATGGTGAAGATATTGCCGAGTACCCACTAATGGCACTAGAAACCGTAGAGCAAGGTAGTCTATTTAGCCGCATGTGGGATTACATCGTATTGTTATTCAAGAGCTTCTTCTAAAAAGAACGTTAGAGTAGCAAACTTATTCGCAAAGCCGCCTGAATGGGCGGCTTTTTAAGTTTGAGCTCCTCGTCTTGAGTTCCCCCTAATTTGACTGTACTATTTCGCACCGCAACGAATATCTACTGGAGTTATCGATATGCTAACCATCAACTCTGATGCAAAATTAAAAGACCTGCTTGAGTTCCCTTGTTCATTTACTTACAAGGTAATGGGTCATGCAAAGCCTGAACTTCCAGAGCTTGTTCTTGAAGTTATTCAGCGCCATGCTCCAGGTGACTACAGCCCGACCGTTAAACCAAGTGCTAAGGGCAACTACCACTCTGTGTCAATCAACATTACTGCAACCTCTATCGAGCAGGTTGAGACACTGTACAAAGAGTTAGGTGAAATTGACATCGTACGCATGGTTCTATAATTTTTTGATATATTAAATTTTTTTTGAAAGCAGCCCTGGCTGCTTTTTTATTACTTATCAAAGAGATAACGAGGCTTTACATCGCTTTCAGTTAAAAATCTGTTACGCAGCGGTAGAGCATCAGGGTTATCCGGTTTATAATCCAAAAACTTTATATATTAGCAACAGGAATTCCCATGCAACACCAACTTGTTGTAAAACGACTTGGCCGCCAAGACTATGAGCCTGTATGGAAGGCGATGCATGAGTTCACCGACCAACGCACAGAAGAAACCCGTGATGAAGTCTGGTTGGTAGAACATAACCCAGTATTTACGCAAGGACAGGCAGGTAAAGCTGAGCACTTGATTAACACTGGCGATATTCCTGTTGTACAAAGTGATCGCGGAGGCCAGGTTACGTATCATGGCCCTGGTCAGTTGGTCGCCTACTTCTTGATCAACCTACGCCGCAAAAAATTAGGTGTACGAGATCTCGTTACCACAATCGAGAGCCTCGTGATCAACACGCTAAAAGCATACAATATTGACTCAGCCGCGCGACCTGACGCACCAGGTGTCTACGTTGCCGGTAAGAAAATATGCTCTCTCGGTTTACGCATTCGTAAAGGATGCTCGTTTCATGGTTTAGCCTTGAACGTAAATATGGATTTAACACCGTTTCTGCGTATTAACCCTTGTGGTTATGAAGGTATGGAAATGGTTCAGGTCAGCCAATTTGGCGGCCCAGACAATGTAGAAGCCGTAGAAAAACAATTAATAGAAGAACTCGTTACTTTGCTCGATTATGAGCAAGTAGAATTCAGCACAGAAGCACCTTCTCAAGGTAATAAAGCATGAGCAAACCAATCCAGATGGAAAAAGGCGTTAAATATCGTGACGCCGATAAAATGGCATTGATTCCCGTAAAGAACATGCCTACAGAGCAGAAAGAAGTGCTACGTAAGCCTGATTGGATGAAGATCAAGCTACCAGCCGACAGCCAACGAATTCAAGACATCAAAGCGGCGATGCGTAAGAATAAACTTCACTCCGTATGTGAAGAAGCATCTTGCCCGAACCTAGCGGAATGTTTTAACCACGGTACAGCAACCTTCATGATCTTAGGTGCTATTTGTACTCGTCGTTGTCCTTTCTGTGACGTTGCTCATGGCCGCCCATTACCACCGGAAGCAGAAGAGCCTCAAAAACTGGCGAAAACCATTGCCGATATGAAGCTGAAATACGTAGTAATCACTTCTGTTGACCGTGACGATCTGCGTGACGGCGGTGCACAACACTTTGCCGATTGTAACCGCGAGATCCGTGCGTTAAACCCGCATATTAAGATTGAAACACTGGTTCCTGACTTCCGTGGTCGCATGGATGTAGCGCTTGATCTAATGAAAGACAATCCGCCAGATGTCTTCAACCACAACTTAGAAACAGCGCCACGTCTTTACCGTAAAGCTCGCCCAGGTGCGAACTATAAATGGTCACTTGAGCTTCTTAAGAAGTTCAAAGAGCAGCATCCCGATGTACCGACCAAGTCTGGTTTGATGATGGGCCTTGGTGAAACCAAAGAAGAAATCATCGAAGTACTGAAAGATCTACGCGCACACGGCGTAACGATGCTGACTCTAGGCCAGTACCTAGCGCCAAGCCGTCACCACTTGCCAGTAGAACGTTACGTTCCACCATCAGAGTTTGACGAGCTAAAAGAAGTTGCACTAGAACTTGGCTTCACGCATGCAGCGTGTGGTCCATTTGTGCGCTCTTCTTACCATGCCGATATGCAAGCTCAAGGTATCGAGATTAAATAAGCTCTCGCTTGTTTTGAAAAGCTTGTTTTGAAAAGAAAGGTTGGCTCAGTGCCAACCTTTTTTGTATCTGGAAAATGATGATAAAAAGCCATTCTACCACTGTCATTCTGAACAGCGAGGAACGAGCGTGATTCAGAATCAGTTTTCAGAATACTGATGATTTTTAGGGAAACTCTGAGTAAAAGAGTGTGCCTCAACAAGATTCCTGATCTCGCCTAGGCTCGTCGGAATGACGTGGTTTGGATATATTGAAAAGGGACAGTGTTGGTAGCCATCCTCTTATCACACACTCTCGCTATATCTCATTCCAAACGCCAGACAAACAAAAAGGCCCTCAATTGAGGACCTTTAGTATATCAACGTTCAAAATAGATGAGTCGCGTTCTAGAAGAACACACGGAGTTTGCGCGAGCAAATGAGTATGTTCGACACCGAAATCGACTCACTCGATGAAAAGCAGTTATGCGTAAACTGGTAGACGCTTACAAATTTCTAGCACTTTCTGTTTAGTCGCTTCGATAACTTCTTCGTTGCCGATGTTATCTAGAACGTCACACATCCAGTTTGCTAGCTCTTTTGCATCTTCTTCAGTGAAGCCACGGCGAGTGATCGCTGGCGTACCTACACGAATACCAGACGTTACGAATGGGCTGCGTGGGTCATTTGGTACTGAGTTCTTGTTTACAGTGATGTTTGCTGCACCTAGTGCCGCGTCTGCGTCTTTACCAGTGATATCTTTGTCGATTAGGTCAACAAGGAACAAGTGGTTTTCTGTACCGTTAGATACGATTTTGTAGCCACGCTCTTGGAACTGACCAACCATTGCTTTTGCGTTTTTCACTACGTGAGCTTGATAAGCTTTGAACTCTGGCTCCATCGCTTCTTTGAACGCTACTGCTTTACCAGCGATAACGTGCATTAGAGGACCACCTTGACCACCAGGGAACACTGCTGAGTTCAATTTCTTGTACATATCTTCGCCAGCATTTGACAAGATAAGACCACCGCGAGGACCTGCTAGTGTTTTGTGCGTCGTTGTTGTTACCACGTGAGCATGCGGTACTGGTGTTGGGTATTCACCGGCAGCGATAAGACCAGCTACGTGCGCCATATCAACAAATAAGTAAGCACCTGCTTTGTCAGCGATTTCACGCATGCGTTTCCAATCAACGATTTGCGAGTAAGCAGAGAAACCACCGATGATCATCTTAGGTTTGTGTTCAAGTGCTAGCTGTTCCATCTCGTCGTAGTTGATTTGACCAGCTTCATCGATACCGTAAGGGATAACGTTGTAGTGCTTACCAGAGAAGTTTACTGGTGAACCGTGAGTTAGGTGACCACCGTGCGCTAGGCTCATGCCTAAAACTGTATCGCCTGGGTTAAGAAGCGCCATGTAAACTGCGCTGTTTGCTTGAGAACCTGAGTGAGGCTGTACGTTAGCGTACTCACAACCAAATAGTTGGCATGCACGCTCAATTGCTAGTGCTTCAGCTTTATCTACGTACTCACAACCGCCGTAGTAACGCTTACCTGGGTAGCCTTCAGCGTATTTGTTCGTTAGCTGAGAACCTTGCGCTTCCATTACACGTGGGCTTGTGTAGTTTTCAGAAGCGATAAGTTCAATGTGTTCTTCCTGGCGAAGAGTTTCTTCCTGGATAGCTGCGAACAGTTCCGCATCGTAATCTGCGATGTTCATATCACGCTTAAGCATCTGTATCTCCTGACTCAGATTAGTACTGAAAGTTGCAAAAAAACTGTTGAATGACCCGAAGCAAACGTTTTCGTCACCCTAATGGCGCGCATTCTACATAATTTGATTTAGGTCATAAAGAGAAATTTACAATTTTTCTCATGCAGTTTTTTCATGATGACAAGCAATGTTTATCATGCCAGCATTGCAATCGCATAACGACAATCTATTGCCTGTCAAATTTGTGCTTTACACCCTGTAAAACAGCAATTACATAGGTTTACCGTAAATTTTACCCTCTAGCTACCGAAAAGATCATCTTTTTACTACTATGCACGCCTTATTTATCACTAATGACTGCAACATTGATGGAAAAACACTCATTAAAAGAAGACTGGATAGCGATTCTCACGGGTACCTTTTTAGTAGCTCAAGGCGTTTTCTTTCTCCAATCCGCGAACCTTCTAACGGGAGGCACGACTGGATTGGCTCTGCTTGTTAGCCAATTTACACCTTTTACCTTTGGTGTGCTGTACTTTTTAGCAAACAGTCCTTTTTACTTACTAGCATGGAAACGCTTCGGCCGTCATTTCGCCATTAATAGTGCCATTTCTGGCGCGTTGGTTTCTATCTTTGCCGATCATCTTTATTTGCTAATCTCGCTCGAATCGGTAAATGAAGTTTATTGCGCCGTCGCAGGCGGGCTTTTAATGGGGCTCGGTATGCTGATCCTATTCAGACATCGCTCCAGCTTAGGTGGCTTTAACGTGCTGTGTTTGTTTATCCAAGACAAATTTGGCATTTCAGTTGGCAAAAGCCAAATGGCAATCGATGCATGTATCCTGTTTGCTTCATTCTTCTTTGTCACACCAGAAGTGATTGGCCTTTCAATTTTGGGGGCGTTTGCACTCAATGTCGTGTTAGCGATGAACCACAAACCGCACCGCTATTCCGTGACCTACGGTTCATAAATTTTTGATAATGATTGAAGCGCGATTTATAAGATTTCGCGCTCCAATCGCTATATAATACTTCGCGATTTCCAAATAGATCGGTACGGTATGCGCGACTTTCTGCAACAAGCTAAACAGACTCACAGTTGTATTGCGATTGGAGAGCTGATCTATTACCCGAAGACACAGAGCCTTCATCAAGATGCTATCGCGATTGATCTTGAACCTCGCACCGTTGAATTATTAGAACTGCTGTTAACAAGCGTTGGCCACCCACTCTCTGCTGACACCATTATTGAAACCATTTGGCAGAGCAAGTTCATCTCTAAGAATGTGCTCACGAACCGCATTAGCACCTTACGTGCACTGCTACAGCAGTACTTACCCGAATACGATGCCGCTAAGCTTTTAGTCACTTACCCCCGCAAAGGCTACTTTCTTAACCCTGCCAATATTCGTTTAGTGCCACCAGCGAAAAACCATCGGCGCGTTATCTCAACCCAGGTGGCGAGTAATAAGAACTTCAAGCTGATTTTTGCTTACAGCTTATGTGCCATACTTGCGGTATGTAGCATGACACTCGCAAGCTTGTTATGGCAACGCCAAGAAATCTCAACACAACAAACACGTCATCAACTACTGATTCCCAAAGTCGAGCTACTACTCAACCGTGTCGATTCAATCGGCTCTCAGGCGCGAAAATACCGCATACTGGTCAAAGCCATCTTGCTGCAACAACAGGTCGAATATCCATACACCGACATCGCCAACCAAGATGCTCCCAGTTACTTTCTTGATCCTATCGGTCATACGCCATATTTCCCTGGCGCACGAAACATGCAGACCAGCGACTACGAGCTCAATATCGAGTTAAAAGACGGCGCAGAGCAAGGCATCTTGAAAGCGCAGATGAACCTTATTTATCCTGCGACGGGCAAGCTGGCGTTTCGCAATGAGTACACACTGCGTTTATCTGACCTACAATCGGATATTTTCCAAATGCACTCGGATGTCGCGCAATACTTCAATCTGCCTGCACCTTCGGCAAGTACGTGGCAGCTTTCGGATATTCACAAAAAAATGTTATTCGAGAATGCCTTTTCTAGCCAACCTCTCCGACAATCTGATGAGTTTGCGGCTATAACAACGGCAAGACATCTCGCCTTATACGAGCACGAACATCAAAAGCTGGAAGCGTATTTAACTCAAGTACAATCGTCGTTTGATGTTTTGCCAGATGAGCTGAGCCTCTGGTTAGGTCTATTGCATTTCAAATTAGGTAACTTAGACAGGGCAAAAGCTCTGTTAACGACACCAGATGGCGACTCACGTATCCAAAACGCACTGATTTATACCTTTGTGTCTCACATTGCTTATAAGCAGAACAAACTTGAACAGTTCCGTCTCAACTACATGGAATCACTGGTGGCGCTGCTGCGCGTTTTACCTTCCGAAACCTTGTTTGAGCGTCTTTCTCAATCTGAATCAAAAGAGACTTGCCTCCAACCGTGGAAAACGTTGCATGTTAGTGTGACCGATCAAGAAATCATAAGCCGATGGAAAGCGCTCATTAACGAGTATTGCACTAATGTGGCCAACGAAATAACCCCAAATAAAACAAAGACCTAAATATAAAATTAAGCTTTCATTACCCCCTGTTATCTTTTGTTTTTTGCCCTTTTTCTCTCACTGAACTTAGCATGCTCGCATTCAAGCAACGGCCCAACATGAAGCGGCCTTATCAATCAGGAATGTAAACCATGCTAAACAAAATGACGCTTATCGCAGCAGCAACTCTGGCTCTTTACGGCTGTGGCGGAGGTTCGTCTTCTGGCAGTGCGAATCCAAACAAAGTGCCTCAAGAAAGTTTCGACGTCTCGATTCACAACTCAATCTTCGCTCCCACGCCAAGTACACAGCTAAACTACGCATTTAGCTTGGATGGCCAACCAGAAGGCGACATGAAACTGAGCTTCCAAGCGATGGATAGCGAGCAAATATTGGCAGCATTGGCACAAATCCCAAACAGCGAAGCAATGGTCCAGTTGGTTAATGACTTGGTGAACTACGGCGCCGAACAGTTCTACTATTCAGACGAGCAGTACAACGACGACGAAGAGAGCAATACGCTTTACTTTGCAGGATCAGATGGTGCACTCCATGAAATCACTGACGCTTATTTCATTGGTCATCAGTTTATTGCCATGCTTATGCACAGCAGTCCGATTTTCCGCCTAAACGGTGACGACGTAAAAGAGAAAAGCCCGAATATTGACATCGGTGAAGAAACTATGTCTCTGCAAACCACTCTTACAGGCTACGCAGTTCACAACCTTCTAGACCGTTTTGAAGATCATGAGTGGGTACAAAACCTTCCTATGACAGCATCTTGCCAAGTGGTTTGGCAACAGCAAATCCGAGAGACTGGTATGCGTAAAGCGTTCTCGATCTCAGGCAAGAAAATTGAAGCGGCATACCTGATGGAAGAGAACATCTACAACCTAAACTGTGATGATATGGACTCAATGGAGTTCGCCACTTCGGCAGAACGTTGGTTTAATCCGAGCTTAGGTCTGATAGAACAAATTGAACTGCTGAAAGTACAACAAGTACAAATCAACGAAGAGAAAGTGCAGCTAACAGCGATTGAAACAAAATAAGCTCGCATTTTTTATAGATATCTCAATAAAAGAAGGCTTTGGGAGCACACCAAAGCCTTCATCTCGAACATCAATCTTAGGGGTGATGACACCCGAGTTTATTCTTCTATCAATAAAATACGAGTTTCGTAAGGTCGTAACACTTGATGGTTTGACGCGACTGCGCTCGCTGAGTTTTGATAGTTAGATAGCAAGTTTTTCGCCTTACTCATATCAAAACGTTCTGGCAGAACGCATTCCACCTCTTCAGCGTAGTAGTTATTGATACACAGCAGCGTTTGCTTATCGTTCTGACGAGCGTAAGCGAAAATACGTTTGTGCTCTGGCAGTAAATCTTCATAACGGCCATCGGTGATGACTGGAACCTGTTTACGCAGTTCAATCAGACGTTTGTAAAAGTAGAACACCGAGTTCAAATCGGCAACCGCAGCTTCAGCATTGATTTCAGAGTAATTCTGCGCCACTTCAAGCCACGGCGTTCCCTCAGTAAAGCCCGCGTGTTTTGCACTGTTCCATTGCATTGGTGTACGTGAGTTATCACGCGACTTCTGTGCCAAGATCGCCATCATATCGTCATGAGATACACCATCACGGTTGACCATAATGTCGTACATGTTAGTACTTTCAACATCACGATATTGGCTGATTTCGGTATAACCCGGGTTGGTCATGCCGATCTCTTCCCCCTGGTAAACATAAGGTGTGCCTTGCATCATGTGCACTGATGCCGCAAGCATCTTGGCAGATTCAACACGGTATTGCTCGTCGTTACCTAATCGGCTCACAACGCGTGGCTGGTCGTGGTTACACCAGAACAGCGCCCCCCACCCTTTGCCATTTAAGCCCGCTTGCCAATGATTGAAGATCTGTTTTAGCTGAATGAAATCAAACGGCGCTTTGGTCCATTTTTCACCATTTGGATAATCGACTTTCAGATGATGGAAGTTGAACACCATGGATAGCTCTTTGCCGTCTAGCGAAGAATATTGCTGGCAGTGATCTAGTGTGGTGGAAGACATTTCACCCACTGTTACGCTGCCGTATTTTTGAAACACAGATTCGCTAATCTCTTGAAGGTATTCGTGCACGCGTGGGCCGTCGGTGTAGAAGCGGCGACCATCACCAATATCGTCACTTGGAAAATCTTGCTGCTTGGAAATCAGGTTGATAACGTCGAGACGGAAACCATCGACTCCCTTCTCTGCCCAGAAGCTGATGACTTCTTTCACTTCTTCACGCACTACTGGGTTTTCCCAGTTTAAGTCCGCTTGCTCTTTAGCAAAAAGGTGCAAATAGTACTGACCTGTTTTTTCATCCAGCGCCCAAGCGTTGCCACCAAACTTTGATTGCCAGTTGTTTGGTTCAGCACCATCTACCGGATCTTTCCAGATGTAGTAATCACGGTATGGGCTGTTTTTATCACCCAGTGCGGATTGGAACCACTTGTGTTCTGTCGACGTGTGGTTCACTACAATGTCCATGATGATACGAATACCCAACTGATGCGCTTCTGCTAGCAAAGTATCGAAATCTTCCATAGTGCCGAACTCAGGGTTGATCGAGTAGTAATCGGATATGTCATAACCGTTGTCGATCATTGGCGATTGGTAAACCGGCGTCAGCCAAATCGCATCCACACCAAGATGCTTAAGATAATCCAGCTTAGAAATGATCCCTTTGATGTCGCCCGTGCCTTTACTGCCACTGTCACAAAAGCTTTTTGGGTAAATTTGATAGATGGTTGCGGTTTTCCACCAGCTCTCATCATGCTTGGTCATAGCCATTTCTAACACTCACTTACCAGTAATCGGAAACTTAAAATTTGAAAAGAAAAATAGGAGGAGGCAGCCCAGTCACTGCCTCAAATAGAATTACGCGTTTGCAGGCTCAAGCTCACCTTTGGCTTGTGCACGCTTATAAAGAATTAACGTTAATGCAGCAGGTACTAGCATTGCGACTAACATAGCCAAAGCAAAAATGCCCCAGAACTGCGGTTGGATAGACAAGATGCCCGGCAAACCGCCCACACCGATACCGTTCGCCATTACGCCCGCACTACCACAAATAGCAGCAGCACACGCACTACCGATCATCGCGCTCAGCATTGGGAACTTGTATTTCAAGTTGATACCGTACATCGCCGGCTCGGTCACACCAAGGTAAGCAGAGATAGCCGCAGGCACCGAGATATCACGCTCGCCATGTTTTTTACTGATGATAATGATGCCGACGACCGCAGACGCTTGAGCAATATTTGAAAGCGCAATCAGAGGCCAAATTGGCGTGCCGCCTAGCTCTTGCATTAATTGAAGGTCAACCGCGTTGGTGGTGTGGTGAATACCAGTAATGACCAATGGCGCGTATAGGAAGCCGAAGATGGTTGAGCCAATCATTGCGAAGTCACCTGTCATGGCTGCTTTTGCTGCGAAAGCAACGCCGTCACCCAACATACGGCCGAATGGACCAATAATAGAGTGCGCAAGAATCACAGACACGATGATAGAGACAAACGGCACAACCACTAGGTAAAGGTAAGACGGAATGATGCGTTTTAAGTTGGTTTCAATAAACGCCAGTGCCATACCAGCGAGCATTGCCGGAATCACTTGCGCTTGGTAGCCCACTTTCTCGATGGCGAATAAGCCAAAGTCCCACACTTCGGGTACTTGCTTACCAATCAGGTAGGCGTTCATCAACTGCGGAGAAACCAATGTCACACCAAGCGTGATACCCAGAATCGGAGTACCGCCGAGCTTTTTCACTGTCGACCAACACACGCCAACTGGTAGGAAGAAGAAGATCGCCTCACCAATCAGCCATAAGAAAGAGTGTACCGTTGCCCAAAACTGGCTGATTTCCGTTAGCGTTTGACCATCAAACATCTTGATGTCGCCAATCACGTTACGGAAACCAAGGATCAGACCACCGGTGATGATCGCTGGTAGCAGTGGTACAAAGATTTCTGCAAGGTGGGAAATACCACGCTCAACGATATTCATGTTTTGACGAGCAGCGTTCTTCGCTTCGTCTTTGCTGGCTTCACTTTTACCCGTCAGTCCGATCAGTACCTTGTAAACTTCATCCACTTCAGTACCGATAACCACTTGGAACTGGCCTGCGTTGGTAAAACAGCCCTTCACCATCGGTAATGCTTCTAACTGTTTCGTATCTGCTTTGTCCGTATCATTTAGAACAAAACGCAAGCGAGTTAAACAGTGACTTACACTGGCAATATTGTCCGGCCCCCCGACCAGCTCAATAAGACGCTCCGCGTCTTTACGCGCAATCTTACTCATAACTTTGTCCACCCTGTATTGGATACATTCGATTCATCATTTTGTTTTTATAAATGGGAACATTCCCATTTCTTGATTTTAATATTGCCATCCGAAGGCAAAAAACAAAATGGGAACAGTCCCATTAATTGAGAGTGATCACAGTATAATTTTAGAGCAGATCGTTTTAGTGTGGGTCAATAAACGATAGGCTGTTGAGTAAAGTGAACCACTTCCTCATCGCCATTTAATTGATTGATCAGCATGTTAGCGGACTTCTCACCTGCAAGGGTATAACCTGGGTCGACACTAAATACTTTAGGGAAAAGGAAAGAGAGCAATTCATTACCACCAACACCTGTCACAACCACGTCTTCACGTCCTAACTCTTGAAGACGCTTAATCACGCCCAACGCGATAGTGTCACTGGCGCACACGATGGCCTGAGTATCAGATTGAAGGACTTTGTCTACCAACTGATAAGCACTTTCATGGCTCAACTTACCCGTTTGGAAACAAGGTGTAATTTGCTTGCGTTGACACCAAGCTTTATAAGCATTTAGACGAGCTAAGCCAGTGGTTTTGTCTTCAGGATCAACACCAATATAAGCAATGCGAGATAAAGATTGCTGCTCAAGGTGAGACAAAGCCATGTCTATCACACCTTGGTTATCGTAGTTGATCGAGGAAACCATTTGCGTGTCCATCGCGATCACGACGATACGATTCCCCCACTCCGCCAATGCTCGCTCATCACATCCAGTAAAGCCAAACACGATCACCCCATCGACGTTGCGACGTTTAAGCACATCCAAATGTTCATTGGTTTTATCGCGATCGAATTGGCTCTCCATGATCACCGCATCATAACCAGCGGAATACAAAGCATTGAGCATGGTACCAACGGCGCGATTTTCTGATGGTGAATCCAAACGGGAGATGATAACCCCAATGACTTTTTGGCTGCCACCACGCATCGACTGCGCCGACTTTGATGGGACGTAGCCTGATTCACGAATGATTTGCTCTACCTTCTCTCGCGTTTGGGGTTTCACTTTTGGATCGTTAGTAAGCACACGGCTTACTGTCGATTTGCCCACGCCTGCCAATTTTGCGATATCAAGAATGGTGAGTTTTTTGCTCATAAGTGTTCAGATTAAAAGAAGGAATCAAACAAAAGGGAAGCAGTGGCTTCCCTTATCTCAGTCAGTAATGAATATTACTTGTTTAAGTACGCAGGCACATCTGCAATGCTATCCAATACTACCGTTGCAATGGCTTCGCCCTGTTCCGTTACTGGCTTACCAGTGCGAACCAAAATCTTAGTGCCAACGCCTGCCGCTTCTGCTGCCATCATGTCTTCAGCTTTATCGCCGATCATCACAGATTTCTCCATGTCGATCTTCAAGAAGTCACGCGCAGAAATGAACATACCTGGTTTTGGCTTACGGCACTCACAATCTTGCTTGTACTCGCCAATGCCATGTTCTGGATGATGTGGACAGTAATAGATACCATCGAACTCAACACCATTATCAGCAAAGTTCCAATCCATCCATTGAGTCAGAGACAAGAAACGGTCTTCACTGAATTTACCGCGTGCGATGCCCGATTGATTCGTCACTAACACTAGAAGGTAGCCTTTATCTTTTAGCGCTTTCGTCGCTTCAAATACACCATCAATGTACTCAAAATCATGTTCGTCATGAACGTAGCCGTGGTCAACGTTTATCACGCCATCACGATCGATAAAAACAGCAGGTTTTGCCAAAACGTATTTCTCTATTAACTCGGTTTAATCAGATTATTACATACCTTATAAACTTCAACACTATCTAATCCATTCTAGGCCTCGACAAAACGGTTGATTTGTTGGGCAAGAATCGGTAAATCTGAGGGTGCCCCGCCGTCTACCTCCTGCTTGTTATCTATACATCTTCGTTTCAAAACAGAACATCCATACATTTAGACGTCTAGACGTAAAAATATCTATTGACTTCATTCTGCTTAACCCATAGCATCAACTGAAAATTGAGATAAAGCTCAACATTAAGTTCTGTCAAAGGCCGTTTTTGACAGCGAAGTTCCCCGTATCTTTGGGCAGGTTGAAACATGATAGAAATAAAAAACGTCAATAAAGTGTTCTACCAAGGCAGTAAGGAAATCCTTGCCCTGAAAGACATTAACCTACACATCGACAAAGGCACCATCTTTGGTGTTATCGGTTCATCAGGTGCTGGTAAAAGTACGCTGATTCGCTGCGTAAACATGTTAGAAGCGCCGACCTCTGGTTCCATCATCGTTGATGGTGTGGATCTAACCAAACTCAGCAAAAAACAACTAGTCGAAACACGCCGTAACATTGGCATGATCTTCCAGCACTTTAACCTGCTTTCGTCTCGTACTGTGTTTGATAATGTAGCACTGCCACTAGAACTGGCAGGTAAAGACAAATCGCAAATCACAACAAAAGTAACTGAGTTGCTAAAGCTTGTAGGCTTAGCCGACAAACACGAGAGCTACCCATCTAACTTAAGTGGCGGCCAAAAACAGCGTGTGGCAATTGCTCGTGCATTGGCATCCGATCCTAGCGTGCTGCTTTGTGATGAGGCCACTAGTGCGCTAGACCCGGCAACAACTCAATCTATCCTTGAGTTATTGAAAGAGATCAACCGCAAACTCAACATCACGATTTTACTTATCACTCACGAAATGGAAGTCGTAAAAAGTATCTGTCACGAAGTAGCAATCATCGGTGGTGGTGAGCTGGTGGAAAAAGGCACCGTTGGCGATATTTTTGCGCACCCTAAGACAGAGCTGGCACACCAATTCATTCGCTCAACGCTGGATCTTTCCATTCCTGAAGATTACCAAGCTCGTCTGCAAGCAGAGCGTGTTGATGGCAGCTACCCGTTGGTTCGCTTAGAGTTTACTGGCGCAACCGTCGATGCACCGTTAATGTCGCAAATTTCTCGTAAATACAATATTGATGTGAGTATTTTGAGTTCCGACCTTGATTACGCTGGTGGCGTGAAATTCGGCATGATGGTCGCAGAGCTATTTGGTAACGAAGAAGATGACAACGCAGCTCTTGAATACCTGCGTAAGCACAACGTAAAAGTAGAGGTACTTGGTTATGTCCTTTAATACGATTTCTGAATGGCTGAGCTTAAACAGCAAACTACTTTTAGGTGCAACGTGGGAAACGCTTTACATGGTTGCGGTTGCCGGATTAGTCGGCTTTGCTGTGGGTATTCCATTAGGCGTAATCCTCCATATTACTAAGAAAGGCGGCCTACTTGAAAACACCAAACTAAATAGCGGCTTAGGCGCTATCGTTAACATTGGTCGTTCTGTGCCATTCCTCGTACTGATGGTTGCGATTATTCCAGTGACAAAAATGCTAGTTGGAACCTTTATCGGTACAACCGCAGCAATCGTCCCACTGACTATTGGCGCCATTCCTTTTGTCGCTCGTCTTATTGAAGGTGCTTTATTAGAAGTACCGACAGGCTTGGTGGAAGCAGCGCAGTCAATGGGGGCGACACCAACACAGATCATCACAAAAGTTCTACTACCTGAAGCAATGCCGACTATTGTTAACTCAGTAACGATTACCTTGGTCACTCTCGTTAGCTACTCAGCTATGGCGGGTACGGTAGGCGGCGGCGGCCTAGGTGACGTAGCCATTCGTTA
The DNA here is from genome assembly GCF_033340495.1 of Vibrio sp. 1249-1. Taxonomy (NCBI): domain Bacteria; kingdom Pseudomonadati; phylum Pseudomonadota; class Gammaproteobacteria; order Vibrionales; family Vibrionaceae; genus Vibrio; species Vibrio sp. 1249-1. Next base: position 32,780 of record NZ_JAWOWJ010000015.1, read on the forward strand.
CGGTTTCCACCGCTACGATGTAACTATCATGGCCGTGACTGTCGTGATGTTGATTGTTCTAGTACAGATTATTCAGTCTATCGGTGACGCAGTGGTGCGCCGTGTAGACCACAGATAAGTATCAAAAATACAAATTATAAGGAGATAAAGATGAAATTTAGCCTTAAAGGTCTTTTGACTGTAGCAACGGCTGCCTCTGCTCTTGCTCTAGCGGGTTGCGGCGACAAAGAAGTAGACGTAAACAAAGTAAAAGTTGGCGTTATTGCTGGTGCTGAAGCACAAGTAGCCGAAGTTGCCGCTAAAGTAGCAAAAGAGAAATACAACCTAGACGTTGAGCTAGTAACATTTACCGATTACGTAACACCAAACGCCGCTCTGGATGATGGTTCAGTAGACGCGAATGCGTTCCAACACAAACCATACCTAGATCAACAAGTGAAAGACCGCGGCTACAAACTGGCTATCGCGGGTAACTCATTCGTTTACCCTATTGCTGGTTACTCAAAGCAAGTAAAATCAATTGATGAAATTCAAGATGGCGCACGCATCGCAGTACCAAACGACCCAACTAACCTAGGTCGCTCACTACTGCTTCTTGAGCAACAAGGTTTGATTACGCTACGTGATGGCGTTGGTCTACTCGCTACAGTACGTGACATCGTAGGCAACCCTAAAAATATCGAAATCATTGAACTAGAAGCCCCACAGCTTCCGCGTTCATTGGATGACGTAACGCTATCTATCATCAACACCACTTACGCAAGCTCTATCGACCTATCGCCAGAGCGTGACGGCGTGTTCGTTGAAGATAAAGACTCACCATACGTAAACCTAATTGTCGCTCGCGAAGAAAATGTTAATGCGCAAAACGTACAAAACTTCGTAAAAGCTTACCAAACGGAAGAAGTTTACGAAGCGGCAAAAGAGCTGTTCAAAGGCGGTGTTGTGAAAGGTTGGTAATCCCACTTTTCAAAACATGACTGAAAACAACGTTCTAAACATAAACGTTCTAAACACAAAAGGGCTGATGTGAAAACATCAGCCCTTTCTATTTGTCTATCTACCCATTTAAGTAGCTTCAATTCGCTACTTAAGATGGTCCCAAGAGATATTCGACACGATTCGGCAGTCATCACACTTAAAATGAAATATGTCATGTAGTGGCTCATCGAGTAGCCACTCGCCATCGCATTTTGGACACTTGCGCGCTTTCTCGCTCTCCAGCGACTGACCACCGACACGATACTGGTAATAGTACGTAGGGATCTTCGTGATGTATTCGATACGGCCACGTAAGTCCCAACCTCGGCGAAACAGCACACTATCCACATCGCAAATTTCGTGCAGCGCCGCATGTTCCGCTCGGCAACCCCCTGCCATTTGGATTTCATCACACGCTTGCCACTCAGTCTGCCACTTAATGACGGCTTTATGGTCTCCATTAAGTGTTGGCTCATTACGATACAAAGGAATTGGCAACAGGGTTTCACCACTTCGCAAAGGCGAACACGTATGAACATAAGTCGTGTACAACACTTGCCAGCTAGGTGTCTCTTCTTCGGCTGCTTGTTCTGAATTCAAATCACGCCCCAGCATGCGCATTTTCGGTGCAAGCAAAGACGCATCCGACAAACGGTTCATGCACACTTTGACGAAATCTGAGTGATAACGTGGATGCAAGCTGTCTTGTTCTGGGCAAACAACACGAACGAAAAATTCACCTTCTCCCATCACTATTGGGAATTCACGACCTAATACTTGGCCGTTGTAACGCAGAGCATCCATCAAGCCATTAATGGCTTTGTCTACCGCGCTGACGGTGGTGTTATCAAAACACTCAAACTGCAACTCAACAACATACATACTTAGACGGCAGCCTCTAACTTATTCAAGAACTCAACCAATGAATCTGCCAATACATCACGTTTAGAGGTGCCCAAACGCTCTAGAATCACATTGCCAGTGAGGTTACAAATAGAAATCACATCCATTTCCTCATCTGTCGCTGCTATAAATACTGTTGGTTTAAGTTTCAAGCGGCGCTGCGTCACCAAATGACCAAGAATATTTTCTTGTAGACGCACGAAATCGTCATCGCTCCACACTTGCAGCAGCGTCAACGAATTACCTTGCCAAGTTGCCTCCATATCAGCGCAGTATTGAGAACCATAAAAGGCTTTAACATCATCTTGCAGTGACAACTCAATCGCATTTTCCACATTGGTGAAATCGGCCATTTCATCACGTGCGACCGCTTTCCAAAGCACCTTTCCATCACGCTTCTCTTCGACACAAGGAGAAACAAGCTCTGCAAGCTCTTCACTGCTTGGCAACTCATTGTGCTTAGCTTGCCAAGCTTGTTGGTAGCGCAGGCTGAACTCTTGTAGCGCCTGAGTAACGTTTTGGGTCATGAAGGTCTCCTCATTCCTTATTTATCAGATAGCCGTACTTGCCGGATGGCAATTGACCAGCGGATTCAGTAAAATTCTCGCCATTCTAATCGAAAACGACCACAAAGTATGAGCAAATATTCTGACGCTAAAGAGCTTGCTGGCTTAACACTAGGTAAAACGACCGAGTATGCGAACCAGTATGACCCAAGCTTGCTGCAACCAGTCCCTCGCAGCCTGAACCGAGATGACCTCCAGTTAGGCGATACTCTGCCTTTCATGGGGCACGACATTTGGACGCTGTACGAACTGTCTTGGTTAAATAGTAAAGGTTTACCACAAGTGGCCGTTGGCGAAGTATACATTCCAGCCACCAGCGCAAACTTGATTGAATCGAAGTCTTTCAAACTGTACTTAAACAGCTATAACCAAACCCGCTTTGCAAGCTGGGAAGAAGTGACTGAGCGTTTAACACAAGACCTTTCTGAATGCGCAGGTGAAAAGGTGCTGGTTGAGGTGAATCCAGTGACCCACTATACCAATCAACCTATCGTGACAATGGACGGTGAATGTGTAGATGACCAAGACATTGACATCACCAGTTACGATTTTGATGCCGATTTGCTTGAAGGTGCGGCAGGTGAAATACAAGTTGAAGAGGTGCTACATAGCCACCTATTGAAATCAAACTGTTTGATCACTAACCAACCCGACTGGGGCAGTGTAGAAATTCGCTACCAAGGCGCAAAAATAGATCGTGAGAAGCTGTTACGTTACTTAGTGTCTTTCCGCGAGCACAATGAGTTCCACGAACAGTGTGTAGAGCGTATTTTTACGGATCTAATGAAATATTGCCAACCAAGCAAACTGACCGTATTTGCCCGCTATACGCGCCGTGGAGGCTTGGATATCAACCCTTACCGCTCAACGGAACAAGATAAGCCAGCTCACAATCACCGTATGGCTCGTCAGTAAGCGCATAGGCAACAGAAATAAGTTCGGCAATCTAAAGGGTTGCCGGACGTTTTTATTGTCCAGGCATGTTACTATATCAAATGGCTTCAACCCGCATTTAAACGGCTAATTGAGGCTTTTCGCCGTTATCGCCATATCTAAAAACAGTTCGAGGGAACGAAAGGATGTTTTGGGACAGTTCGCGTCTATTCAAGTTGATTGGCTTTCTTTGCTTGCTGTTTGTACAGCCACTTCATGCTACCATTTTATCGTCCGCGTTACTCAACGAAGCACAACAATTGGCGGAAATAGAGCCATCACAAGCAAAACAAGCGGCAACCAACTATTTGTCACAGCGTGAACTAACAGAACGCAAAGAAAGTGACAGCCCTTCAGCCATGTCTCGCGACGAAACAGATCGTAGCGTTCGCACACCAAGCAGCACCATCGAAGCGCACAAGATTATCGCTCAGGCAGATTACGCCATGGGTAATGTTCGTTCGGCTATCGAGCACCTAAATAAAGCGGAACGCTTAGCGCAAGAATATCAATTGCCGTACATGGACTTAGATCTCCAGCTGATGCGCAACCAAATGATTTGGATGTACGACGAAAACTACTCAAAAGCGGAAGACACGCTTAACCAAATTGAACAACAGCTCGATGAAGCCGATGCCGTATTACAACGCACCGACAGCGTTCGCTACCGACTAGTGATGCAAAGAGCACTCCTCGCTTCACATAGTGGCGATATCATTAAAGCGGAAAACTTGTACTCTGAAGCAAAGACCATGCTTGACGATAGCCGCTCTGAGTTAGCCTTGATCGACTACTACACAGCCGTCGGCGAGTTTTACCTCAATAGCAAGAAATACAATTTGGCTTTGTCAGAGCTGCTATACGGTTATTGGCAATCTATTGAAAGTAACAGTGGTGCAAGATTAGCAAAAGTGAATCGCCTTTTGGCTAGGCTCTTCCAGGAGCGACGAGTGTACGACAAAGCGATCGAATACTTATCTCAAGCCGCAGATTTTTATGACTCTTACCCTAGCTCTCCGATCCTAGCGGACGTCCTAGAGCAAATGGGCGACATCTACTTTTATCAGGGTAAGTTTAACCTTGCGTTAGTGCATTACTTCAACGTGCTTGACCATGAAAGTACCAGTAAGAACATCAATAGAATCATTAAAATTCGCTTAAGCTTGGCGGCTACCTACCTACAACTCTATAACTACGCGCTAGCAGAGCAGTACTTAGACCGCTCTAAAGAGCTTTTAGAATACACCAATATTCCTAAGCTTGAAGCAAAGGCTGCCCTGCTTCAGTCAGGTCTGGCTTATCATCAAAATGACAGTAAAGACGTCATTACTAATGCTAAGCTGGCGTTAGCACTTGCTGAAAAGTCACCTGAAAATAACAACTTCATTAAGCAGCAGTCATACCGTTTACTTGGGTTGGGTTACGAGCAGGCAGGCGAATACAAACTTTCTCTGCAAGCTTATAAAAAATACACCAACCTCGTTCGTCTAGAACAAAAGCAGCTTAACCAAATCAGTGAGGATGCGTTCCGTCAGCAAAAAGAATTTGCCGAACAAACCATCCATTACATCGGTCAATCAGAACGCTTAGAGCAAGTGGAAAGAGAGCATCGTAAATTCCAGAAAATCTCATTTGCATTGTTTATTACTGTCTTGGTCATGTTTTTGTTCATTATGCGCCGTGGTGTCATTATGCAGCGCCAAGCAAGTGAAATCGAAAAACTGCGTAACGACCTCTTCACCCACTCTCGCTCTCGTTTACGTAACTTGCGTATGCTGAATGTTAAGCTTTCTCGCTCATTGAAAAAGTCGAGCGAAACTTTCGAGCAATGGCAAATGGGTGAATTGATCCACGAACCACTTAATGATCGCCTACGCTTTGTTATGATCGATTTGCCATTCTTACGAAGCATGTACGTCCATAACGGCTATAAGGCAGGTCTAGAACTAGAACGGGCATTTGGCGACTTCCTTGCGGAAAAAATAGAAAAACCGTCGCGTCTTTACCATTTCTCAGATGCGAACTTACTCTACATAGAACCGAACGCTGACCGTGATGCTTCTGCCGAAGTCATGTTCGAAAAATTCCAGACTTGGGTGGATGAGTTCGCACAGCAGCACAACGTCAATCGTATTATTCGTATGGGCATCAGCGATTATCCGTTCTTACCCCGAGCCTACACTGCAATTAACGATGAGGAATTACTCGATCTGTTATTGCTTGCTACTCACATCGCACGAGAAGTCAGCTTGAAGGATAAGCAAAGCCACTGGGTGTTCTTAAAAGCCATCGATAATGCGCCTGCTGCTAGCTTTGCAACAGGTAACATAAGAACTGCCTGTCAACATGCCATTAGCCAAGGCCTGATCAAGATCCATTCGTCCTACAAGAATGAGGACGACATCAAGAAAATATTAAAAAATGGATAATTAAACGCCTGTTGAACGTAATAACTAATGACGCTATAAAGTTTTTTGTTATTATCAGATAATTGTCAGTAGTACATGGACTTAACCGTAGTCACTTCATGGGAATCTTGGAATCCGATATTCAGTCGCAGCTGCATCAGCTGAGTTGTCAACTTGACCAACTCAGACTGACTCATCGTGATACTTCACTCAAATTCAAACGTGAACAACAAGTTCTTAAACGCGTTGTGGCATCATTGTCTTCAGCTTGCCAGGGTTCGAACACTCAGGTATCCAACTACCTATTTGAAATCCAACAAGAGCTGCAACATCAAAAAGATATCAGCACTCTTATCCCGCGTTTAGCGGTATTAGAGAGGATGCTCAAACAGCAGTCGAAGACGATGGATAAACAAAACGGTTACCTTGACGAACAAATCAAGCACAGTGGTGAAACACTGCAACGTGTCACGGGCTTACCTGCGCAGTTAAAACGTGAACTACGGAACCTGATGAGTTTCTCTGAAGTTCACGCCAGCAATAAAGCTGATCAAGCCACTAAGCTACTGAGTATTTACGAACGCGCTCTGAAAATCATTACGTCTAATTCACGTCTACATCTTAGTGAATTTGAAAACAATCCTGACAGATCTCAACTTGAATGCTTGGCCAGCGACCTTCAACATACTATTACAGAGCTGGATTTCGAGGGAGAATCAGGCGATAGATTGCTGGATATTCGCGCTAAGTTGCTCCTTGGCGTGAGTGCCGAGTCTCTCATTGAGCTTACGCTCTCAACGCTGAAATTGGTTGTCGAAGCAACAAAGTTCGAGCGCGAGGCGTCAAGCCAATTCCTTGATCAGCTGAACACTTCTCTCGCAAGTAACCTAAAAACCGTTCATCAGAACGTCGACCAGCATCATACCTACTTTGAACACCGCCAAGAGCTCAACACAGAAATGAACAGCTTGGTTGAATTAAGCCAAAAGTCACTTAATCAAGCTCAAGATATCGCGGTTGTGAAAAAAGAAATCACGCCTCTTCTCGAAAAAATGGCGTCGCTGACAGAGCGACTGAAAATGACGGAAGAGCGAGAGCAAGCGCTGCAAGAGCGGTTAAGTTACAGTAAGAACCAACTCGAAGCGGTATTTGAAACTACGCAAGATTATCGTCGACGCTTAGATGACCAAGCTCAGCGTATGTTGCTCGACCCGCTGACTAAAGTTTATAACCGCACTGCATTTAACGATCGACTAGAGCTAGAGTATCGCCGTTGGATTCGCTCTCAGCAAAACCTTCGTGTTGTGCTATTTGATGTAGACAACTTCAAAGCGGTGAATGATAGCTATGGTTATACGGCTGGCGATAAAGCGCTGAAGATCATCGCTCGTACTATTAACAAGCGCGTATCAGAAACGGAAACAGTGGCTCGCTTTGGTGGCGAGGAGTTTATTCTACTCGTCCCGGAACAATCTGAAGAATACACACTGGATCTGATTAAGCATATCCAGCGTGATATTAGCCAATTACCCTTTAAGTTCCGTGAGCAAAATATCATGATTACCTTAGCTGCTGTATCGACGTCTTTCAAAGAGTCCGATACGCCAGAGTATGTGCTCGATCGTCTTGGCAAGATGCTTGCGGACGCTAAAAAACGTGGAACAAACCAGCTTAACTGGAGCTAAGATTCGTACAAAAAGCGAGCAAACAAACCAAATTTGGTGCAATCTACGCTTTATAACCACCCATTTTCAACGAGTTATCACATTTCTTCCCTTTTAGTCTGCTAAGCTGTAAAAACCCAAGTCACTTCAAGATGATGTATTTATAAAAGGCAAATGTATCATCTTGAGGTTGCTTGGGAGTTGATAACCATAAAACCAAATCGGCCAACTACCTTTCATCAAACCATACGTATAACACCAAAAAGGTAAGTTGGTACTTTCCCTCAAATTAATGCAACACAAGGAGGCGTTATGATTACCCATATAAGCCCCGCTGGTAGCATGGACTTGCTATCTCAACTAGAAGTAGAGCGCTTAAAGAACACAGCCTCGAGTGAACTTTATCAGCTGTACCGTAATTGCACATTAGCGGTGTTGAACTCCGGTAGCCATACCGATAACTCGAAAGAACTGCTCGATAAATACCAATCGTTTGATGTCAACGTCGTGCGTCGTGAGCGTGGTATTAAGCTTGAGCTGACTAATCCGCCAGAGCACGCTTTTGTTGACGGCGAAATAATTAAAGGTATCCAAGAGCATCTGTTCTCCGTATTGCGTGATATCGTTTACGTAAACATGCATTTGGCAGACGCCCAGCGGCTCAACCTTACTAACCCAATTCACATTACGAACCTCGTGTTCGGCATTCTTCGTAATGCCAGAGCATTAACTCCAGGTATCGCACCGAATCTTGTCGTATGTTGGGGTGGTCACTCTATCAATGGAGTGGAGTATCAGTACACACGTGAAGTGGGTAACGAACTGGGCCTGCGTGAACTTAACATCTGCACAGGTTGCGGCCCTGGTGCAATGGAAGGGCCGATGAAAGGTGCAGCAATTGGGCACGCAAAGCAACGTTATACTCAGCAACGTTATCTTGGTTTAACCGAACCCTCGATTATTGCGGCCGAGCCACCAAACCCAATAGTAAATGAGCTGGTCATCATGCCCGACATCGAAAAGCGCTTGGAAGCTTTCGTCCGTATGGCTCATGGTATCGTTATTTTCCCAGGTGGCCCGGGCACAGCGGAAGAGCTACTGTACATTCTTGGCATCATGATGCACCCGGATAACGCCGATCAGCCAATGCCTATCGTATTAACAGGACCAAAAGAGAGTGAAGAGTACTTCCGCTCTATTGATGAGTTCATTCGCGACACACTTGGTGAGGAAGGGCAAAAGCACTACGAGATCATCATTGACGACCCGGCAGAAGTCGCTCGTATTATGAAACGCTCCATGGACTCGGTACGCCTTCACCGAAAAGAGAAAGGCGATGCGTACAGCTTTAACTGGTCATTGAAAATTGAGCCAAACTTCCAACTGCCATTCGAGCCTACTCATGAGTCGATGGAACAATTGGATTTAAGCCTAGATCAAGAACCGCAAGTTTTAGCGGCCAACTTGCGTCAAGCCTTCTCTGGCATAGTGGCAGGTAACGTAAAGGCTGAAGGCATTCGAGAAATAGAACGTAGAGGGCCTTTCACCATTCATGGCGACGCAGTCCTCATGAAAAAACTCGATAAGTTGCTAAAAGACTTTGTCGAACAGCACCGAATGAAATTACCTGGCGGTTCAGACTACGAACCGTGTTATCGAATCGCTCACCCGGAAATTGGTGGTCGATAGTCAGGCTAGCATTCGTTACACTAGGGGCATTACGCCCCTTTTTTATTGCTAAGTCATTATGTCTATTCATCTTGTTATCATTGATGCCCTAAACCTGATCCGCCGAGTGCACTCAGCACAACCAGATCCAACCGACATAGCAAGAACCATAACCACAACGCAAAGAACCCTCACTCGCATTCTGTCAGAGGCCAACCCGACACACATCATCGCAGTTTTTGATCACCACGAACAAGACAGAGGTTGGCGCGCTGAAATTCTCCCTGACTATAAGCAAAACCGAAAACCAATGCCTCTGCCACTACTGCAAGGGTTAGATGCGATTCAACAAGCGTGGTGGGAGCAAGGTATTGATTCATTGCTGTCTGAAGGCGATGAAGCAGATGATTTGGTTGCTACACTCGCAACGAAAGTGGCCAGCCATGGTGAAAAAGTCACCATCGTTTCGACTGACAAAGGTTACTGCCAGCTACTTTCCCCTACCCTACAAATCCGTGATTATTTCCAACATCGTTGGTTAGATGAACCATTTATCGAAAAAGAGTTCGGCGTAAAACCAAGTCAACTAGCGGATTACTGGGGATTGACAGGGATAAGCTCTAGCCAGGTTCCGGGCGTACCTGGAATTGGCCCGAAAGCAGCGAAAGAGATTCTCACTCAGTTTGAGAGTATTGAAGCTGCCTACGCTAGTGAAGATCTCGTACCGAAATACCGTAAAAAATTGGATGAGCACATTGAGTCTGCTCGTTTATGTAAACGCGTCGCCGCTTTAAAGTGCGATATAGAACTAGGCTTTAACTTGCAAGATATTCGCTTTTTAGGGCCAAACAAAGCGGAGTAGTGTCCGATGGTAGTTTCACACCATGAAATCCGGCAGATATTAAAAAAGCGCCATTTGAAGGCGCTTTTTCTATTCTAATCACTATTCCCAAAAGACTCGGGGAATAAAGTTAGTAAGGTGAAATATTCGACAGACATTGGATATGAATCGTGATCTCTTCACGATCATGATACAAATGTTTAGCTTGTAGCTTGAACTTTACCTTATTATCAATGAGGAACTGCTTCAGATTTTCAAGGTCTTGCAGCACTTCGTCATAACGCCCTTTCATTGGCAGCTTAAGGTTAAAGATAGCCTCTTTTGCCCAACCTTTTAACAGCCACTGTCCCATCAGGTGAGCAACACGAGCTGGCTTTTCCACCATGTCACAAACAATCCATGTTACGTTCTTGCGGTCTGGTTCGAACTTAAAACCATCCACCATATGGTGTTTGATCTGGCCAGTTTCCATCAAACTGTCTGCCATCATGCCGTTATCAACGCAGTGAACGAACATTGAGCGCTTCACTAATTGGTACGTCCAACCGCCTGGACATGCACCTAAATCCACACCCCACATACCTGGTGCCAAACGCTCATCCCACTCTTCACGTGGAATAAAGACATGAAATGCTTCTTCCAGTTTAAGTGTTGAACGACTTGGGGCGTCTGCTGGGAATTTAAGGCGAGGGATACCCATGAAGAACTGTGAGTTGTTGTCAGTGTAAGAGTAACCAACGTAACAGTGGCCAGGCTCAACAAAGCAAATGTGCAGTACTGGTTTTTTCGCGTTATCTTTGTTCAGCATTAAGCCTTTGCCGCGCAACGCTTGACGCATTGGGACGGTAAACTTACGGCAGAATTTCAGTAGCTCTTTCGCTTCATTTGTATCTGGCGTTTCAATTCTCAAATCACCACAACGAGGGAATGCTTCGATGTCTGCTAGTTCATTCAAAATTGGACTAATTCGGTCATCACTTGGCAACGATTGAAACTCAGCTGCTACCGCAAACATTTGTCGAGCAAAAATTAAAGACTTAAAGTCTAAACCTCTCGCAAGTTTGTCGGCATCTCCATCTTGGTAACACTCGAAGACAACATAACCTGAGTTTCTCTTCACACGAGGGAAGCCATACACTTCCAACTGTGTCGCTTTGTCCTGAATTTCACCAGCACACTCTTTCTCAAAGCCAGAACGGCAATAGAGCATTAGTTGTTTCACTTGGAGACCTCTTTGATATTGAACGCAGCAAAAAAGAACAGACACCAACCAATCATGAACAGTAATCCTCCCACAGGAGTAATTGGCCCAAACCACTTAATGCCCGTCAGCGCCAGCGCGTAAAGACTGCCGCTAAAACAAAAGATGCCGATAATAAAGCAAATCGCCGCAATGAAAAAATATTTTTGTGCTTTTTGTCCCAAATTGAGCAGAAGCAGAATGGCACAAAACACAATCGCCAACGTGTGAATAAATTGATACAGAACTCCGGTCTCAAATACACCGAGCAAATAAGGGGCCAGTGTCGCTTTTAGCCCATGAGCAGCAAATGCTCCAAGAGCGACCGAAAGCAGCCCAGACAGACCAGAGAATGAGAGTAACCACTTACTTTTCACTGTACACCTCTTTTATAAACGCCGCTAACTGCTCTATCGCGAGTGCAATGTTACCCACTTCAGTATGACCTGAGCTCTTGCGCGGTTTGAAGCTGTGGTCACCATCAGGTAAAAAGCTCACCGTTACTTGTGACGAAAGGACGAAATCATCGAATTCCTCACGCTTACCAAAGGTGTCTCGTTCCCCTTGCAGAATCAGCGTAGGTTTCTCAATGGTTGCTAAGTGCTCGCCTTTGTATTTCTCTGGCTTTCCTGGCGGGTGAAATGGAAACCCTAAACAGGCAATGCCCGACACCAGCTCATTTTCAGCCAACAAGCTCGACATACGACCGCCCATTGACTTACCACCAATAACCACGGGAGAAGAAGTAAAGTGAGCGATCACTTCGCTGTATGCTTCGAGCAACTTTGGCGCGCGATCGGGCGGACGCTTTTTGCCATCTTCCGAACGTTTCACCATGTAAGGGAAATTAAAACGCACTACACGAATACCTTGCTCCACTAATCCTTTGGCGACCGCTGTCATGAAATCATGCTCCATCCCCGCACCTGCGCCGTGAGCAAAAATAAACAGCGGTCCGTTTTCAGGTCCCTCAGCTATCCAGTGATTCATCCAATACTTCCTCTTGTTCTTTTCTCGCGGTTGCTAACATCCAGTCTCTAAACGTTGCGATTCGGCCCATATCTGCCTGCTGTTCATGACACACCACATAGAATGCATTCTTAGATATCAACACCTCGTCGAATGGTGCAATGAGTCGTCCGGCTTCCATTTCAGGTTTGGCGAGTACGTTGTTACCGAGCGCGACCCCCTGACCGTGCGCAGCAGCCTGTAGCACCATCGTTGAGTGACTAAAAATAGGACCGTGGTTTACGTTGATGCCTTCAATGTTGTAATGACGAGCAAACTGCTTCCAGTCTTTACGCGAAGTATCGTGTAACAAAGTATGTAATTTGAGGTCACTTAAAGATTCTAATGGTTTGTTACCCAAAAGTAATGAAGGTGAACAAAGTGGGATCAAAAACTCTTGGTACAATTTATCTGCTCGCAAACCTGGCCAGTTCCCACGGCCATAGTAGATCGCCACATCAACATCATCAGTCAGTGAGCCTTCATCCATATCTACGGCTTTAATACGTACATCGATATCGGGCTCTTGAGCATTAAAATCGGCCAAACGAGGTACAAGCCATTGGATAGCAAAACTCGGCGGTAGGCTAATCGTCAATGCCCCTTTTTCGCTACGTTCCAACACCTTATCTGTCGCTTCCGCAATCGAGGTGAAAATATCTTTGATATCGAGAAAGTAACTTTGGCCTTCTTCTGTTAACAACAAAGAACGATTACGTCGACGGAAGAGCTTCAATGATAAGAACTCTTCAAGCGCTTTAATCTGGTGACTGACCGCGGCTTGAGTAACAAATAACTCTTCTGCTGCTCGTGTAAAACTGAGATGACGAGCAGCCGCTTCGAAGACTCGAAGCGAATTTAATGGAGGCAATCTGCGAGACATATGGGACCTCTAATAGGATTAGTTTTTTTAATCTGAAACATTATAAAATGTCCGTTGTCGAACAGCCAGATAAATTCTATATTTCACCCCGCAACACGGGCCTGAACGGCTTGATTTCTTTGGAAATCAATTGGCTTCGTTGTTGCGATGTTGTGTTTGCAAACTCGTATTTCGAGTTAGGTAGATTTCTACCATAATGTTTTGTCCACACTCCCTGTGACAAAACATATACTTCCTGTATTTATTTTTGACCTGTCTGTCAAATTTGTTACACCGCCTAAGTTAGGCGGTGTTTTTTTATCTATCAAAAATCTCATCCGCATATCTGGCAGCAATATCACTTTATTACTCTTCTTTCGGATTAATTATCGTTATATCAACACAAAGTGTATGGCTTTGCGATGAGCCTCAACATTATGCTAAGTAATGGTTGTCTGTAACGCGATCAAAAACAAAAAAGGCGCAAATTGATGTCTCAATTTGCGCCTTTTAACGTATTTTATCAGTCAGCTATGGACGGTAAACTTTTACGTTGCTGAAGCCTTGCTCTTGCAAGTAAAGCGCTTGCAGACGGCTCATCACACCGCGGTCACAGTAAAGTAGGTATGTCTTAGACTGGTCTAAGTCACCAAACTGTGTACCCAGCTTGTAGAAAGGGATATGTTTCACATCCACACCTTCGATTTCAAGTGGGTTATCGTCTTCCTCTTCAGGACTACGAATATCTAGCACAACCGCGTGCTCTTCTACCGCTTGAACTTGCTCTACTTCTGGTGCGGCTTGCTCAGACTCTTTCGCGATATCACGAATGTCCATCATGCGAGCTTCTTGAACCACTTGCTCAAGGATACTGAAGTCGAATTTCTCTTCTTCAGCTTCTAGCTTGCCTTTCACCGCTTTCACGGTTGGCTTCTTAGAGATAACACCACAGTATTCTGGCATTGTCTTTGCGAAATCTTCTGTGCCGATTTCACGTGCTAGATTGATGATGTCTTCTTTATCCCAGTTGATAAGTGGACGCAGAATCAGCGTGTCAGTTACGTTATCGATGTGGCGTAGATTGGTTAGCGTTTGGCTCGATACTTGACCTAGTGCTTCACCTGTTACCAATGCTTCGATCTTCATCTTCTGAGCGATCATGCCTGCTGCACGCATAAACATACGCTTCAAGATCACGCCCATTTGGCCGTCATCGACTTTCTCTAGGATTTCCGCAACCACAGGCTCGAAATCAACTGAGATAAAACGTACTTTTGCTGAAGAACCGTATTTGTTCCATAGGTAGTGAGAAACCTGCTTAACGCCGATTTCGTGTGCTGGACCACCTAAGTTAAAGAAGCAGTAATGTACTTTTGAACCACGCTTGATATGAAGATAGCTTGAAACACCAGAATCGAAACCACCCGAGATCAGGCTTAACACGTCTTCTTGCGTACCCAGAGGGAAACCACCTAGGCCTTTATGACGAGACAATACTTGGTTTAGCTTGTCGTTCGAGACTTCTACCTTGATCGTCACGTCTGGGTTTCGTAGCTTAACACTAGCGCTTTCAATCGCTTGATTTAAACCACCGCCTACATAACGCTCTAGTTCAATGGAGGTAAAGTCATGCTTGCCACGACGCTTCGCACGTACAACAAAGGTTTTATTTTCGAGTGCAGCACGGTTGAGTTCTAGCACTTGCTCGAAGATATCGTGCAAGTCTTTAAATTCAGTTTGCTTCACTTCCAGTACGTGGTGAATGCCTGGTGTATGAGTCAAAACCTCAAGAACTTCAGCGTGGAATTCGTTACTCTCAGAGGTCACTTCAATGTGATCACGACGGTTAAATACCGCGACAGACTCCGTGCGGCTCTTAATGATGTTACGAATGTTGCACTCTAAAATCTTTGTGAAGCGCTTACGCACAGATTCACTTTTTACAAAAATTTCTGGATGGGGCTTTACAATAAATTTCATAGTCTAATTCGCAGGTTAGTTTCGCAATCAACAAAGAGTGACACTCAACTTCAATACTTCATACGCAGTAAAACCGCGTTTCAGTCACAAAAAGTAGTCTGAGCTCACTTTTAAGGCGCAAGATTATACACCCAAGCGGATTGGAAAAACAAAAAAAGCGAGCAATCTGCTCGCTTTCTTATCTCTTTACTGACTTAAAACTAAAGCCTAGTTATTGAATTACCGGCACTTCTTCACTGTAGAGAGGCTCGCCTTGCATAATGCTGATTTCAACCCGTCGGTTAAGCGCGCGATTTTCATCAGAATCATTCGGTAACAAGGGTTCCGTATCCGCCATGCCTCGTACTCTTAAACGTTGATGAGAGAAGCCTCTCACTTTCTCCATCTCTTGCGCGACTGATACTGCACGCTGAGAAGAGAGATCCCAGTTAGAACGATAAAGTTCCGAGTCTAGCGGTCGATTGTCTGTATGGCCAGATACTCGCACAATGCCTGGCACGTCTTTTACTAGCTCTGCAATCTGACGAACTAAAGGACGAAACTTAGGCTGCAAGAAGGCCGAACCTTCTGGGAATGCACCTTTTTCACGCACACGTATAACAATCTGCTGACCGAGGTTTTCAACTTCAATGGCGCCTTGTTCAATCTCTCGCTCTAAGGCTTTCTTGATGCTTTCCATCAAGGTTTCCATCTCTTGCGACATCTCTTTAGATTGCTGTTGCTGCATGTCCGCTTCGGCAGATTCATTGTTTTGAGTTGACGTTTCTGGCGATTGCCCACCCGTTAACTTGCCTTCATCACGTTTTGTGCCACCAGCTCGATCAGACTCCCCTTCATGAAATTCGAGCGTCTGCTGAGTGATGTCCATGGTTTGCTGCATGATGACATCAATCGGAGTTGGTTCCGGCCGACCCGGTCGAAACTCTTGGGCAATAATGCTAGTACCTTTGGGAATGTCTTTCACTTCAAGCTGATTTTGCACACCGAAGGCAAATTTCATTGATCCTGCAATTTGTTTGAACTTCAGTACATCCATCTCAGAAAACGAGAGCAGAAGAACAAAGAAACACATCAGTAGCGACATCAAATCTGCAAATGTCCCCATCCATAACGGGAGGCCAGGTGGCGGACAATCGCATTTGTTATCTTCATCATCCATCACGACTCTCCAAGTTACTCGTCAATCTCAAGGGCACGTTTACCTTCATTGAGGTAGTTCTTCAAGTAACTATCGATCACTCGCGGGTTTTGGCCATCTTGAATCGCTAATACGCCATCCATGATCAAACGGCGATTTAGCGTTTCTTGGTCACGACGAAGAGAAAGCTTATCCGCAATAGGGAAAAACACCATATTAGACAGGATCGCGCCATACAATGTGGTCAAGAGTGCAACGGCCATTGCTGGTCCAATCGCTTTAGGGTCATCCATGTTTGAAAGCATCGCAACAAGACCAACCAAGGTGCCAATCATTCCCATCGCAGGAGCAACGTCGCCAAAGGCGCGAAATACGCCAGTACCTTGCGTATGTCGTTCATCCGTAAGCGCGATGTCTTTTTTGAGTGCCGCTCTCACAACGTCGGCATCATGGCCATCAACCAGTAGATCAATGCCTTTCTGCATGAATGTGTTGTTTATTTCCATCTCTTCAAGAGCAAGAAAACCACCTTTACGCGCCGCATCGGCCATTTCCACAATTTTTGCGATCAGGTCTTCGGGTTCATCCGCTTTAAACATGAAGGCTTTGCCAGCAATCTTTGTCGCACCAAAAAACTGTCCCATTGTGAACTTCATCAACACGACGAATATTGAGCCACCAACGACAATAAGGATCGACGTGACATCGACAAACATGCCGATGCTGCCACCAAGCACCATCGCCATAATGACGAATGCAAAACCACCAATCAAACCTAATAGGGTTGCTAAATCCACAAAGCACTCCTCACGCTATACTCAAATACTGCCATTGGGCGGATTATTACCTGTATCGACAACTCGCGCAGAATTTTTAGAAAAATCTTAGTTAATGGATCACAAATTACACTTAACAACCTCAACCAAAATATGGGGTTTCATCGCTTAGACTCGTTGAACGCTAATTTTGTGACAATTATATAAGGTTAAATTTGACCAAGTTACTAGGCTAAGGTAACTTTCGTGCATCTTACCCGAGGCTTGATTAAGGCAGAAAAAAGATGGCGGTCAAGAAACCAGAAAACATGACCTTTGAAGCAACCATTGAAGAGCTTGATAGCTTGGTTGATCAATTAGAAAATGGCGATCTTGCTCTAGATGATGCCCTGCGTAAGTTTGAACGAGGCATTGCCTTAGCTCGTGCAGGCCAAACTAAATTAAGCGACGCCGAACAGCGCGTGAGCATTCTTCTTAGTGAAGATGATGAAGCACCACTGAGTGACTTCAAACCAGATTCAGAATAACAATCAGTAGTGAGCAATGTGATGCAACAGACATTGACGTCTTTTCAACAAAGAAACAATCAGCAATTGAATTTGTGGCTCGATCAGCTTCCATATCAAGAGCAGCCATTGATTCAAGCAATGAAATACGGCCTTTTGCTAGGTGGAAAACGCGTTCGCCCTTTTCTTGTTTACATCACAGGTCAAATGCTCGGCTGTAAACCTGAAGACTTAGACACCCCCGCCGCTGCTATCGAATGTATACATGCCTACTCACTCATTCATGATGATCTGCCAGCCATGGACGATGATGAACTGCGTCGAGGTCAACCAACTTGTCATATTAAGTTTGATGAAGCAACCGCAATACTGACAGGTGATGCACTACAAACCCTTGCCTTCACTATTATTGCTGATGGTCAATTAAGCCCGGCGGCAGAAGCTCAACGCATCAACATGATCAAAGCATTAGCGCATTCTTCTGGTGCCAGCGGCATGTGTGTAGGGCAAGCCTTAGATTTAGGCGCGGAAAATCGCCAAGTTTCTCTTGAAGAACTGGAAGAGATACACCGTAAAAAAACCGGAGCTCTGATTGATTGTGCGGTAAAATTAGGTGCATTAGCTGCTGGTGAGAAAGGTATCGAGGTTCTACCTCACTTGGAGCGCTACTCAAAAGCAATTGGTTTGGCGTTTCAGGTTCAAGACGATATTCTTGATATCATCAGTGACACAGAAACACTGGGTAAGCCTCAAGGTTCCGACCAAGGTCTGAATAAGAGCACTTATCCTTCCCTGCTGGGTTTAGAGGGAGCCATAGAGAAAGCTCACACTCTGTTACAGGAAGCACTTCAAGCATTGGAAGCTATCCCATACAATACTCAGTTACTCGAAGAGTTCGCCCGATATGTCATCGAGCGCAAAAATTAACACTATAAGCGCGCATTTATATGACTCTTGATATTTCAAAGTACCCAACACTGGCGTTAGCAAATACACCGGAAGAATTACGTCTTCTTCCGAAAGAAACATTACCAAATCTGTGTGATGAACTGCGAACGTATCTGCTAAATTCAGTGAGCCAATCTAGCGGACACTTAGCGTCTGGCTTAGGCACCGTAGAGCTAACTGTCGCTCTGCATTATGTTTACAACACCCCTATCGACAAATTGATCTGGGATGTTGGTCATCAGGCTTACCCGCATAAAATCCTCACCGGACGTCGCGATAAAATGCCAACAATTCGCCAAAAGGATGGTCTACACCCTTTCCCTTGGCGTGAAGAAAGTGAATATGACACCTTATCTGTCGGCCACTCTTCAACATCGATTAGTGCAGGTCTTGGCATGGCCATCAGCGCACAAAAAGAAGGTAAAGGCCGTAAAATTGTCAGTGTGATTGGCGATGGCGCAATTACAGCAGGCATGGCATTCGAAGCCATGAACCACGCTGGCGACGTTCATCCTGATATGTTGGTGATTTTGAACGACAACGAAATGTCGATTTCAGAAAACGTCGGCGCCCTGAATAACCACCTTGCGAAGGTACTTTCTGGTAGCTTGTACACTTCTATCCGTGAAGGCGGTAAAAAAGTGCTGTCTGGTGTTCCACCTATTAAAGAGTTGGTTCGCCGTACGGAAGAGCACCTAAAAGGCATGGTAGTGCCTGGTACTCTGTTCGAAGAGTTCGGCTTTAATTACATTGGCCCGATTGATGGGCACGACGTCAATGAACTCGTCAAAACGCTGAAAAATATGCGTGAGCTCAAAGGTCCTCAGTTCCTACACATCATGACCAAGAAAGGCAAAGGTTATGAGCCTGCCGAGAAAGATCCTATCGGCTACCATGGTGTTCCTAAATTCGATCCAACGCATAATTGTCTGCCGAAGAGCAGTGGCGGTAAGCCAACTTACTCAAAGATCTTCGGTGACTTTTTATGTGACATGGCGGCCCAAGATCCTAAGCTAATGGCAATTACGCCAGCAATGCGCGAAGGATCAGGTATGGTGCGTTTCTCAAAAGAGTACCCAGACCAATACTTTGATGTGGCGATTGCTGAGCAGCACGCAGTGACACTTGCAACAGGTATGGCAATTGCGGGCGATCATCCAATCGTAGCTATCTATTCGACTTTCTTGCAACGTGGTTATGACCAACTGATCCACGACATCGCGATCATGGATTTACCAGTGATGTTTGCGATCGACCGCGCAGGTCTCGTTGGCGCAGATGGTCAAACTCACCAAGGTGCGTTCGATTTGAGCTTTATGCGCTGTATTCCGAACATGGTGATCATGGCGCCAAGCGACGAAAACGAGTGCCGACAAATGCTTTACACTGGCCATAAGCATTCTGGCCCGAGTGCGGTTCGATACCCTCGTGGTAGCGGCATGGGCGTAGAAATCGAAACTGAGTTTACGGCGTTAGAAATCGGTAAAGGGCGCATGGTTCGCCAAGGTGAAAAAGTTGCTATTCTGAACTTTGGTACTTTCTTGGGCAACGCGCTAGAAGCGGCAGAATACCTTAACGCCACTGTTGCTGATATGCGCTTTGTGAAGCCGCTCGATGAGGCATTGATTCGTCAACTAGCCGCAGATCATGACGTGCTCGTGACGTTAGAAGAAAATGTTATCGCGGGTGGTGCTGGCGCTGGTGTCGTTGAGTTCATGATGAAAGATAAAATCATTAAACCTGTGTTGAACCTAGGTTTACCAGATGAGTTTATTCATCAGGGAACACAAGATGAACTGCATGAAGAGCTTGGTCTCGATGCAAAAGGAATTGAAAAATCCATCTTGGATTATTTAGCAAAATAGAATGTAAAAAGGGATGTTCATAGCATCCCTTTTTTACGTTCAGTGTTTAGTTCATCCAGCCCGCATATTTTGCGACTAGAAACAGGGCAACACCGGCCATAGCTCCCGCCACGATATCATCAACCATAATACCCAGCCCACCGTGAACTCGCTTATCTAGCCACCCAATTGGCCAAGGTTTTACCATATCGAAAAAACGAAATAAGATGAAGCCAGTGATCAACCACTTCCATTCAGTGAGTGGAATATTCAGTGCAGGTACAATGCTCATCGTAATCCAAAAGCCTGCAAACTCATCCCATACGATTGAACCATGATCATGCACCTTCATGTCTGCAGACGTCACTTGGCATATTTGAATGCCGATCACACACGAAATCAGAACAACAATGACATACGCCGTAAATGGTAATTGTGCCAACAACAAAAAGAAAGGCACGGCCGCCAGTGTGCCCATTGTTCCAGGGATAAACGGGGATAATCCACTGCCAAAACCCGTCGCCAATAGATGCCACGGGTTCTTTAATGAAATCAGAGAAAGAGGGTTGGTCATATCCTTAAACCTATACTGCTAGTTTGGTTTCAATCGTCATGCCTGTGAGTTGCTCAATAGTAACAGGCTCTTAGCTAGAGCTTAGCTCAGATCATTTAAAGTGGTCGAAGCCACTTAAGTCCCAATCAAGTGGTTGATTGTTATCATGCAGCTCGAAGGTTCCATTTGGTCGGATTTGACCAATACATGTGACCTTACAGCCAGTATGAGATAAAGCGCTTTGTAACGAGCCTCGATTTTGCTCCGGCACGGTAAAACACAACTCGTATTCTTCGCCACTTGCTAAAGCATACTGCTGCGCGCTGATCTTATCATCTAAAAACTGGACTAATTCTGAAGAGATCGGTAGCTGAGAGACATCAATACTCACCCCAACCTGAGATCGCTGTAAAATGTGCTTAATATCAGAGATTAAACCATCTGAAATATCTATCGCCGACGAGGCTAAGCCAACAAGAGCTTGTCCAGCAAGCACACGCGGAGAACTAAGGTAATGAGCTCGCTCTAGTGCTTCCGCGCCGGCTCTGCTGCGCAGAGAGTCATCTAGAATCACATCCAAGCCAGCTTTTGCATCGCCAAGGTTTCCCGTTACATATACCCAATCCCCAGGCTTGGCTCCGGATCGCGTGAGCGCTTTGTCTTCAGGTACAAAACCTTGCACCGTGAGTGTCAGACACAATGGCCCTTTGGTGGTATCACCGCCTATTAACTGAATACCATAGTAATCAGCCAGTTCGAAAAATGCATCACAGAAAGGAGCAAGCCATTCTTCATCTGGCTCAGGCATCGTTAATGCAAAGCTCACCCACGCAGGCGTTGCGCCCATCGCCGCCAAATCACTGATGTTAGAAGCCAATGCTTTGTGTGCGACCCATGCTGGGTTCGCGTCGGCTAAGAAATGCGTTCCAGCTACCAATGTATCCGTGCTAATCGCAATCTGAACATTAGCTGGCGCTTTGACCAAAGCACAATCATCACCAGCGGCTAGATGGACATCTTTACGTTGGCTCTGACGACCGACGAAGTACTTGTCTATCAGATTAAATTCACCAGACATAATTCACTTACTTTTTGATGTAAAAGCTTTTGATACAAAAAAGGTCAGCATGTGCTGACCTTTTCATTGAAGAAATCGTTATTTCTTACGAATGTGAGGTGCTGCTTTATCAAGTACACCATTCACAAACTTGTGGCTATCTTCTGCTGCGAAAACTTTTGCAAGTTCAATCGCTTCATTGATAACAACTTTGTAAGGAACATCTTCGCGACGAGTCATCTCGTACATAGCAAGGCGAAGAAGAGCAAGTTCCATCATATCTAAATCCTGCATAGGACGAGAGATGTATGGACGAATTTTGCTATCTAGCTCAGCGTGGCTAAGTACAACACCGCTTAATAGTTCACGGAAGTAAGCTACGTCTGTCTCTGGAGCAGCAAGCGCTGGCTCAGATGCATGAAGTTCTTCTTCATCGTATTTGTCGCCAGACAAAAACTGTTCTTCAATCTTGGCAACATTCTCTTTAGTAATTTGCCATGAGTAGATCGCCTGTAGAGCGAATTGACGTGCGTTACGACGTGCGGCTGGTTTCACACTGGCCCCCATTAGGAATCAATTTCAGATAGTACATTAATCATTTCAAGTGCGCTTAGTGCAGCCTCTGCACCTTTATTACCAGCCTTGGTTCCTGCGCGTTCAATCGCTTGATCGATCGTATCAACAGTCAAAACACCAAATGCTACTGGAATGCTGAATTCCATAGACACTTGTGCTAGACCTTTGTTCATTTCACTACAAACATAGTCAAAGTGAGGCGTTCCACCGCGAATAACAGACCCTAGAGAAACAATAGCGTCGAATTTGCCAGTTTTAGCAACACGCTGAGCTACTAGAGGTAGTTCTACGGCACCTGGACAACGCACAACCGTGATGTTGTCTTCGCTTACTTGTCCGTGACGCTTTAGTGTATCGATCGCACCAGAAAGTAGGCTTTCGTTAATAAAACTGTTGAAACGAGAAATAACGATAGCAATTTTTGCATTTGGCGCTGGGAAGCCACCCTCGATCACTTTCATAAGCTTTCCTTTAACTCTATTTATAAGTGAAATATGTTCATCAAGTGAGAATCGCCGGATTCTAGCACAAATTTGTGAGCAATATCTAATGGAAATTGGAGGCAAATCACCGGTTCCTAGCCATTGACGAGTTAAGCACGTCAAAGACTAGGAACTTATTGTTCGGTTGTTACTCGCAGACGTACTCAACAACGTTCAGACCAAAACCACCTAACGCGTGGTACTTTTTGTTGGTCGATGACAGAAGACGCATATCATGTACACCGAGATCCGCAAGAATCTGTGAACCAACGCCAACACGGCGAGACGTGCCTTGTTTTTTAGCAAGCGTTGGGGCTTCACCTTTGTCTTGCGCTTCGAACATCTTCACGCGATGAATAAGTAGATCGGTCGATTCTTCATGGCCAAGAACAACCAGCACACCGCCTTCTTCACCAATGCGTGTCATTGCCTTATCTAGTGTCCAGCTGCGCTCTGCATTACGATCGCTACGTAGTAAGTCGGTAAAAACGTCTTGAAGATGAACGCGAACCAGTGGCGCTTTTTCTTTCAAATCGCCCTTGCACATTGCGTAGTGCACTTGGTTATCAATGGTGTCTTTGTACGTGACTAACGTGAACTCGCCAAACTCTGTCGGTAACTTACACTCTGCCACACGTTCAATCGTTGTCTCAGTGTTATTGCGGTACTCAATTAGGTCGGCAATAGTGCCCAATTTAATACCGTGCTTCTCTGCAAAGATCTCTAGATCTGGGCGACGGGCCATCGTGCCGTCGTCATTTAAGATCTCAACAATCACCGATGCTGGCTCTAAACCAGCAAGACGAGCCAAATCACAGCCAGCTTCAGTGTGACCTGCGCGAGTCAGTACACCGCCGTCTTGAGCTGCGAGAGGGAAGATGTGACCAGGCTGCACCAAATCCGCAGCTTTAGCGTTTGGCGCGACTGCTGCTTGAACGGTACGTGCGCGATCTGCGGCTGAAATACCAGTCGTTACCCCTTCTGCTGCCTCAATCGAAACAGTAAAGTTGGTGGTGTATTGCGCATTATTGTCTTGCACCATTGGTGGCAGACCTAGACTTTCGCAACGATCTTTGGTCATGGTTAAACAAATCAGGCCACGGCCATAGGTTGCCATAAAGTTGATGGCTTCCGGCGTAATATGCTCGGCAGCCATGATCAAGTCACCTTCATTCTCGCGGTCTTCATCATCCATTAGGATGACCATTTTGCCTGCGCGAATATCATCAATAATTTCTTGTGGCGTACTGATTGGCATAGTCTGTTATCCCGTTATTCTAAAGTTGTTATTGCGACAGCAATGAAAAATTACGTTGCAGTGAATGCTAGTTAGGTCAATAGTTTGAGCTTTGCATTAAGCAAGTCAATGAATCTCGCGGTGTTCTGTGAGTCTGCTCTTTATCGCATGCCTCACGCAGCCACTCCCAAGACTTATGCAAAACCGTTTTGCTGTAAAAAGTCCATCGTGATACGAGACTCGGCCTTATCTTCTTGTTGTCCTTGCAGTAAACGCTCCATATAACGCGCAAGTACATCAACCTCTAAGTTGACTTTGCGCCCCACTTGAAACTGGTCAATCGTAGTTTCTTCACTCGTATGAGGAACGATCGTCAGCTTAAAAGCATTTTTACGTAAGTCGTTGACGGTTAGGCTAATACCATCAACAGTAATCGAGCCTTTCTCTGCAACGTACTTGCTAATTTCCGCAGGCATTGCAACCCAAAACTCTATCGCACGGCCAACTGAATTGCGTTCGACAATTTCACCAACCCCATCGACATGGCCAGAAACGATATGTCCACCCAATCGCGTTGTTGGCAACATGGCTTTTTCTAGATTCACCTTATCGCCTACTTGGTATTCAGCAAACCCAGTTTTCTTCAAGGTTTCTAATGACAGATCAGCACTGTAATAGTGGCTTCCGAAGTCAACTACCGTTAAGCAAACACCATTGGTCGCAATGCTATCGCCTAACTTAACGTCTGACATATCAAGCGTACCCGTTTCAACCGTGACGGTGATGTCTTCGCCCTTCGGCGTAATCGCAGCTAACTTGCCAACTGCTTCTACTATTCCTGTAAACATACTATTTCTTATCTAATTTCATTACGTTTTATGGTGGCGGTGATGCGAATGTCTACCCCAACCATACGAACGTCTGTAATGTTTAAATCTATGACGTCAGCCATAGCGCTTAACCCTAAAGCACCGATAAGCCCCCGACCATCGCTGCCCATGAGTTTTGGCGCAAGGTAAACAATGAGCTCATCTACAAGATTAGCCTTTATCATCGCACTCGCTAGCGTAGCTCCAGCTTCAACCCATAAGTGATTGATGTGGTGCTCATCCGAGATACGTTTTAATGTCGTTGATAAGTCAATTTGGTCAGCGCTGTCCAATAGAGGGATACAGTCTCCATCAGAGCGAACAATAACTCGCTCTCCATCGGTATGGAACAGCTTGAGCGCATCAGTTAAATGGTTCTGACGATCTAAGATTACACGTACTGGTTGACGAAGCTCTTCTTGTAAATACTGCGCTTGAACACTATCAGGTAAGTCATCCCAGCGCACGTTGAGTGATGCATTATCATCAATCACCGTTTTGCTAGTAGAAAGAATGCCACCACTTATCGCTCGATAACGCTGCACATCTTGGCGGGCCGCTGGGGAGGTGATCCATTGGCTCTGACCATTACTGAGTGCGCTTTGCCCATCCAAACTGGCTGCCATTTTTAATTGAACAAACGGCATGCCTGTACGCATGTACTTTATAAAACCAGGGTTAAGGGCAAGGGCATCTTGCTCTAACAAGCCGATTTGTACTTCAATTCCGGCATCACGTAACATCTGGATGCCGCGACCTGCAACTTTCGGGTTTGGGTCTACCATGGCGCAAACCACACGTGCCACTTTGGCTTTAATCAGCCCTTCGGCACATGGCGGTGTACGGCCGTAATGAGAGCAAGGTTCTAGCGTCACATAAGCGGTTGCACCAACTGCTTTTTCACCCGCCATGCGCATCGCGTGCACTTCGGCATGCGGCTCACCAGCACGATGGTGATAGCCTTCACCGACAATTTCTTCATCACGAACGATGACACACCCTACATTTGGATTAGGGGCGGTGGTATAAATGCCACGTTCCGCTAACTTAATAGCTCGTGACATCATGGCGAAATCTAAATCAGAAAACGCTCTTTCAGGAGTGTGTTGAGTCATGAGCTACTCAGTCTTCTAGGCGGGCAATCTCTTCGCCAAACTCGCGAATATCTTCAAAGCTGCGGTAAACGGAAGCGAAACGAATGTAAGCCACCTTATCGAGCTCTTTGAGCTGGTCCATGACTAAATTACCAATCATTTCACTCGGAACCTCTCGCTCACCCGTCGCACGCAGTTGTGATTTGATCATACTGATCGCTAACTCTATAGAATCGGCACTCACTGGGCGTTTCTCTAAAGCTCGTTGAATACCGCCAACCATTTTATCTTCATCAAATGGTTCACGGTTGCCATTCGATTTGATCACTTTAGGCATCACTAACTCTGCGCTTTCAAACGTAGTGAAACGCTCGCTACACGCCAAGCACTGACGGCGACGTCGAACTTGATGGCCATCAGCCACTAAGCGGGAATCAATAACTTTGGTATCGTTCTCGGAACAAAAAGGACAATGCATATCACCTCCATATCTATACCAAAATAACCTCATGAGCAATCACGGATAACCACGCGTTCATGGTTATACGGACTCTATTAAAGCTATTTGGGTATAACGCTTTCAAACCGAAATAAAAGCTCATGTAGTGTAGCGGAATTGGTATGTTAGACAAAACAAAAAGGGGCGCAAAGGCCCCTTTTTCACTCAAGATCTCGTCGAATGTGTTAACTGCGTGCTAAGTAGTTCGCTTTACCAACCCACTTGTAGCTAGTTAGCTCTTCTAAGCCCATCGGACCGCGTGCATGTAGCTTTTGCGTAGATACTGCGACTTCTGCGCCAAGGCCAAATTGCGCACCGTCTGTAAAGCGCGTTGAAGCATTCACATAAACCGCCGCCGAACCGACAGAATTGATGAACAGTTCTGAGTTTTCCAAACTATTGGTCATGATCGCATCTGAGTGGCTCGCGTTATGGACACGCATATGAACAATGGCATCTTTCACATCAGACACAACTTTTACACCAAGAGTGTAGCTCAACCATTCCGTATCAAAGTCACCTTCAACAGCATCGCGAATTTGTGTTGCTTGAGCCATCAGTGCTTTTGCCTTAGGCTCTGTCACGAAGGTCACTTTATCGTTCATGCGCTCTACGATCATTGGTAGGAATTGCGCTGCAATTTTTTCATGCACGAGCAGCGTATCTAATGAGTTACACGCAGATGGACGTTGAACTTTAGAGTTCTCAACCACATTCAGGGATTTCTCTAGATCAGCGGATTCGTCGACAAAGATATGGCTGATACCAAAGCCACCAATAATCACCGGAATCGTGCTGTTTTCTTTACACATTTTGTGTAGGCCAGCACCACCGCGTGGAATGATCATGTCGACGTAATCGTCCAACTTAAGCAATTGAGAAACAAGCTCACGATCTGGTTTTTCAATGTACTGCACAGAAGCGGCTGGAAGGTTCGCCTTTGCGAGCGCAGACTGAATAACCTTCACTAATTCCATATTCGAGAAAAAGGTCTCTTTGCCACCACGTAAAATGCTTGCGTTGCCGGTTTTCAAGCACAACGCTGCAATATCAATGGTTACGTTTGGACGCGCTTCATAAATTACGCCCACGACACCAAGCGGCACACGACGACGAGACAGTGACATCCCATTTTCCAGTACCTTACTGTCTATTTCGCTGCCTACAGGATCGTTCAAGCTAATGACGTTGCGAACATCATTCGCAATTGCAGTCAGTCGTTCTTCATTAAGCAAAAGGCGATCGAGCAGCGCATCGGTTAAACCCGCTTCACGGCCAAGTTCGATGTCTTTAGCGTTTGCCGCCAAAATAGCAGCAGAGTTTGCTTCTAGCTCATCAGCAATGATGGCTAATGCTTGGTTCTTTTGCGCAGTTGACGCTGTCGCTAATTCGAAAGCTGCATCTTTAGCAGCTTTACCCATATTCGTTAAATCCACTTTGCTTCCCTCTAATTCTATTCCTGAATGACGACCAAATCATCGCGGTGAATCACCTCAGAGCCATAATCATGCCCCAAAATAGAGATGATATCTTTACTGTGTTTACCAGTAATTTTAGTTAGGTCATCACTTGAGTAGGCGCTGATGCCACGAGCCACCAACTTACCGTGAGCGTTTGTTACACGCGCCACTTCGCCTCGTGCGAAGTCACCACTAACTTTGATGACCCCTTTAGCAAGTAGGCTACTGCCCTTGCCGACCACAGCATTGACTGCACCATCATCAATAACGATGTCGCCCGATGCCGCAGGTCCCGCTAGAATCCAGCGTTTACGGTTCTCTAAGGCTTCAGCGCAAGGTAGGAAGCGCGTGCCCTGAGGTTCAGCACTTAAAGAGTCAAAGATAACATTCGGCGCACTACCAGCAGCAATAATAACCTCGATACCTGCGCGGCGAGCGATGTCTGCGGCTTGCAGCTTCGTTGCCATACCACCAGTACCCAATGTTGTACCGCTTCCACCTGCGATTTTACGCAGCGTATCGTCGATGGTTTTTACTTCCTTGATAAGCTCTGCGTTCGGATCTTTGCGAGGGTCAGCAGTAAACAGACCTTTTTGGTCCGTTAAAAGCAAGAGCTTATCTGCACCACATAAAATGCCTACCAAAGCGGAAAGGTTGTCGTTATCGCCAACTTTAATCTCGCTAGTCGCAACGGCATCATTTTCGTTTACGATAGGAACAATATCGTTCGCAACGAGCGCATTAATAGTGTCACGCGCGTTAAGGAATCGCTCACGATCTTCTAAATCGGCACGGGTTAGTAGCATTTGGCCAATCTTGATACCATAAATACCAAACAAAGACTCCCATGTTTGAATCAAGCGACTCTGCCCCACCGCGGCAAGTAACTGCTTACTCGCCATCTCGTTGGGCAATGCGGGGTAACCAAGATGCTCACGGCCTGCTGCAATCGCACCAGACGAAACCATTACGATTGAATGGCCTTGTTTTTTAAGCTCAGCACACTGGCGTGCTAACTCAACCATGTGTGCACGGTCGAGTGCCAGAGTGCCGCCTGTCAGCACACTTGTACCCAGTTTCACAACGACAGTTTGTGGTTGTGAAACAACTGCATTTTGTTGATTCGTTGTCATGATGTCTTCTGAAGTGAAAAACAAATAAAGAGAGGATGTTTTAACAATCAAATAGGGAATTAACAAGAGAAAAGGTGCGTTTTCGCACCTTTTTGTTTGGTATTAAATGAAAACAACCAAATTAAGCGAAATCGAAAGACTCCGTGTGATATTCGACTTCTAATTTGAAGTGTTCTTCTAAAGTATCAACCAGCTTTTGATGGAATGTGCTCTGCGTGAGATACACTTCCTCTACCACTTTTTTGGGAAGGGCTTCAGATACCCATTGCCCTTCTTTGTTGTACTTGCCAATATGATATTTAGCAGTAAAGCCTCCCTCGATGGATTCCAAATCCATCCACCAGCCCCAAAATTCACGCTTCTCAGGCGATTTTTTGTCGTCTACACATACAGATAAACAATCAAAATAATAGCGCCCTTCTTGCGATTGTGGTTCGCGCAGGTAAGGCCCTATCGCCTTCAACTTTGACATCAAGCGAAAGTGAGTCGGGCCCTGAGTCGTCTCTGACATATGAATCTCCGTTTTCATAGTTAAAAGTAAACACCCAAGAATGATTATTATTTTTAATTATCATGAGCTTATTTTTTGCTCAGATATATCACTCTTAACTAATTTAGGAGAATTGTCACCCTAATAATTCATCTTCTAGCCACTTTATGGCTAAATCGAGGGATTGCTCATATCCTTTTGTAATTGTTTTGGAACTGATTTTTTTCGCTCTACCATACTGGCTAAATAGAGCAACAAGTTGATTATCACTGTGTGGCGACACTGGATCGCCTTCAAGACTCAAAGCCAAAATAGGCACTTTGGTTTTTCGACTGCTCAGGAAGCCCTGAACCTTCAATGACCACGCCATCATCTGACCAGCCATGCTATTAATATCAACCGCATTTTTCCCCAAACGGGAAGCCAAAAGATCTAAATACATCTTCGGCATTTTTTGTAACTTCTGAGGGGAAGTAAAAATATCATGTACGGGCGCGCCTAGAGCGACACAAGCTTTGATCTTTTCCTGCTCGACAAAAGAGAGTCTGATCATGGCATTACCACCAAAACGAAACCCAACTAACCCCACTTTGTGATGATCAACCCAAGGTAGCGAGTAAAGCTCATTCAATACCGCTTGATGTAGGCAACTTGAATTCTCGGTCAAGGGCCAATGAGAGCTATGCCCTACCGAAGGCATGTCTACGGTTAACATCGCAATATCTCGCGGTGCAAGACGATTACGGAACAAACGCCACATGTCGGTTTGTAGAGTATCCAAACCAGCGCTCACCATGACCACAGGCAACTGTTTATCCGTTCTTGGTAAATGGAGGTTCGCGATGATTTTGCGATTTTGGTAAGGCACTTCAATTTGCTTGATGGTGTACTTAGTTTTTTCTGCGCCGTCAGAATACGCTTTGTTTGCCAGTACTTGAGCCTGCGATGCCAAGTTATCATTTTTTAAATGTGGGTAGCCTGCAATACTAAAACACAAAGAAGCAGTGAAGAGTTCATCCGCTGCCTCTTCTCCTTGCATTTCATTTGCTCGCTTCTGATGATCCATACCAAGCTTGATCCACTCAAATGTCCAGTTACCACTGTGATAACCCATTACAGTGTCTAACCAATCATCATTGGTTCGCGAGTGAGATGATGAAGCAATTTTGGACAGTACGCCTTCCATTTCGATCGGAGACAATCCTTGCCAAGCCCATTGCAAGCGACGCAAATGACGATACCAAGCACGATCACCCTGCGCTTCTCGTTCATCAAGTATTTTTTTACTGGTCGGCATGTACTGGGTAAGCGCGGAGGTTTCTTTTGCTTGCTTATGTTTCACGAACAAAGTTTCGGAAAGATTTTTACTGACGTCTTCAGACATAGGAAGAACCCTAGGCTATTAGCATGATTTAATATCATAATAAAAAAAATGCCCCTATAAAGGGGCATTTCTCAATATTCTTTAACCGCGCTTATTTTTGCTTGCGGTTTACTGGCTCAGCATACTGGATTGACATATCCCAAGGCTGCTCGATCCAAGTGTCTTGAGCAATATCTACAACGTAATCATCCAGCAGCTCTTTGCCTGATGGTTTCGCACACACAGCGATCATTTTCGCTTTTGGATACATCTCACGTAGTTTGCGCGCTGTATCACCACTGTCTACTAGGTCTTCAACGATTAGGTAACCTTCGCCATCACCTTCAGGTGCTTTTAGTACCGTCATATCGCGCTGATGATCATGGTCGTAGCTTGAAATACAGATTGTATCAACGTAACGAATACCCAGTTCACGAGCTAAAATAGCGCCAGGAACCAAACCGCCGCGGCTTACCGCCCAAATTCCTTTCCATTGCTCAGCTGGCATTTGTTTCTCAGCCAGTTCACGGCAGTAAGTCTGCATTGCATCCCAAGTGATAATGAATTTTTTACTCATTGTAATAACCTAATAATTTGAAAATATGCATCCTCAAAATCTAGCGAAGTCACTCAAAAGCGGAATGCTCACTAACTTCTCCAAAATGTTTGGAGACGAGGATTTCAAGCTGCGCAAACGATTATTCTACCGAAACACACCGCTAATACCAACGGTGATATCAAAATTCTCTGCCTATTCCGCAGAAAAACCGTCTTCTGTGAACAACGTAAAAAAGAAAAAGCCAGCGTGAATAAATCCACACTGGCTTTTTGCTCGAGAAATTAACCGACGAGGTATTTAACGATGAAGATGGCTGACATCACCCATACACTCATCGACACTTCACGGCCCTTACCGCTGAATAACTTGATCGCCGCGTATGCGATAAAGCCTAACGTGATACCTTCTGCAATCGAGAATGTTAGCGGCATAACTAAACAAGTCACAACAACTGGGGACGCTTCAGTTAGGTCACGCCAATCAATGCTTACTAGCCCAGACAGCATCAAGATCGCCACATAGAATAGCGCACCTGACGTTGCATAAGCAGGGATCATACCCGCAAGTGGTGAGAACAATAGAGCAAGTAGGAAGAGTACACCAACAACCACGGCTGTTAGACCAGTACGCCCACCCGCAGCTACACCAGAAACGCTTTCAATATAAGATGTCGTGTTGGAGGTACCAAGTAATGCACCTACTGACGTTGCTGTTGAGTCTGCAAGTAACGCTTTGTTTAAACGAGGGATGTTGCCATTCTCATCAGTTAGACCAGCTTTTTGAGAAACGCCAACGAGCGTACCTGCGGTGTCAAATAAATCGACAAATAGGAAAGCAAATACGACGGAAATCATGCCTACTTCAAACAAACCAGAGAAATCCAGTTGCATGAAAGTTGGCGCAATGCTTGGTGGCGTTGACATAATACCGCCCCACTGCACATCACCAAATAGAAGACCAAGCGCTGTAACGCCAAGAATGGCGATCATCACCGCACCTTTCACACCACGGTGAACCAGTGCAATCGTAAGAAAGAAGCCAATCGCGGCCAATACAGATGGCAATGATGTGATCTCTCCCATAGAAACTAATGTCGCTGGGTTATCAACGACGATACCTGCATTTTTTAATGCGATAAACGCTAAGAAAAGACCAATACCAGCTGAAATACCTGTTCGTAGAGAATGCGGGATCGAGTTAATAATCCACTCACGGATCTTAAATACGCTTAAAAGAATGAACAGAAGGCCAGAAACAAATACAGCCGCCAACGCAACTTGCCACGTATAACCCATTCCCAATACAACAGAGTAAGTAAAAAATGCGTTCAGGCCCATTCCTGGTGCCTGTGCGATTGGGTAATTGGCAACAAATCCCATGATAAAACAGCCGATTGCGGCAGCAAGACAAGTCGCGACAAAAATGGCGCCACGGTCCATACCGGTATCCGACAGGATCGCTGGGTTTACAAAAATAATGTAAGCCATAGTTAGGAAGGTCGTAACACCTGCAATGATCTCAGTGCGCACATTTGTGCCATTTTCACTGAGTTTAAAAAGCCTCTCGAGCATGATCGAATCCTGTAAAGGTAAAAAGTAAACGGTTGCGTAATCGATTGGCGGGAATTATAAAGTTATCAAATAGCAAATTCTAGATAGAATCTTCACTCTAATGCGTTTTTTTTCTTTGGATATGAAACACATTCTCTAATCTATCATAGCAAGCAAAGAAATATATTCTTATAAAACAATAGGTAACCCAGATAACACAGTTCTCTAAAAGAGAATAAAAACTGAGCAATGTACTAAACTTTCAGATGAAAAAGGCCCATTTTAAACATGGTATCTAACAGATTTGATGGAAAAGTCGATAAAACCGAAGAATGGGGAATAGAAGAAGGCTTTGATGGCAATAAGTGAGTCAGGAAGAGAAAATAGAGATAAAAAAACGCCACCCAATTTGGGTGGCGGTGAATCATGTCAGCACTATCACTGAAAAAAAATTCCAATTTATAGGGGTGAACAAACTGTTCGAGTCACATGCGTTGACTTCACTTAGTAGCCAAAGCTTGTTGGGTATACAAAGTTACCGGTGTAAACAGACTTACTATTCCAGAACATTGTACTTGGTAAACCTTTCATAACTATCACCTTTTAAATCAATTAAACATTCGTTGATTTCTCGGTTCCTTGGAGGCGATAAAACGGACTCATCCTTTGAGCATTTCATTCTTCTCTCAGAAGCTGGTTACAAATATACCACCAAGAAATTTAATTACAAGCATTTTAGTGACTGGAATCACAAAAAATGCACAAATTGACCTTTATCAAAGTTTATGTGTAATTAAATTACAATTTTATGAATTAAAAAATAAAGCCACTTTCAGAATATATGATAGAGAACACATAGTGCTTGTTATTGTATTCACAAACTGTGACAGTTCTGAGAGAAATCCTTGTGATCGCGACTACTCGTACTCTTTATCTGGTGGTATGCTAACGGCAATTTGAAGGCCAAGTCGTATAGCATTTAATGCTACCTTGATAATATTTTTACGGTATATATTTGGCAAAGCACATCAAAAGGAGTCATCCGTGTCTGAGTTCCATTCTGAGATCAGTACCTTATCACCTGCTCCACTTTGGCAGTTTTTCGATAAGATTTGTTCTATCCCTCATCCATCGAAACATGAAGAAGCATTAGCACAGTACATTATCAACTGGGCAACAGAGCAAGGCTTTGAC
This sequence comes from Vibrio sp. 1249-1, assembly GCF_033340495.1. Classification (NCBI taxonomy): domain Bacteria; kingdom Pseudomonadati; phylum Pseudomonadota; class Gammaproteobacteria; order Vibrionales; family Vibrionaceae; genus Vibrio; species Vibrio sp. 1249-1. Next base: position 67,162 of record NZ_JAWOWJ010000015.1, read on the forward strand.
GTTCGCCGTGATCCAACCGGTAACGTGTTCATCAAAAAGCCCGCGACACCAGGAATGGAAAATAAGAAGGCTGTTGTACTTCAAGCACACATCGACATGGTGCCGCAGAAAAACGAAGACACTGAACACGACTTCACCAAAGATCCAATCCAACCTTACATCAATGGCGAATGGGTAACTGCGAAAGGCACGACGCTTGGTGCAGATAACGGTATTGGTATGGCTTCTTGCCTTGCTGTATTGGCATCTAAAGATATTAAGCACGGTCCACTCGAAGTTCTGCTGACGATTGATGAAGAAGCAGGCATGACTGGCGCATTTGGCCTTGAAGCTGGTTGGTTAGAGGGTGAGATTCTTCTAAATACAGACTCTGAACAAGAAGGCGAAGTCTACATGGGTTGTGCAGGTGGCGTTGATGGCACCATGACTTTCGATATTTCTCGAGAATCAACGCCTGCAGGTTTTGTAACACGCCAACTGACGCTGAAAGGCCTAAAAGGTGGTCACTCAGGTTGTGACATTCACACAGGTCGCGGTAATGCCAACAAATTACTTGGTCGTTTCCTTGCCGGTCATGCTCAAGAGCTTGATTTACGTTTAGTCGAATTCCGTGGTGGTAGCTTACGTAATGCAATCCCTCGCGAAGCGTTTGTTACTGTCGCGCTTCCTGTCGAAAACCAAGACAAGCTTGCTGAGCTGTTCAACCACTACACTGAGCTGCTTAAAACTGAATTGGGTAAAATCGAAACAGGTATCGTAACCTTTAATGAAGTGATCACGACTGACGCGCAAGTATTTTCAATCGCCGATCAGCAACGATTCATTGCGGCACTTAACGCTTGTCCAAACGGCGTAATCCGTATGAGTGATGAGGTGGAAGGCGTTGTTGAAACTTCTCTAAACGTTGGTGTGATCAGCACAGAAGAAAATAAAGTCACCGTGCTTTGCTTGATTCGTTCTCTCATTGACTCTGGCCGTAGCCAAGTGGAAAGCATGCTGCGCTCGATTACTGAGCTAGCAGGCGCACAAATTCAGTTCTCAGGCGCTTACCCTGGCTGGAAGCCAGATGCAGATTCCGAGATCATGGCAATTTTCCGTGATATGTATGAAGGCATTTACGGTCATAAGCCGAACATCATGGTCATCCATGCTGGTCTTGAGTGTGGCCTATTTAAAGAACCATACCCACACATGGATATGGTTTCTTTCGGTCCAACAATAAAATTCCCTCACTCTCCAGATGAGAAAGTGAAGATTGATACTGTTCAGTTGTACTGGGAACAGATGGTCGCGCTTTTAGAAGCGATTCCAGAGAAAGCATAATTCAATCACGAAAAACGACAAAGGGTGCCATACGGCACCCTTTTTTTTGGTTTAGTTGAACCCAACTACACACGGTTTTGCGCGTAAGCGGCTAATTCATCCATTGACGTTTGTGCAGCAACTTCACCATCAATGTAGTAAGTAACAAACTCACCATCGCGTACACCCATGAGTGTCGCCTTTTCACCGTTACTGTAAGTAATATCCATTTGAACAGTGTTCTCATCGATTTGCTGCATTCGCCCCTGCTCAATGACACGGTTATCCGCTAATGGTGCGATTGGTGCTGTCGTTAACGACTTATCTAACTGGTGATTGACATCAATGTAAGTATCTACCTTTGTATCGAAGATATGTGGCTTACCATTTAACGGGTTCTTACCCGTCCAAAATTCTAGAGAGTTAAACACGATATAATCCGCTGCGATCGCGACACCATAAACAGGCGCCAAAAGCATATTTAGGCCACCTCGAGCGTAACGGTTGTCAACAGCTTTCAAGTTAAATCCCATGACATAACCTGTCACGGCATTACTACCTACGCAACCTGAAAGTGAAACTGCTACCGCAGTCAATGCACCAATTTTAGCAATTGCCTTTTTCATCAAAACCTCTAGTTATAAAGTGTGAAACCTCAAATTCGGCGCGGATATTATCGGATAAAAAGTAGGGTTAAAAGTCCGTTTTTTTGTCCTCCATGAACAGTATTATTTTTAATACAGTCACATTTTTTAAGTCTATTATTGCACTCTCTTCTCTATGTCTTGTTATGTATTAAACTGATAGAAAAGATCATATTGAAAACAAAAACTTCACACATAACAAAATTTCACGCATGACGATTAAAGTAATTTGTCGTGTCCTTAATGAGAATGATTAGTGCGATTTTGCAGCAATTGTTACATTGCTGATGACGCGTTTGACAGAGATGGTTTATGGCCAGAAGTAAAAAAAGCAAAGTGTTTGAGCTCTTAGGACATCAAATACAACCAGGGCAACGATTAGAGATCGAATTTGAAGCAGCGAAGCTATATACACATTCGCCTTTATCTATTCCTGTGGAAATAATCCATGGGAAACAAGAAGGACCAGTGTTAATGGTGAATGCTGCTATCCATGGTGATGAGCTTAATGGCGTAGAAATCGTTCGTCAGATCATTAACCAACTGGATCCACAAAAACTGAAAGGCACTGTCATTGCAGTACCTATCGTTAACGTTTTTGGTTTCATCCATAAATCTCGTTACTTGCCCGACCGACGAGATCTCAACCGTTGCTTTCCTGGCAGTGAAAAAGGCGCACTTGCATCTCGTATGGCACACGGGTTCTTTAACAACATTGCCAAGCGTTGTGACTACATTTTGGATCTACACACAGGGGCCATTCATCGCACGAACTTGCCACAGATCCGCGCAAACTTAAGCAACCCAGAAACTCTGCGTATTGCTCAAGCATTTGCAACGCCAGTGATTGTTGATTCAGCATTGCGTGATGGCTCTTTACGCAGTGAAGCAGAAAAATGTGATATTCCAGTGCTCACCTACGAGGCTGGCGAAGCATTGCGCTTTGATCCACTTTCGATCAGCGCTGGTGTGTTCGGGGTTCGGCGCGTAATGCAAGCCATTGGTATGTTGCGAGCGAGCAGGAAAAAGCTGCCTGAGCCTATCATAGCGAAGTCCACCAGCTGGGTTCGCGCGTCAGGTAACGGCATTTTGCGTACTGTCGTTAATCTGGGAGACAAAGTAGAACAGGGTGAAACGCTCGCTTATATTAGCTCTCCTCTTGGTCATGATGAGATAGAACTAAAAGCCCCGAAGCGTGGTTTAGTTATCGGTCAACAAACATTACCATTGGTGAACGAAGGCGATGCAATTTTCCACCTTGCTTATTTTAACCAAGGTGATAATGCTTTAGAGCAAGCAGTCGAAAGCTATATTGAAGGCCTCACTGAATTCGATGCCGAGCCGCTGACCACCGGACAGATACCGTTAGAAACTCAGTAATTCCTACCAAGTAGGCGCCTGATTAGCTCAAAAGGAGCAACAGTGCTCGCACTATCTTGTTTAAAGCCAATAAGCTCAGCGTCCATGATGCTGGGCTTTTTGTTTTATGTACGCTAACGATACTTATCGTAGTTTCCACGAATGGATAAAAAACTTTACAATCCGTCACAAAAACACATTTGATAATTAATCTCATTATCATTTATTAATCGTAATAATGTTCTTATAATCCCAGCTTCATAAAAACACTATAAATCATCAATATGAAACGATTAAAAAGTCATCCATTCAAAGTAAATCTCATTTCACTGGCTTTGCTCTTCCCTCTTTATTCATATGCCGAGACAGCGCCAAATGAAGAGCTTGAAGTCATAGGCGTTCGTTATGCCAAACCTATTACCATTGCTGAGCCTGCGCAAACCACCATTAATTGGTCAGAGATTGAAGAGCAACAGTACTCAAATTTTGCCTCAATGATCGATGCCGTTCCCGGTGCATCAATAGATGGTGGCGGTCGTTCTGGTGGCGAACGTATTAACATTCGTGGTTTTGATGATCCAAGCGATATCGCCGTCTTTGTCGATGGCGCTCCAATCGGCTTTCAACAATACCGCTACGGTACCTTCTTTTTTGATCCGTTCTTAATTGGCGAAGCAGAAATTATCAAGGGCGCGCACGACTATCGAGCACTCAACGGGAAGTTTGGTGGCTCCATTCGCATTAAAACCAAAAGTGTCGATGATCTCCTGTACGGCGAAAGAAACTTTGGTGCTCGCATCTCAAGTGCATACAACACCAACGGCGATGAGAACGCCTACACGCTAACACTCTATGGTAAAAACGATACTGGTTTTTATTTTCTAGCGAATGGCTCGGTAAAAGATTCTGATGACATTAAAGTCGGAGGTGGTGAAACGCTGGATTACTCAGGTTATGAGCAAGAAAACATGCTCGTAAAGGTCGGTTATGAAAACAACGATCACGAGTTTGAAATTAGCCACACTCGCTACAAAGATGAAGGTCGTAAACCTTGGGCTAACCGCCGCGGAAAAATGCCTAACATCACCGAATACAATATCAAGAAATACGGCTCATTAGAAAAAGCCCAATACGCTTACACCGTCGATAACAAATACACGGACAACACCACGACCATCTCTTACCACTACATGCCGACTAACCCGTATATTGATTTCAATATCAAAATGGCACGTTCCGAAAACGATCGTCATTGGGTTCGCCCTGACGTAGCATTCGAGAAAATGTTCGTTTCTGTTGGCAGTTACGGTCATGAGTCATGGCTGAGTTACGAGCGTGACTACGTTGATGTGTTTAACCAAGCACAATTCGGAGACCACACTCTAATCACTGGGCTTCAATATCAAAAAACCGATAGAGACTCGTTAGTATTCAACGCATCATACGACAGTAATGAAGCAAAAAATTACGGTTGGTACACCCCTTACTACGAACCATCTGGCACGCAGTCAATTTATGCCGCTTACATTGCTGATCACTATCAAGCAACAAACCGCCTAACAATCACACCTTCTCTGCGTTACGAATACATCAAGAGTGAAGGAAAAGGGAACGCTGCGCCGGATTATAATGATCCAGCTGCCGGACATAACTACGGTGAAACGACGCATAAAGGCTTTAGCCCACGTTTGGATATCGACTTTGATGCGAGCAATAATACGCGTTTAAACGCCTCCTACGCCTACGCTTTAAAAGCACCAACCGTTGATAACATCTACTCAGTGCAATATGCGCGAGCTACCGCTACGGCTACTGCTTTGAATCTGGACGTGTCTCGTATCCATGCTTATCAAGCAAGCGTTATCAACTTAACGGAAGGGCTGGTGAACTCTCGCGATAACCTCGCAACAGAGTTAACTATGTTCTATAACGATGTTAGCGACACAGTTGATATACGAACGGGCGAAAACCTCGACAAAAATACTACTGAGTTACAAAGCTGGAATACAAACCTAGATGGCTTTAAAAACTATGGCTTTGAGCTAATTTCACAATACCGGATTGAAGATTTCTACAGTAATTTCTCAGCAAGTTACATTCGCGGCAAAAACAAAGGTAGCCTATCTGACTCTACAGGTTCAGATGATGATCATCCTGATGTACCGCCATTAAACATTAATCTGGGTTTAGGTTACGAATGGATTCCTGGTTTACGTACGGGCTGGGAAGTCCGTTGGTATGATGCGCAAACCAAAACCAAGGCAAGCGGTAATAATTTAAAAGTGAAATCGCCAAGTGATCAATACACGCTACAAAACGCTTACGTGGTTTGGGAAATACAACAAGTCGAGGGCTTGAGCGTTGGCGCGGTTGTGAAAAACTTAACCGATCGTTACTACGAAGCATACCTATCTAATGGCGTGCCTTCGCCTGGTCGCGAAGTCAAACTGCACCTCACTTATCAATACTAACCATACCTAAAAGATGCAGGGCAGACATTAACTGCCCTGTTATATCGTATCCAATGACCATAATTGCACGCCGTTTTATTTATCAGTATTATCATTTCCTTTTGCTTGCATACACATTATGAACAATCTAAAAACACGGCTTCTTCTGATTTGCTTCTTCCCTGTAGGTAGCCTAGCGCAAGCTTCTGAGAACATTGCAGACTACTTACAAGAACAAAGCAAGCACCAAGTTTCAGAAGATTTTTACGCACAGCCAACAGCAAATAACCTGAATCTAGATGCAAAAACTAACTCTTTAACTTGGCACGAAGATGGTAAGCCGGATCACTGTCGTTACGCCAAGCAGCCCAAAGACGTCGCAACACATTTCGACTACGGTGAAGCAAACGATCTATCTGACGGCTTACAACACTTTGATTTACCGGAAAGACATTCTGCAAAGGTCAAATCGACACATCGCACTTATGCTAATAACCCTCACCTTCTTCCTGGCAATAAACAATTTGCAGCCCCTGAAGACGGCACGTTTAGCCTGTCCGTATCATCGGATTGTTTTTAGCCGATATAAATAAAAAATGCCCTGAGACAAAACTCAGGGCATTTTCACTATTTGTTTGATGGGTAACGTCACCATCTCACCGATTTAAACTTATTCTTCGTCAGTGTCTACTTCGGTTTCACGTGCTTTGCGGGCTTCTTCTTTACGAACTTTTGCCGCTAGTTGTTCTGCTTCACGCTCTTGACGTTGCGCTGCTTTACGCTCGTTACGAACCACTTGGTTTTGGATAAATCCAGCCAGTTCTTGTTCAGCCCAAGCTTGTGCTTTCTCTTCGCTGTCAAAGCCTGTTTCACGCTTTGATACTACAGTCTTACGAGATGTCACTTGGCGAGTGATTTCTGCGCTCCAGCCGTTACGTTTTTCAGTGACGCGGATAGCAAATTTTGGATTCTTAGACATTTCTTTCATTTCCTAAGGGATTTAGGGATCAATCAGGGATTCGGTCAACTTGATAACTCCATCTAAGCTGAGCTGTTTAACACCATCCCTTGGTAAGCGCGGTATTAGAGCATAAAAGTAATCTAAACGCTGCAAGTTTTTTACGCTAGATAATAGATGACAAAGAAGAGGCAGAACAAAGCAACGTTTCGCCAAGTCACTAGAAAGAGCGACGAAGAAAAAAGAGTGATAAGAAAAAAGAAAGCGCTGGTCTCTCAACCAACGCTTTACTTAAGCTAGATTAACCTTTGGTTAATTAACCGATATTCTTACGGGCATTTTGGAACATACGCATCCAAGCGCCATTTTCACCCCAACCTTCCGGAGCCCAAGAATTTGCAACTGTGCGGAATACGCGCTCTGGGTGAGGCATCATGATAGTTACGCGACCGTCTGCTGTTGTTAAACCAGTAATCGCGTTTGGCGAACCATTCGGGTTGTTCGGGTATTGTTGTGTTGGGTTACCGAGGTTATCCACGTAACGAATCGCAACCGTACCTGATGCTTCAATCGCTGCTAGGTGCTCTGCATCACGTACTTCTACACGCCCTTCACCGTGGGAAACCGCGATTGGCATGCGCGAACCAGCCATTCCGTCGAAGAATACAGAGTCAGATTTCTGAACTTCAACTAGACTAAAGCGCGCTTCAAAACGCTCAGATTCGTTGCGCACAAAACGTGGCCACAAGTCTGCACCTGGGATCAGCTCTTTCAGGTTTGATAGCATCTGGCAACCGTTACATACACCTAAAGAGAACGTCTCTTCACGGTTGAAGAAGGCTTGGAATTGTTCACGAGCTTGTGCGTTAAACAGGATAGACTTAGCCCAACCTTCACCCGCACCTAATACGTCGCCGTAAGAGAAGCCACCACAAGCTACTAGGCCATGGTATTCATCCAGTACCGCTTGGCCCGTTAGGATATCGCTCATATGGATGTCGGTTGCTTCAAAACCAGCTCGGTCAAACGCTGCTGCCATTTCGACGTGGGAGTTAACGCCCTGCTCACGTAGAATTGCCATCTTAGGTTTAGCACCTTTCGCAATGTACGGTGCTGCAACGTCTTCATTTACGTCGAAGCTGAGCTTAACGTTTAGACCCGGGTCAGAGTTGTCTTTCTTAGCTTCGTGCTCTTGGTCTGCACACGCTGGGTTATCACGTAGGCTTTGCATCTTATGCGTTGTTTCAGCCCAGATAACGCGTAGTTCGGTACGTGAACGTTCAAGCACAACTGCATCACCAGAAGTGATAACAAAGTCGTCTGAAGCTTCAACAGAACCAATCACATGTGAGCATGCCTCTAAGCCGTTTGCCGCCAGAGTAGATAGAACTGAATCTAGATCATCATTCTTAACTTGAACAACCGCACCTAGCTCTTCGTTAAATAGAACGGCCAGCGCATCGTCACCCAGCTCTGCGATGTTCGCTTTTACGCCACAGTGACCCGCGAATGCCATCTCAGCCAGTGTAACAAACAGACCGCCGTCGCCTTTATCGTGGTAAGCCACTAGCTTGTCATCACGTACTAACGCTTGCATTGCATCAAAGAAGCCTTTTAGCTGCTCTGCATTATCTACGTCAGCAGGTTTGTCACCCAGCTGTTTGTATACTTGTGCCAATGCTGTCGCACCTAAGCGGTTTTTGCCGTTACCCAAGTCAACAAGAACTAGAGAAGTCTTTCCTTTGTCAGTGCGTAGTTGTGGAGTCACGGTCTTACGTACGTCTTCCACACGACCAAATGCCGTGATAACTAACGACAGTGGAGAAGTGACTTCTTTGCTCTCGCCGTTTTCTTCCCACTTGGTTTTCATCGACATGGAGTCTTTACCAACTGGGATAGTCAAACCTAACGCAGGACACAATTCTTCACCAACCGCTTTCACTGCTTCGTAAAGACCCGCATCTTCACCTGGGTGACCCGCTGGAGACATCCAGTTCGCAGACAGTTTAATGTGTTTAATATCACCGATGTCTGTTGCCGCAATGTTCGTTAGTGACTCACCAACGGCTAGGCGAGCCGATGCTCCAAAGTCTAGTAATGCCACTGGCGTGCGCTCACCCATCGACATTGCTTCGCCATGGTAAGTGTCGTAGCTTGCCGCTGTTACTGCGCAGTTTGCTACTGGTACCTGCCAAGGACCAACCATTTGATCACGAGCAACCAGACCCGTTACTGTTCGGTCACCGATAGTAATTAGGAATGTTTTTTCTGCAACAGCAGGAAGACGAAGTACGCGATCCACCGCTTCATTAAGCTCAATACCATCACGAACAATGGCAGGGCTTTCCACTTTTAGTGTGGTTGCGTCACGGTGCATCTTCGGTGGCTTACCAAGCAGGATATCCATTGGCATATCGATTGGCGTATTGTCGAAGTGAGAATCTTCTAGCGTTAGATGACGCTCTTCTGTCGCCACACCCACCACTGCATACGGTGCACGTTCACGCTTACAGATTGCGTCGAATGCTTCCATGTTTTCTGGCGCTACCGCTAGAACGTAACGTTCCTGTGATTCGTTACACCAGATTTCCAGTGGGCTCATGCCCGGCTCATCGTTTGGTACATCGCGTAATTGGAACTTACCGCCACGCTCACCGTCGTCGACAAGTTCAGGCAATGCGTTAGAGATACCGCCTGCACCCACATCGTGGATAAATGCGATTGGGTTATCGTCGCCTAACTGCCAACAACGGTCGATCACTTCCTGACAGCGACGTTCCATCTCTGGGTTTTCACGCTGTACCGAAGCGAAGTCCAGATCTTCTGCTGACTGACCAGATGCCATGGAAGATGCCGCACCACCACCAAGACCGATGTTCATTGCCGGACCACCAAGTACGATTAGGCTCGCACCTACAGGGATCTCTTTCTTCTGTACGTGTTCATCGCGGATGTTACCCATACCACCAGCAATCATGATTGGTTTGTGGTAACCACGAATTTCTTCACCCGCATGAGAAGTGACTTTTTCTTCGTAAGTACGGAAGTAACCCAATAGATTTGGACGACCAAATTCGTTGTTGAATGCCGCGCCGCCAAGAGGGCCTTCAAGCATGATGTCTAACGCATTCACAATACGACCCGGCTTGCCGAAGTCGGTTTCCCATGGCTGTTCAAAACCAGGAATACGTAAGTTAGAGGTTGTAAAACCAACCAGACCCGCTTTTGGCTTACCGCCGATACCCGTCGCGCCTTCGTCACGAATTTCACCGCCTGAGCCAGTCGATGCGCCCGGCCACGGAGAGATTGCCGTTGGGTGGTTGTGCGTTTCTACCTTCATCAAGATGTGCGTATCTTCATGGTGGTACGTGTATTGACGAGATTTAGGGTCAGGGAAGAAACGCCCCGCTTTAGAACCTGTCATAACGGCTGCGTTGTCTTTGTATGCAGACAGCACATAGTCAGGTGTCGTTTCAAAAGTGTTTTTGATCATTTTGAACAAAGACTTAGGTTGTTCTACCCCGTCGATAGTCCAATCTGCGTTAAAAATTTTGTGGCGACAATGCTCTGAGTTCGCCTGAGCAAACATCATCAATTCAATGTCGTTTGGGTTACGCCCAAGCTTAGTAAAGTTCTCTACCAAGTAATCAATTTCATCTTCTGCGAGTGCCAAGCCAAGGGAAACGTTTGCCTCTTCAAGCGCAAGACGACCGCCAGCTAAGATATCAACATGTGCGACAGGCTTAGGCTCTGCAACAGTAAATAATGCTGATGCGGCTTCAAATTCTGTGAATACTGTTTCCATCATACGGTCGTGAATTAACGCTTTAACAGCGTCAGCTTGAGCTTCTGATAGAACAACTGAAGATTCGACATAATAAGCCGTACCACGCTCTAGACGTTTCACTTTATCCAGACCACAGTTAACAGCGATATCGGTAGATTTAGAAGACCAAGGCGAGATAGTGCCAGGACGAGGCGTGACAAGAAGTAGAAGACCTTCAGGCTCATGCTCTTCGATGGTTGGGCCGTAAGTTAGTAACTTTTCAAGTTTTTCTAACTCTTGGTCATCAAGGTCTGACTTTAGATCGGCAAAGTGCATAAACTCGGCATAAATGCTAGTTACAGGCAGATCTTGTTCACGACAAAGTTCCAGTAGTTTATTAACACGAAACTCAGAAAGAGCTGGGGAGCCACGCAAAATTCTCATGTGCTTAGGTCTCTTATGCAATTGATTAAGGTGATATTGGAATAAATTCAGACACTTAAAATAAGCCCTGTCGAACCTATGCCGATTCCACCTCGTCATTGCGAGCGCATTATATAGTAATTGTTTTTGTGATGTAACACCAAAAGCAACCGTTTGCGTCATTTTTTTTGTCAAATTTGAATTACAACTAAAATGTCGATAAAACACACAATGTCACGTTATAAGTGTGTGATTCACTTTGCCCCATGAGCTCGCTTTGATATAAAGGCAAATAGAAATTTTCCAAGATGTACCTATTAATGCAAATAAGTCACTTCAACCGGCTCAAGCGCAGTGCTCTAATTTTAGTTTCTGTTCTTTTACTCTCTGCTTGCCAGATTGAGTCGGAGCCCAAAAGTGAATTTGAAAAAATTCAAGAACGTGGTGTGCTTCGTGTTGGCACGCTAAACAATCAGCTTTCCTACTACATAGGTCCCGATGGTCCCGCAGGGTTGGATTACGAATTGGCGCGTCAGTTTGCGGAGCAGCTCGGCGTCAAACTCGAGATTAAACCAGCCTTTCGCCAAGCTGAGCTTTTTCCTGCTCTTAAGAAAGGAGATATCGATATCATCGCTACGGGTTTAAATCAAACGTCACAAGCAGTCAAACGATTTAGACCAGGCCCTGCCTATTATTATGTAAGCCAACAAGTGGTATATAAAAAAGGGCAACTTCGACCACGTGATATCGAACAACTCATTGAATACCAAGCCTCGAAAGACGACGAGTCCGACGAAGATACAAATGCAGGCGCTCAAACATTAAAGATCGTTGAACAATCGCAATATGTTCCGACCCTAACAGCGTTAAAGAAGCAGTATCCAGAACTTCAGTTTGAAATTGTTGGTGATGCTGACACGAGAGACTTACTCAAATACGTATCGAAGGGTGAGTTACGTTTTACTGTGACTGATTCGGTGGAACTTTCCCTAGCTCAGCGCCTTTATCCCGACCTTGCGCTCGCGTTTGAACTTACAGAAGATCAACCAGTATCGTGGTTTACTCGACGCTCTGAGGACGAAAGTTTGTATGCGATGCTGATAGAGTTTTTCGGTAACATTAAACAATCAGGAGAACTGTCCACTCTCGAAGAGAAGTACATTGGTCATATTGAAGCATTTGACTACGTTGATACTCGCGCATTCATTCGAGCTCTGGATGACAAATTGCCTAAGTGGGCACCTTTATTCCAAAAGTACAGCGAAGAGTTCGACTGGCGCTTAATTGCAGCATTGGCGTATCAAGAATCACACTGGAAGCCAGCGGCAAAATCGCCAACAGGTGTAAGAGGGATGATGATGCTGACTCTGCCAACAGCGAAAAGCGTCGGGGTAACAAACCGTTTAGACCCTGAGCAATCTGTTCGTGGTGGTGTCGAGTACTTACGTCGTATTGTAAGTCGCGTGCCTGATAGCATTAACGAGCATGAAAAAATATGGTTTGCGTTAGCTTCATACAATATTGGTTACGGCCACATGATGGACGCACGACGACTCACCAAAGCACAAGGTGGCGATCCGAACGCTTGGGCGGATGTAAAAGACAGGCTGCCTTTACTACGTCAGAAGCGCTATTACAGTCAAACTCGCTATGGGTATGCCAGAGGCGATGAAGCGCGTAATTACGTAGAAAATATTCGACGTTACTACCAATCCATCATTGGTCATGTCAGCCAACAGCCAGCGATTGATGAGAATAGCGATGACTTGCAAGTGATTCCGCCGCTCAACCCCGCCATTTTGATATCGGGCGCAGTAGAGACCGTCGTAGAACAAGTCTCTGGCGCTTCTGACGTCACGGTTGAAGAAGACACCGAACAAGAAAGCATTGAAGAATAAACCCGCGGTAAACTAAAAAATGACGAGCCTATGAAGCTCGTCATTTTTATTGAGTCCTAACGAAAACTTATCTAGAATCCAATATTCTGAGTGACACCAACCACACTCAACCATTCCTTTGGTTGGTCGCCTTTTCTTCATCGTTAGTAAAACTGATTGCTTTGTAACCACATGGTTTAGCTCACTTGATGAAGCGGCGCCTTCGGCTACACTCTGCCGAAATAACGTCACTCCTATTATTAAGCATCGTATTGAAATTGTTTGCTGGCTCTGTGCAATGCAGAAGTCAAATGAAGAACGTTTAAACCATACAATGTTTAGTGCGATTATCGAGCCTATTGCCAAACATCGATGAGCCGCGCTTTACTGGTATAAGTCTTGTCTGCAGGAGGTTTTGAATATGAGAAGACGTAGAGTGCAGTCAAAGCGTTTAAATAACACAGTAGCTGCTATCCGACGTAAACGTAAACTGACATGTATGAAAAAGAAAGTAAGTTCACGTAATCGTGTTTTTGTACATTTAGTCAATCACTAGTGCGTCCAAGCAAACATCTACCACGTTGTAGGTGTTTGCTAGCCCTCACTACTCCCACTACCTTGCTCGCTCTCTCGATTTTCTAATGCTTTTTGTGCTTGCTTCTTCGCTTTAATTTCCTTTCGGCGACGCTTAAAAAACGCTTGTAGCTGAGTGCGGCACTCATCTTCTAGCAGCCCCTTTTCAACTAAGGCGTAATGGTAAGCGGCTTGGCTTTCAAACAAATTAAGCACTGTTCCTGCAGCTCCAGCTTTTAAATCTGGCGCTCCAAAAACAACCCGCTTAACGCGGCTATGCAATAAGGCTCCGGCACACATTGGGCATGGCTCAAGTGTTACATATAACGTCGTATCCAGAAGGCGGTAATTTTCTAGCTTTTGGCCTGCTTTACGCAGTGTTTGGATCTCAGCATGTGCGGTAGCGTCATGGGTGCCAATAGAGCGGTTCCAGCCCTCAGCGATAATTTCACCATCTTTGACAAGCACTGCGCCGACAGGTACTTCCCCCTCAGCTTCTGCTTGCTCAGCAAGCTCCATCGCTCTGCGCATAAACAATTCATCTTGAGGGGAAAACGGATGGTTAGACAAAGGAGGCTCCAAAGAAACAAAAAACGATTGAAGTCAGGAATTTTATCACCAACTTCGGTTTCACTACAGCAACACATCACGGGACAAAGTCTGCAACTCTAAAAAACTAGTTACAAGACCTATCGATGTTCGTTTTACGAGAACAAAAAAGCGCAGATCGAAGACCTGCGCTTTTTGGCTGCCAATTAGCGGCTTTCACACCCTACACGTTTTTACATTGTGTAAGTGTAAGGAGCTTGAATGCCTAGCGGGATACCTACCATCCAATAAGCAACTAGGAAGATAGACCAACCGATCAGCATTGCGATCGAGAATGGCATCATTAGTGACGCAAGCGTACCGATACCAGCCGACTTCACATAACGCTGACAGTAAACCACTACAAGAGGGAAAAATACCATTAGAGGCGAAATGATGTTCGATACAGAGTCCCCCACACGGTAAGCCGCCTGAGACAGCTCAGGCGAGATACCAACCGCCATTAGCATTGGCACTAGGATTGGACCAATTAAAGCCCATTTTGCAGATGCCGAACCAATAAGTAGGTTTACAGACGCGGTTAGAAGTATCATACCGATGATGGTCACTTCACCTGGTAGGTTCATCGCTTTTAAGCCTTCTGCGCCATACAACGCTAGCATCGTACCGATGTTTGACTGAGCAAATGCAGATAGGAACTGAGCACAGAAGAACGACATAACAATGTATGCGCCCATGGTTGACATAGTATCAGCCATCGCTTTGATAATGTCGTTGCTGGTCTTGAACGTTCCAGACACTTTACCGTAAACGTAACCAGGAATGATAAACAGAATAAAGATCAACGGCACGATAGACTTCATTATCGGTGCTGAGAAGGCAGTAATTTCACCTTCAGGCGAGCGAAGTGCTGATGTTTCTGGAATTAACGCTGCAACAAGTAAAGCAATACCCGCCATCATTGCCCAACCTGCATAACGGAATGCTTTTGATTCCAGTTCAGTAAATGAACCTAGGTTTGGCGCGGTTTCCGCATCATCATCAATTGGCATTTTTGATAAACGAGGCTCGATGATTTTCTCTGTCACGTACCAACCAATCCCCACAATAATGATAGAGGATAGGCCAGTGAAGAAGATGTTCGCTAATGGGTTAACCACATATTCAGGATCAAGAACCTGCGCCGCAGTTTGCGTAAAGCCAGCCAATAGCGGATCGATACCTGAAGGGATAAAGTTTGCAGAGAAGCCACCAGATACACCTGCAAATGCTGCCGCAATACCTGCTAAAGGGTGACGACCTGCCGCATGGAAGATAATACCGCCAAGAGGAATAACCAGAACATAGCCTGCATCTGCCGCAGTATGCGATACAATGGCAACCAAAATAAGCATTGGAGTAAGAAGCTTAGCTGGCGTGAAGTTCAGCATCTTCTTAAGACCCGTCGTAATAAAGCCCGAAGAATCTGCAACACCCACACCTAGCATTGCGACAAGTACGATACCCAGTGGCGCAAAGCCAGTAAACGTCGTCACCATGTTAGCAAGGAAACTTGCTAGCGCTTCGCCCGTAAGTAAGTTGGTGATAGTAAGAGCTTCGCCCGTTCGAGGGTTTGGAAGATCGAATGATACATTCGACAAAAGTGCTGACGCCGCCCAAGTAATGATCAATGCCCAGAAGAACAAAATCGCAGGATCAGGAATTTTGTTACCTGTCCTCTCGATAAAGTTTAAAAAGCGCTCCATCCCGCTCGGCTTCGATGATGGTGCCTTATTTACAGCTTGGTTACTCATGGTAACTCCATAGTGAATGATGTTGGTGCCAAGGCCTATTTGAATAATTATAACGACCTACTATCCAACGAGTATTCTAGTAAACACTAATGGAGAAAGCACAAGGTTCTAGATTTTTTTTCATAATTGGAGACATATTTTGCAAAAACACCACTTCAATTAAACATAATAAAAACAGTAGCACATCAACTCAATTAACAGTTCAAAAACCATTTATTAACCGTGACAAATCCGGTATCAAACAGGAATTACACCCGCATTTGTCTCAGCCCATGTATGCAATTGAACTTAGTTTTCGAATTCACTGTACTGTGAAGTCATAGTTTTCAGCTGAACGGATTGCGTCTGCCCCATTCTATCTTCCCAACTTGTTGTGATGATGATCGTCTTTAGTGAACCTGATACAGTAGCAGGTGGCACATCCCACTCCACCGTGTACGCTCCAGTGGCGGAAGATCCTGTCACGATAGAGGCAAAACTGGCAGTAGAAATCGTAGAAAGCGCATCCGAAGCACCACGCGTTCGGAACCATTCGAGTTGGTTTTCTGCTAGACGAAGTGCTTCAATACTTTTTATGGCATATTCAGATTCACGTTCTAGATACACGTTTAGCTTAGTTAAACCTAGAGCCCCAACACCGATAAGCAGAAAAGAAATTAGAACTTCAAGAAGGTTAAAACCTTTTTGTTTAGAGATCATTCCAGGAGCCTCGCTGCCACTTTAGTTTCTCAATGTACTTGCCGCTCTTTCCACCATTGTAGGCAGGTATCAAAGATCCATTTAATTTTATAGTTCTATCTTCTGCATCTAACCCTATCCCGCCATCAAGCTTCAATGAACCATCTAGCAAAAAAGCATATTTATTAAAGTCATTATTAATATCATGCTTGTGAAAAGAAGTAGGGGTTACACCTATATCATTTTTAGAATCAAAAAGATCAATCCATATTTCTTTAACATCCAACACAGTTGGCTTTGAAAGGTATTGGTAAAGAAGTCCATCAAAATAACTCATACTTTGACTGTAGAGAACACCATCATAAATAATAAGCTGAATAGCATTATCTACAGGCTGAGTAGTAGAACCAAAAATATTTCCTGATATTGCGCAACTGCCATCGACCCAAAACCTTCGTTTTCCAGCAGCGTAAGCATTAGCTAACTTAGTATGGCATGACTTAACCCAACCTTTAGGTGTCTTACCGCTAGCAATTACAACGCCAACAGGATCCGCTTTAATCTCGTTTTTGAGTTTTGCTACGTTAACTGCGTTGAAATCCATAGTGAATAAGTCTTTGAAAACCGAAATATTTGCAACATTTTCTTTGATATCTTCATTTTTATTCGAAGTGCTAGTAGTAGCTAGGTAGGTTGGACGTTTGGTTTCTTCAAATAAATTGGATTTGTGCGAATTCTTACAAGTAAAGCTAGGAGCCCCTAAAATCCCAGTAGCATGACTACTGACTGAACTGTCCACCGTCAGAAAGTGCTCATCAGAACCACTTACACTTGCTACATAACTCACGGTTCCACCAGCAATAATAGATGTACACTCACTGTCAGACGACAAACCTTTTGCTTTAGGGACAAAGTGCATTGAGCCAGTAAGCTCTACCGACGCACTCGTTTTTAGTACAGCACCAAGGCCGTTCCCTGTCGAAATTATCACTTTACTTAAATTTGTATTTCCCTCTTTAGATGTAACCAAATATTCATAATCGCTGAGTTTTTTTATCGTAGTAGATACTGTACAGCCTAGTAAAGTAATTGTTCCGGAAGGAGGAAGAACTAACATCTTCTCCTTTATTTGTGCAAAAGCACATTCCAGTCCTCCTTCAGCCTTCCAATGTTCTTGTCGAGCTTTTAGTTCATTCTGAGCCACTTTTAATTGAAAAAATACTCCCTTTGATGATGCGAGAGATGTAATCAAAGCAAACAATAATAGTATGGATGTTACTAACAACGTCGTGTACCCAGAACATCCAAATTTAGATCTCATTGCCAATTCCTTTGCTTAATTGAAAACTCTGCAACTTGATTAATTACGCCATCTACAGTTTGTAAAGCCAAAGTAACATCCGTTACAGCGCTAATATTTGTGCCATTCGTTACGACATCAGAATTTACTGTAAAACTCGTCACTTGAAAAATATCTTCATCAAATAAAGAACGACAAAAATCCACACCATCAAAAGACAGTATTTTGGCTTGGGATACTACGCCATTTTCACAGATTACAAGTTTGCTATCTCGCTTCTCATACTTAATATTTCTATAGTTTTTATTTAGCGGAGAGTCATCTCTAAAATAAACAAAACCAATAGAAGATGCACCACTGATTGTAATTGTTTCCAAGGCTCCGGATAATTTAAGAGACATACCATGACCACCATCATAACCAGCCCTTTGAATATCTTCTTTCATAACAGATAAAGTGATATTAAGACTTTGCAATAAATTTAGCTCTAAGCTTTTTTCTTTTGCTGTTTTTTGTAAACTCAAGAATATAGAGCCCACTACACTAAGAACAATTAACCCAATTAAAGAACTAATCATTAATTCAATTAAAGAGCTACCTATTTGATAGCGTTTGTTAGCACTGACGGTAATCATATAACTTCGCTCCAGAATTACTACAAATCTTAATCCTCCCAGGAGGGTTTGAGATCTTTGCTTGTAGTTTTATGTTTTGAGCATTGGTTGGGAAAAACTCTATATTTCCTCCTTGGGGCCGTCCACGGACCTCATCGAAGCTTATTTTTTGATTATCGTAACTGTGCTTCAAAGATAATTCAGAGTATGCGGAGCCGGAAAGGTTTAAGATTACTCCCCCTGAGCCGCTAGATGAGTCAGTTAACTGTAGAGACCATGCCCCTTGACTGACAACAACGTTTTTAGCCATGGAGAAATGTATATATAACTTTTGATTTCTCATTACCGCCTCGGACTTACTTTGGCTTAGAAAACCAGCTAATTCAGTTGCCAATCGCTGCATTTGCACAGTTTGTGAAACACGGCTAAAGCTTGGAGCTGCAAACGCCAATATAATACTCAGTACAGCAACAGTAATAAGAAGCTCCAACAACGTAAACCCGCGAGGCATTTCCCAAATTCCTATGTAAACGGCAAAAGGGCCGTAATTCATCTTGCACAGATGCTATCACCTGCCAAAAATAGGCGGAAAAGTGAAAAGGAAACTACTCGTGATGATTCGAATTTCTCGTTGTAACGGCTACAAAAAAGGATTGAGAGGGATGACATTGATCGAATTACTGGTAGCTGTAGTGATTGTCGGGATCATTGCTGCAGTCGCATACCCCTCTTACACTAATCATGTAATCAAGTCTCATAGGACGGTTGCCTTGAGCGATCTTAGTCGAATTCAGCTAGAGCTAGAGACATCTTATGATGGTGGGTACGACTGGAGTCATATTCTCTCTGGAGGCACATGCACTCTATGTGACTCAGACACAAATAGATTTTCTTTCGATATTGCGAGCTCTGCAAGTACGGCCTATACCATTACAGCAACAGCAAAATCGGCTCTGGGACAAGACGACGACGAGTGCTTGACTGGTTCTAAAACGATTACTTTAACGTCAACAAATGTCGAAGAACCAAGTGATTGCTGGAATTAGGAAGAACACCGAGATGCAAAAAGGCCTGCATTTTAGCAGGCCTTTGTATTTGTGCTTTTCACTAACGTCTTAGCTGGTTAAATCATCAAAGAACTTTTTCACACCGTTGAAAAAGCCTTCTGATTTAGGCTTGTGCTTTGTCGCCGCTTCACCACCACAAGACTCTTCAAACTCTTTGAGCAGTTCTTTTTGGCGTGAGCTTAGGTTTACTGGTGTTTCAACAACCAACTTAACAATAAGATCACCAACACCGCCACCGCGAACGCCTTTCACACCTTTACCACGCATACGGAACATACGACCTGTTTGCGTTTCTGAAGGCACTTTTAGGCTTACGCGACCATCTAGGGTTGGTACTTCAACTTCACCACCTAGAGCTGCCATCGCAAAGCTTACTGGCACTTCACAGTATAGGTTGTTGCCATCACGCTCGAAGATATGGTGCTCTTTCACGTGCACTTGTACATACAAGTCACCCGCTGGTGCTCCCATTTCTCCCGCTTCACCTTCGCCAGATAGACGAATACGGTCGCCAGTATCAACACCTGCTGGGATCTTAACGTTAAGTGTTTTTGTTTTCTGCTTACGACCTTGACCATGACACTCATTACAAGGGTCTTTAATGATTTTACCTTTGCCGTGACAGGTAGGACAGGTTTGTTGCACTGCGAAGAAGCCCTGGCGCATCTGTACTTGACCATGACCATGACAGGTACCACATGTTTCAGCAGATGAACCTTTCTTCGCGCCACTACCATCACAGGTATCACAGTGTACTAGTGTCGGTACTTCGATCTCTTTCGTTACACCACGAACCGCTTCTTCTAGCGTCAATTCCATGTTGTAACGTAGGTCAGCACCTCGCTGGGCACGGTGGCCACCACCGCCACGACGACCACCACCAAAGATGTCACCGAATACATCGCCAAAGATGTCGCCGAAATCAGCACCGCCGCCGCCAAAGCCGCCGCCACCGAAACCACCGCCGCCTTGTTCAAAAGCTGCATGACCGTATTGGTCGTACGCCGCTTTCTTTTGAGGGTCGGTCAGAACTTCGTACGCTTCTTTTACTTCTTTAAACTTGTCCGCCGCAGAATCATCACCCTGGTTTCGGTCTGGGTGGAATTTCATCGCTAGACGCTTATACGCCTTTTTGATATCGCGCTCTGAGGCATCACGGCTTACGCCTAATACTTCGTAAAAATCACGTTTTGACATGTTCTTCGTCACCAGTTAATTACTACAAACGGCATCGATTCACCGCTTGGTGTTTGTATCGTTCTAGGTAAGTGCACTTGTCTGCAACATACTTAACTAGAAAGACAGCGTTTACAAACAGACGGGCGTAAGAGTTGCCCCAAACGCCCGCACACGAAGTCTTATCGACCCCAGATGGCTATGCAGCCATCTGGTTAAGAAATATTATTTCTTGTCGTCTTTAACTTCTTCGAACTCAGCATCTACAACGTCGTCTTCTTTAGACTGTGCACCTGCGTCAGCACCTTGTGCTTGCTGCGCTTGAGCTTGTTGTTGAGCGATTTCCATCAGCTTTTGAGAAGCAGTCATTAGTGCTTGAACTTTAGCATCGATAGCTTCTTTGTCTTCGCCTTTACGTGCTGTTTCTAGCTCAGAAATTGCTGCTTCAATCTTCTCTTTCTCTTCTGCAGGTAGCGCTTCACCAGCTTCTTCTACTTGCTTACGAGTACCGTGAATCATTTGGTCAGCTTGGTTACGTGCAGTCGCTAGCTCTTCGAACTTCTTGTCCGCTTCTTTGTTAGCTTCTGCTTCTTGAACCATTTTCTCGATGTCTTCATCGCTTAGACCGCCAGAAGCTTGGATAGTGATCTTCTGCTCTTTACCAGTCTGCTTGTCTTTCGCAGACACGTGTAGGATACCATCCGCATCAAGGTCAAACGTAACCTCGATTTGTGGCATACCACGTGGTGCAGGCTGGATGCCTTCTAGGTTAAATTGGCCTAGAGACTTGTTGTACATCGCTTGCTTACGCTCACCTTGTAGAACGTGGATAGTTACCGCGCTCTGGTTGTCTTCCGCTGTAGAGAAAACTTGGTTCGCTTTAGTTGGGATAGTTGTGTTCTTCTCAACTAACTTAGTCATCACGCCACCCATTGTCTCGATACCTAGAGACAGTGGAGTTACGTCTAGTAGTAGTACGTCTTTAACGTCACCAGCAAGTACACCACCTTGAACTGCAGCACCCATTGCTACTGCTTCGTCAGGGTTTACGTCACGGCGCGCTTCTTTACCAAAGAACTCAGCAACTTTCGCTTGAACCATCGGCATACGAGTCTGACCACCAACTAGGATTACGTCAGTGATGTCGTTTACTGATAGGTCAGCGTCAGCTAGAGCTACTTTTAATGGCTCAAGAGAGCGTTGTACTAGGTCTTCAACTAGAGATTCTAGTTTTGCACGAGTCACTTTAATGTTCATGTGCTTAGGACCAGTTGCATCTGCAGTAACGTAAGGTAGGTTTACGTCTGTTTGAGAAGTAGAAGAAAGCTCGATTTTCGCTTTCTCTGCTGCTTCTTTAACACGCTGCATTGCTAGTGGGTCGTTCTTAAGGTTGATGCCTTGCTCTTTGTTGAACTCATCAACCAAGTAGTTGATTAGACGGTTATCAAAGTCTTCACCACCTAGGTGAGTATCACCGTTAGTTGCTAGAACTTCGAATGTTTTCTCGCCTTCAACTTCATCAATTTCGATGATTGAAATATCGAATGTACCACCACCAAGGTCGTATACCGCGATAGTGCGATCGCCGCCTTTCTTATCTAGACCGTAAGCTAGTGCAGCTGCCGTTGGTTCGTTGATGATACGTTTAACTTCTAGACCTGCGATACGGCCAGCATCTTTTGTCGCTTGACGCTGAGCATCGTTAAAGTAAGCAGGTACTGTGATAACTGCGCCAGTTACTTCCTCACCAAGGAAGTCTTCAGCAGTTTTCTTCATTTTCTTAAGAACTTCAGCAGAAACCTGAGGAGCTGCCATTTTTTGGCCTTTCGCTTCTACCCAAGCATCACCGTTGTCAGCCTTAACGATTTTGTAAGGCATGATTTCGATGTCACGCTGAACTTCTTCGTCTTCAAAACGACGACCGATTAGACGCTTAATTGCAAATAGCGTGTTTTCTGGGTTAGTTACTGCTTGACGTTTCGCTGGTTGACCTACTAGCGTCTCACCGTCAGTGTAAGCAATAACCGATGCAGTAGTACGTTCGCCCTCTGCGTTTTCAATTACACGTGGTTTGTCGCCGTCTAATACAGCAACACATGAGTTAGTAGTACCTAAGTCAATACCAATGATTTTACCCATCTGGCTATCTCCGAATAAATTCTATTTTCGTTTGGTTATAACCCCAATGTGGGGGGAGGAGAATCGGGTTTCAACCCTTGCTCACAAACAAAAATAATCAATGTTTGCTTCTCTATGCCACATAGATAAGGGCGGCAAAATGCTTTTCAAGGGCAGAATTAAAAAAAAGCGTCTTTTTTCGAAATTTATGTGTTTCTTTCTGATTAGTTGGGAACTCGTCACACTGCTGTAGCGCAACAAAACGTCATTTCCCAGATAAATTTATTTATGCCCGACTCTTCCTAAATAAAAAACGAGCTCATAAGAGCTCGCTTCAATATTAGGGTTAAAATAAATTATTCAAGGTATTAGGCGTTCGCTTGAGCAGGCTCAGCATCAACACCTTCTTCTTTACCTATCTCACCTTCTGTTTTTGCAACAATGGTGTTCACTGCCGTGTCGCCGACAACGTTCGATGATGTACAGAACATATCATTAATACGGTCGACCGCTGCAATGATTGCCAAACCTTCAGGTGGTAAGCCTAGCTGGTGAAGCAAAACGCCTACCATTACCACGCCGCCCCCAGGAACGCCGCCAGCACCAATAGATAACAGAAGAATAGTTAAGCCAAGTGTAAAGATGTCTGCGGTGTTAATTGGCTGGCCAAAAGCGTTCGCAACAAACATCGTTGCGAGAGCAATATAGATAGATACACCAGACATATTCATCGTTGCGCCTAGTGGTACACCGAAGCCAGCAACCGATTTAGAGACCTGAAGCTTTTCTGTCAGTGTGCGCATCGTTACCGGGATAGTCGCATTTGAGCTCGCGGTAGATAGAGAGAAAAGAATCTGCTCACGAGTTGCACGTAGGAAAGTCTTTGGAGAAGTTCCTGTCGCAATACTCACTGCCATTGGGTAGAAGAAGAAGATCCAGAACACCAACATCGCAACCACCAAAGCCACGTAACCGGCAACGGACATTAATGTATTGGCGTTTAGCGTTGCACCTAGTTGAATCATTAGTGCGAACACACCATATGGTGCAAGACTCATCACTAATCCAACCAATTTCATCATGATTTCATTTGCCATTTTGAATGTGCGAATAGCTGGGCCACCACGAGAATCCAAAGCTTGAATTGCAAGCCCCGTCAAAATTGCCATAAAGATGATTTGCAGCATGTCGCCGCTAGCAAACGCTTGTACAGGATTGCTAGGAACAATGTTAACAACTAAAGAGAAAATGTCCGGCGTCTCTGTCGTTGTCAGCTGTACAGCCTCAGATACCGTTCCTGCTAGATTAGCGCCCGCTCCTGGCTGGAAGATCAAGCCGACAGTCAAAGCCGCCGTAATCGCAATGATGGTGTTAAGAATGTAAAGGGTAAAAGTTTTTCCACCAAGACGACCAAATGCACTGATATCTTTCAAGTCAACAATGCCGCATACGATTGAAACGTAAACTAAAGGAACAACAAGCAATTTGATCAGTGAGACGAACATGCCGCCAACACCTTCTGCTGCTCCAAGTAGGTATGTATCAAAAATCGCAATACCGCTAAATAAGTACTGAATTGCTGTCCCCAGCACAAGGCCGGCAAACAAGCCTATAAAAATCTTACTAGAAAGCGATTTATCCATTATAAATCTCCGATATGTTGTGTTTACTATTTACATTTTTGTAGTTATATATGCTTACTTTTAAAGCATTAGTCGCAAATCATACACACCGAAGTTACAAAATAAAGTGATAATTTACATTTTTGTTAACGAAATTATTTTAGAAAAAA
>NZ_JAWOWJ010000016.1:0-83461 GCF_033340495.1 Vibrio sp. 1249-1
GCGACACTAGCTCAGTTGGTAGAGCGCAACCTTGCCAAGGTTGAGGTCACGAGTTCGAACCTCGTGTGTCGCTCCAGATTTAAGGCCTAACATGAAAATGTTAGGCCTTTTTCGTATTTTTTTGAAAATCTCAAACTTCTTTTCTGTCACAGACTTCGTTAAGTAACGAACCCTTTGTCTCATTGACTCAAGTGATTGTTCATTCTGCCATTGCAAAGCATCTTAGCCATTCCTACTAGTCTATGTTTAAACCATCACTTGTGGAGAATAACCACTCTTGATCCAGGCAAAGCTGTGACGAGAATGCTATCTTTTTAAATGTTCCGGATATAGAAAGGAATGTTTTACGATTAAGCAGCACAACCTTAAACCTCTGTTGGATGAGGTGATGATATCTCAAGAATATTTGTTTAAATAACAGCTGTTTGAGAGAAGCAGAAAAGCATAGCTCACGACTATGAGCACGACAGTTGCGATGGGGTATGTTTTGTTGTGATTTACATCACTGTTACTAATATGAAAAATCGTTGCCAGAAGATTTTATTTTGTGATAAATTCGCGCGCAATCTCGGAGCGTAATTAACAACGTTTGATCTCTGGGGGATACGCGTAGTGACCATTCAAGCTGATTGTGACACTGCGTAGGGTAGGTATCGGCAAAGCCTTTTGTCGATAGACGGGATACTAATGCTGTAAACGCGGCATATTAATGGGAAACCCAACATTGAAACCTTTGAATAAACACACACTAATCAGCTTCATACTGCCGAAATGTCCTGTTTTACAAAACGGGTGCATTACAGAACCTTGATTAATCCCTTTTACATATAAAGCCGCGAGTATCGTGGCGGATGATCTGTATTTGTCATTTATGCACTGACAAATGCGGAGGGGTATTCACACCTCCTGTAATTTCATTCTAATGATTATTAATACAGGATACAGAATTATTATAATTCAAGGGATTATGTAGTATGAGCACTGCCTTTGAAGTCGATAGCAATATCGCAAACATTTTTTCGTCTCAGGTTCCTATCGTTGAGGGAACGTATGACTTAACGCCAGATCAAGTATTGATCGATCAGGCTGAGCATGAATCTGAAGTACGTTCTTATCCACGTCGTTTGCCGATCGCAATTAAACAAGCCTTTGGGTGCTTGGTTGAAGATACGCGTGGACAGATCTTTCTAGACTGCCTTGCGGGGGCAGGCACTCTAGCTTTGGGGTATAACCATCCTGAAATAAACCAAGCTCTGAAAGAGCAATTGGATTCAGGACTGCCATATCAGACGCTAGATATTGCAACATCAGCAAAAACGACGTTTATTCAATCTGTTAAATCTTTTCTTCCTCAAGAGTTAAGCGAGAACAGCGTTATCCAATTTTGTGGCCCGTCTGGAGCTGATGCGGTTGAAGCTGCTATCAAGCTCGCGAAACAGACTACCGGTCGCAACACTATGTTTGCCTTCCGTGGCGCATACCATGGTATGACTAATGGTACGATGGGGATGATGGGTAACTTAGGCACGAAAGCTCGTCGAACTGGTTTGATGTCGGATGTGCACTTTATGCCTTTCCCATACAACCTGCGTTGTCCTTTTGGGCTTGGCGGTGACGAAGGTGCGAAAGCAAGCATTCGCTATATCGATCGTCTTTTAAACGATGATGAGTCAGGCATTATGAAGCCTGCCGCGATTATCGTGGAGCCAGTGCAAGGTGAGGGTGGTGTTGTTCCTGCGCCAGCATTCTGGCTACGAGAGTTACGTCGTATTTGTGATGAACACGGTATCTTACTGATCTTCGATGAGATCCAGTGTGGTGTTGGTAAAACTGGCTACAATTTCGCGTTCGAAGAGTCGGGCATTGTTCCAGATATTCTGTGTTTATCAAAAGCAATTGGTGGTGGCTTACCAATGTCGCTATTGGTTATCAACAAGCAACATGATACATGGAAGCCGGGCGAGCACACAGGTACATTTCGTGGTAACCAGCTAGCCATGGTCTCTGGTGCGAAAGCATTAGAAATTATCCAGCGTGATAATCTTGTTGAGCATGCCAATGTTGCGGGTCAGTACCTGCGCTACGGCCTTGAAAGTATTCAAAAGCGTGTGAACTGTATCGCAGAGGTTCGTGGCAAAGGTTTGATGCTAGGCGTGGAGATTAAAAATCCAGACGGTGAGCTCAATAAATTTGGTGAACCTCAAGCGGATAGTGAACTCACACTTTCTATTCAACGCGCAGCACTCGAGCGTGGCTTGATCGTTGAGAAAGGTGGACGCGAAGGCGCAGTAATTCGTTTCCTTCCTCCTCTTATCATCTCGTTTGAGCAAATCGACTTTGCTTTACGTGTATTTGAAGACGCGATTTTAGCCGCTGGCGGTAGTCACATCGAAACTCAGCCACAAGATGAATGGAAGAAGCATTTCATCCACACTGGAGAGATGGGCAGCAATGAATTTGCTTCGGTGATGAATCACACTACTACGGCAATGAAGTCAGTGTTTGAACAAGTGACTACACCGTATTCAGGTATGGATCCAAAAGCATTGGAAGCAGCGATTCACGAAGTTGATCTTGATAATGGAAATGCGCCTCTTAAAACCGTTATCGACGATGCTGCTGAGCTGGTCGCGAAAAACGCAATTTTTACTCAACATCCAGATTGTATTGCTCACCTGCATACTCCACCTTTGATGCCAGCGATTGCGGCAGAGGCAATGATTGCGGCTTTGAACCAGTCTATGGACTCATGGGATCAAGCTTCATCAGCGACTTATGTTGAACAGAAAGTTGTGAACTGGCTATGCGATAAATATGAGTTAGGTGAAAAAGCGGACGGTATCTTCACGAGCGGCGGCACGCAAAGTAATCAAATGGGTTTGATGCTTGCGCGAGATTGGATTGCTGACAAACTCAGTGCACACTCAATTCAAAAGCTTGGCCTTCCTGAATACGCAGACAAGCTACGTATTGTATGTTCGAAAAAATCCCACTTCACGGTTCAAAAATCAGCGTCTTGGATGGGATTGGGTGAAAAAGCGGTCATGACCGTCGATGCTAATGCCGATGGAACGATGGATGTCACTAAATTAGACGAAGTTCTCAATCAGGCCAAAGCAGAAGGTTTGATCCCATTTGCCATTGTTGGAACCGCGGGTACAACGGATCACGGTGCTATTGATGACTTAGACTTTATCGCCGATATGGCAGCGAAACATGACATGTGGATGCACGTCGACGGTGCATACGGTGGAGCTCTGATTCTAAGTAGCCAAAAAACTCGTCTGAAAGGTTGTGAGCGTGCACATTCCATCAGCGTAGACTTCCATAAGCTGTTTTACCAAACCATCAGTTGTGGTGCGCTATTGGTAAATGACAAGTCTAACTTTAAATTCCTGCTTCACCATGCAGACTATTTGAACCGCGAACACGACGAACTACCGAACTTGGTGGATAAGTCTATTGCGACAACTAAGCGTTTTGATGCGCTCAAAGTGTTTATGACGATGCAAAGCGTAGGGCCAAAAGCCCTAGGCGATATGTATGATCATTTGCTTGAACAGACGCTTGAAGTGGCGGACATGATTCGAGATAACAAACACTTTGAGTTGTTGGCTGAACCATCACTCTCTACGGTTCTGTTCCGAGCGACACATGAATCAGCGG
This sequence comes from Vibrio sp. 1249-1, assembly GCF_033340495.1. Lineage (NCBI taxonomy): Bacteria > Pseudomonadati > Pseudomonadota > Gammaproteobacteria > Vibrionales > Vibrionaceae > Vibrio > Vibrio sp. 1249-1. Next base: position 3,667 of record NZ_JAWOWJ010000016.1, read on the forward strand.
ATCTTGATGAACTGAACAAAACGTTGCGCTTAGAAGCGTTAACACGCGGTATCGCGGTATTGGGTGAAACCATTGTCGACGATAAAACTGCATTGAAATTTACGATTTTGAACCCGTGTCTGACGACGGCGGACTTTGAATCTTTGCTCTCGAAAATCAATACGCTAGCGGCAGAGCTAGTTTAACAAAGGTAACGGAAAACTATGGCAATTCTACAGATTGGTGCAGGCGGCGTTGGCTGGGTAGTTGCACATAAAGCAGCACAAAACAACGACGTTCTGGGTGATATCACAATCGCATCACGTACCGTAGGTAAGTGTGAGAAAATCATCGAATCGATTCAGAAGAAAAACAATCTGAAAGATTCAACTAAGAAATTAGAAGCGCGAGCGGTAAACGCGGACGACGTAGATTCTTTAGTTGCTTTAATTAAAGAAGTACAACCTGACTTAGTGATCAACGCAGGTCCTCCTTGGGTGAACATGTCTATTATGGAAGCATGTTACCAAGCTAAAGTGTCATACCTTGATACATCTGTTGCGGTTGACTTGTGCTCTGAAGGCCAACAAGTACCTCAAGCTTACGATTGGCAGTGGGGCTACCGTGAGAAGTTTGAAGAAGCGGGCATTACAGGTATTCTTGGTGCTGGTTTCGATCCGGGCGTAGTATCGGTGTTTGCCGCATACGCAGTGAAGCATCTGTTCGATGAAATCGATACTATCGACGTAATGGATGTAAACGCAGGCGACCACGGTAAGAAGTTCGCAACTAACTTTGATCCAGAAACGAACATGCTTGAGATTCAAGGCGATTCGTTCTACTGGGAAAACGGCGAGTGGAAACAAGTACCTTGTCACTCACGTATGCTTGAGTTCGAATTCCCGAATTGTGGTTCACACAAAGTGTACTCAATGGCGCACGACGAAGTTCGATCTATGCAAGAGTTCATCCCGGCGAAACGCATCGAATTCTGGATGGGCTTTGGTGACCGTTACCTAAACTACTTCAATGTGATGCGCGACATCGGTCTACTCAGCCCAGATCCACTAACGCTTCACGACGGTACGGTTGTTCAACCTTTGCACGTGCTAAAAGCACTACTACCAGATCCAACATCACTCGCGCCAGGCTACACTGGCCTAACGTGTATCGGTACTTGGGTTCAAGGTAAGAAAGATGGTAAAGAGCGCAGTGTATTTATTTACAACAACGCTGATCACGAAGTCGCATACGAAGATGTTGAACACCAAGCTATCTCATACACCACTGGCGTACCAGCGATCACTGCGGCTTTGCAGTTCTTCCGTGGCAAGTGGGCAGACAAAGGCGTGTTCAACATGGAACAACTAGATCCAGACCCATTCCTAGAAACCATGCCATCTATTGGTCTAGATTGGCATGTTCAAGAACTGGAGCCAGGACAACCTGTTATCCATAAATTGAAGTAAGAATTTAGCGGCTCTTATTTGTACGTTTAAGCCGATGCACTTGCGTCGGCTTTGTTCGATTTTATAGTGCCTTTGCTAAGGCGAAGGGACGTAAGGTATCAAAATGCAACAAAACGAACTAAAAACGCCATACTTCATGATCAATGAAGACAAGCTGATTGAGAACCTAGAGAAAGCAAAACAGCTAAAAGACATCTCTGGTGTGAAGCTTGTATTAGCACTGAAGTGCTTCTCAACATGGGGTGTATTCGACATCATCAAGCCTTACCTAGACGGAACAACAAGTTCTGGCCCGTTTGAAGTGAAGCTTGGCTACGAAACGTTTGGTGGTGAGACACACGCATACAGCGTGGGTTACAGCGAAGATGACGTTCGCGATGTGGCGGACATCTGTGACAAGATGATCTTTAACTCTCAGTCACAGCTAGCGGCTTATCGTCATATTGTCGAAGGTAAAGCATCGATTGGCTTGCGCCTGAACCCAGGTGTGAGCTATGCAGGGCAAGACTTAGCAAACCCAGCGCGTCAATTCTCTCGTCTTGGTGTTCAGGCTGATCACATCAAACCGGAAATTTTTGATGGTATTGATGGCGTAATGTTCCACATGAACTGTGAGAACAAAGACGTGGATGCGTTTATCGGCTTACTCGATGCTATTTCAGCTCAGTTTGGCGAGTACCTAGATAAGCTGGACTGGGTAAGCATGGGTGGCGGCGTGTTCTTCACATGGCCGGGGTACGATATCGAGAAGTTGGGGTTAGCACTTAAAGCGTTCTCAGAGAAACACGGCGTACAAATGTATTTAGAGCCGGGTGAAGCGATAATTACTAAGACCACTGATCTCGTTGTAACAGTGGTTGATATTGTAGAGAACGTAAAGAAGACGGCGATTGTCGATTCAGCCACAGAAGCTCACCGCTTAGATACGTTGATCTACAATGAGCCAGCGTCAATTCTTGAAGCATCTGAAAATGGTGAACATGAGTATGTGATCGGCTCGTGCTCTTGTTTGGCTGGTGACCAGTTCTGCGTGGCGAACTTCGAACAGCCTCTAGAGATAGGACAGCGTCTGCATATTCTAGATAGTGCCGGTTACACCATGGTGAAACTGAACTGGTTTAACGGTCTACGTATGCCGTCGGTTTACTGTGAACGTTCGAATGGTGACATTCAAAAACTGAATGAATTTGACTACTCTGATTTCAAACGTTCACTGTCTCAGTGGTCAGTGAAATAAAACGTATTGAGTATTAGAACGACAAAGAGCAGCTGAATTGCTGCTCTTTTTATTGGGGAAGCGTTAAAGGTATGCAGTTAGCTTTCTACAATTACACGAGTGTCTTCACTCAGAGATTCTAACTCATTGGCTATGTCTTCAATTTCTAGCTCGCTAGGTAGTTTTATCGCCATTTTAGCGCTGAATAAGCTAGAGCTTACCCCTCCGCCTCCAGCAATGAATACACGCTGACAATCCATATCTAAAATAGAGATACCTTGATTATCGAGAACGTGGGTAATTTCATTCACAATACCCGCTCTATCGTTGGCATCTAAACGAAGTTGGAAGATAGTGTCTTCACGATATGAGTGAGGCTCAGAGTCGACGAACTTAACAACAAGAGTCTGACAAGAAGAGAACGCCTGTTTAACGATGTCGGCATTTTCTCTTGGAAGCTCCACTTTGATGACACCTGCAACTTGGTCTTCGATAAAGTTTACTTTGCTGATCAGCCATTTCCCGCCGTTTTCGTGTGTGATTGCAGCGAGCTCTTTAATCGTGGCGGGTGACGCTTGTCCGACAAAATTAACAATAAATACGGTGTTCATAATGTCCCCTCCTGGAATCAAGGTTTGGACGCAGTACGAATAAACGTGCTACTTAAGTTATTGGAATAAATCCTTTTATTTAGTGTAGGTGCTAAGGGCGGGTAATGTTTGATGAAAGTCAATTTTTAACACTAATTCGTGATGCAAATAATTAAAACAATGTTCAGAGCACAAAAAAGCAGCCATCGTAAGGCTGCTTTTTACCGAGTATCAACTTAGGATTAGAAGGTTACTTTTAACTCGATACCATAAAATTGACTGTCGTAGTTTGCGCCTGCGTCCATGGCGAATTTTGCAACATCTTGGTTTCCAAACCAAGGTGATGAATTGAATTGTAGTTCTGCACTACCGCCCCATGCATCAGTTACCCAATAATGAATATGTCCAACAGGGTTTAAGAAGAAGAGCGAAACATCACCTGCGGTTTCAGAGCCCATAACTTCGCCGCCGTTGGCAATAATGTCTTGCTCAGCCGTTAACATCATTTCACCAACAACAGCACCAAAGAACGGTGTAATAAAAATATCCTGCCAAGACGGTACCTCTGCGAACGCCTCTACGCCATACTCCCAAAAGAACGTCGACATAGTTGCGGAGTACAAAAACGACTGAAATTCATTATAGCCAGCGTGACGTGCTGCCGTGTAGTAAACGCCGCCAAAATATGGGTGCATGATGTAGTTGAGGACATGTTCATCGCGATCCCAAACGGGGCCGTCAGAGACATTATCTTTCCACTTTTGCCCCAACTTACTCATGTCTCGGTCTTCTTCGTCCCATTTGGTGATACTTTCTGGAAGAAAAGTCATCATGCCTACGGTCGCGATACTGAGACCTAGAATGGTGTAGGTTTGACCCATCAGATAATCCCAGTCTTTATCTTGAGGGATGATGAGATGTTTAGGCTGAAGCCCTGCGTCAAGGTTTAGCGAATCATCATTATTCTGTTCATACATAACACCGCGATTTTGAGCCTCGAAGGTGTACAGAGTCGTCGTTTCGCAGTAACCTGACAAGCAATCAGGTGTGTAAGAAAACTCTGTATGACGGCTTAGGTCATAGTGACTTGCGTGCGCAAGCGCTGACGAAGCCAAGCAAAGGCCTGTTAGAGTCGTCTTGAACATGGATGATTTTGACACAAAGGTCTCCGAGTTAATGGTGTATGTTCGGGCTCGTAATTATCCCTCAAAACATCAATCATTTAAACACTTGACCCTTATTTAGTCCCAACAAACCTCGGCGAGATTTGTCCAAATAAAAAGAAAAATAAGCGCTATAACGAAAATAGGATTGTGCTTACGTTCAGGAGTCAGTTGTGAAAATAGCAATGCTTAGTACTGGTGAGGAAGTCCTCCACGGTGATATTGTTGATACTAATGCGGCATGGTTGTCTAGCCTGTTTTATCAACATGGATTTGGCTTAACAAAGCGCTCAACGGTTGGTGATAGCCTATCGAGTTTGGTTGAAGAGTTTTTAATGCTCAGCTTTAACAACGATGTGGTTATTGTTAATGGTGGTTTAGGCCCTACAACGGATGACATGAGTGCTGCCGCCGCCGCGAGAGCCGCCGATTGTAAACTGGTGCTATTCAAAGAGTGGTTGCAGCATCTAGAAAGTTTGTATGCTCGACGTGGCATCCCTATGCCGGACAGTAATTTAAAGCAAGCAATGCTGCCAGAAACGGCAGAGATATTGGACAACCCGATAGGCACTGCTTGCGGTTTCAAAATGCTGATTAATGATGCCATTTTTTATTTCACACCGGGTGTACCAAGTGAATTTAAGCTCATGGCAGAGACGCAAATTCTTCCCGATCTGAGAAGAGTGTTTCCCGATGTGCAAGGTTCATGTTGTAGCCGAATCTACACGTTTGGTCTGTCTGAATCCGGTATTTCAGATAAGCTAGATAAGCTAAAACTTCCTCAAGGCTATGAGCTAGGGTATCGCTCTTACTTGCCTTTTATTGAAGTGAAACTTTTTGGTCCTTCAGATCAGCTTGAACAGCGTTTGAAACTCGTACAGATAATTAATAAACACCTTGAGAGTAATACCGTTAGTATTGATTTACCTATGGTTGAAAATGTCGGCCAGTTGTTGGTCGATAAAGGACTAACAGTGTCGACCTCCGAAAAAAGTAGCAGGGGATACTTAACGTACTGGCTAAACAGTGATGAAAACGCTGAAAAGCAACTAGGGCATGGTTGGGTACTACCGAGCCTGACTCAGGCGATGGGCAACAGCGGAGATCCATTAGCAGAAACGTTTGCTCTGGCTGGTGCTACGCGAGAGAAGTGTGGGACGGATTTATCACTCGTCACTGGCCATATTGAAGAGGGCGTTTTTTCCGTCGCTTTATCGACACCGTCAGGCGAGTGGGGAGCATTATATAAACTCTCGAAAAAGTATCAGCGCAATGATCAAGTTAAAGTGATCAGCACGGCAGCACTAGACTTGTTGCGTCGCTACCTAGAACGTAAACCGATGTTTGCGCATTATGCATTTTTAGAGAAAGTTAAAGAGATGCACCTCCCGAGCAGTGCTTTATAACCAAAGCTCTCTACAGTAGTCTGAGAGACAAAAAACAGAGACAAAAAAGCCAAGGTGATTACCTTGGCTTTTGCATTTTATACCGTCGAGTCAACGTTATGCGCGCTGCTTTTCTTTCATCGCGTAGTTAACGCCGCTAAGTGACAAATCTGATTTTGCTTTACAGATACAAGGTAATATTTCATCACTTTGTGTGTAAGCCATGGCAAAACCAACATACTCCACTTCACCAGACTCCAATTTGCAGCGACAGGCGCCGCAGTGCCCATCACGGCAGTTGTATTCTGGTAATAGGCCAGCTTGCTCCATTGTTTCCAAAATCGTATTGGAAGGGTTGGATTCAATGCTGATCAGTTTGTTGATTTTGAGTGTTGCCATTACAGCTCGAATCCTTCGAAGTCATCTGCGCGAACTTCATTGTCAATTTGACCCACAAGGTAAGAAGAGATTTCTGCTTCTTGAGGCGCAACTTGAACGTTATCTGAAGACAACCAAGCGTTAATCCATGGAATTGGGTTGGTTGTTGCTTCTGGATACGCTGCTGGTAGACCTACCGCTTGCATACGAATATTTGTGATGTATTCAACGTATTGGCTTAGGATGTCTTTGTTTAGACCGATCATAGAGCCATCTTTGAATAGATACTCTGCCCACTCTTTTTCTTGCTCAGCCGCTTCTTTGAATAGGTCAAAACAGTCCTGTTTTGCCTCTTCTGCGATTTGCATGAAAGTGAAGTCATCTTGACCGTTACGTAGCAGGTTGATCATGTGCTGCGTGCCGTTTAAGTGAAGTGCTTCGTCACGAGCGATCAGCTTGATGATTTTCGCGTTACCTTCCATTAGTTCGCGTTCTGCGAAAGCGAAAGAACATGCGAAACTTACGTAAAAACGAATGGCTTCTAATGCGTTAACAGACATCAGACAGATGTACAGCTTCTTCTTAAGATCGTACAGACTAACCTTAACCGTTTCACCGTTAAGGACATGCTCACCTTCACCGTAGCGATGGTAATCATTCGTCGCTTGAATCAAATCGTCGTAGTAGTGCGCGATGTCTTTTGCACGCTTCAGAATGTGCTCGTTCTCAACGATATCATCAAACACTACAGCAGGGTCGTTCACGATGTTACGAATAATGTGTGTGTAAGAACGAGAGTGAATCGTTTCAGAGAAAGACCAAGTCTCAATCCAAGTCTCTAGTTCTGGCAGAGACACAAGCGGCAGCAGTGCCACGTTAGGGCTGCGGCCTTGGATAGAGTCAAGAAGCGTTTGGTACTTCAAGTTAGAGATGAAGATGTGCTTCTCGTGATCTGGCAGTTTGTTGTAATCGATACGGTCACTAGATACGTCTACTTCTTCTGGACGCCAGAAGAAAGAAAGTTGTTTCTCGATAAGTTTTTCGAAAATCTCAAACTTTTGTTGGTCGTAACGTGCAACGTTTACTGATTGACCTAGGAACATTGGTTCCTTCAATTGGTCATTCTTTTTTTGGTTAAAAGTACTGTAAGCCATAATGCCTCAATTCCTTTTAAACCTCCCCGTAAGGGGGAGGTTATCGATAGTCTGTCTTTACGGGTTCGCTAGGTACGGGAAGATTAAATCTTACAACCGCCGCCAGCACAATCGTCATCTTGTGGTTGAACAGCGTCTTTCTGTTCATCTTTCGCGCCATCACGAGTGTTGTGGTAGTAAAGCGTTTTCACACCAAACTTATACGCTGTTAGCAGGTCTTGAAGTAGTTTCTTCATTGGAACCTTGCCAGTCTCGTAACGTGACGGGTCGTAGTTAGTATTAGCAGAGATAGCTTGGTCAACAAACTTCTGCATAATACCCACAAGGTGTAGATAACCGTCGTTCGAACCGATATTCCAAAGCAGTTCATAGCTGTCTTTAAGTTCTGTGAACTCTGGTACAACTTGCTTCAGGATACCGTCTTTCGAAGCTTTTACTGAGACGTAACCACGTGGTGGCTCAATACCGTTAGTTGCGTTTGAAATCTGAGAAGAAGTCTCAGAAGGCATTAGCGCAGTCAGTGTTGAGTTACGTAGGCCGTGCTCCATAATTTCTTTACGTAGGCTGTCCCAGTCGTAGTGCAGCGCTTCGTCACAAATTAGGTCGATATCTTTCTTATACGTATCAATCGGCAGTAAGCCTTTCGCGTAGTTCGTCTCGTCGAATGAAGGGCACTTACCTTGTTCTTTCGCCAGTGCTACAGATGCTTTCAATAGGTAGTACTGCATTGCTTCGAACGTACGGTGAGTTAGGCCGTTCGCGCTACCGTCAGAGTATTTCACGCCATTCTTCGCTAAGTAGTAAGCAAAGTTAATCACACCAACACCTAGCGTACGACGGTTCATAGTCGATTTGTATGCCGCTGGTAGAGGGTAATCTTGGTAATCAAGCAGTGCATCTAACGCACGAACAACAAGATCGGATAGCTCTTCGAAATCATCTAGAGACTTGATAGCACCTAAGTTGAATGCAGAAAGCGTACACAGTGCGATCTCGCCTGAGTCATCTTCAACGTTAGTTAATGGTTTCGTTGGTAGTGCGATTTCTAAACATAGGTTCGACTGACGAACTGGAGCAACTTCAGAATCAAATGGGCTGTGAGTATTACAGTGGTCCACGTTCTGGATGTAGATACGACCCGTTGATGCACGCTCTTGCATTAGCAGAGTGAACATTTCAATCGCTTTAACCGTTTCTTTCTTGATTGAAGGATCGTTCTCGTACTTCACGTATAGACGCTCAAACTCTTCTTGGTTTTCGAAGAATGCGTCGTACAGACCAGGTACATCAGATGGTGAGAATAGCGTAATATTGCCGCCTTCAACTAAACGTTGGTACATCAGTTTGTTTAACTGAACACCGTAGTCCATGTGACGAACACGGTTTTCTTCAACACCACGGTTGTTCTTAAGTACCATTAGTGAGCGTGCTTCACCGTGCCACATTGGGTAGAACACAGTAGCTGCGCCACCACGTACACCACCTTGTGAACAACATTTTACTGCTGTTTGGAAGTACTTGTAGAACGGAATACAACCAGTGTGGAATGCTTCACCACCGCGAATCTCTGAGCCTAATGCACGGATACGACCTGCGTTGATACCAATACCAGCGCGCTGAGATACGTAACGAACAATTGAGCTTGCTGTTGCGTTAATAGAATCAAGACTATCGCCACACTCGATCAGAACACATGAGCTGAACTGGCGAGTAGGGGTACGCACGCCAGACATAATTGGCGTAGGTAGAGAAATCTTAAATGTCGATGTCGCATCGTAGAAACGTTTGATGTAATCAAGACGCGTCGCTTTTGGATATTTCGCAAATAAGCACGCTGCTACAAGGATGTATAAGAACTGAGCACTTTCGTAAATTTGGCCCGTAACACGGTTCTGTACGAAGTACTTACCCTCTAGCTGCTTAACTGCCGCGTATGAGAAGTTTAGGTCGCGTTTATGGTCGAGGTACGCATCAAGTTCGTCGAGTTCTGCTTTTGTGTAGTCTTCTAGAATATGTTGATCGTACTTACCCATATCGACGAGGCGAGACACGTGATCATAAAGCGTTGGTGGCTCGTATTGGCCATACGCTTTTTTACGCAGATGGAATACCGCTAGGCGAGCAGCTAGGTATTGGTAATCCGGAGTCTCTTCAGAGATCAGGTCTGCCGCAGACTTGATGATTGTCTCGTGAATATCTGTCGTTGTGATGCCGTCGTAAAACTGGATGTGAGCGCGAAGTTCTACTTGAGAAACCGAAACATTATCTAGACCTTCTGCAGCCCAAGTGATAACGCGGTGGATTTTATCCAGATCGATACTTTCTTTACGGCCATCACGCTTGGTGACGGTAAGTTGTTGGTTCATTCTGCTTTATTTCCCTAAGAAAACTGATAAAAGCCGTATTTTTGTTTGTTTATGTGCAATATGAGTAAAGCTTGCGGCGGCTTTGTGATCAAAGTCTATCTATATATTGTCGCTTAAACACAACATATAGGGGTTCATTTGTTTGCGGGTTACAAGATAGTGCTATTACACTGATTTATCAAGGTACAGATCGGGGATGACTTGTGGATAACTGACAAAATGAAAAAAATCAGTAAGTGAACACTAACCGATGAGAAAAGGGCAGACTTGAATGGTTAAAAGTACGGTTTCGAGATCGGTTTAGAAATAACCGCATGCAAAAATATTTTCCTTGATCTTTGGCCGTTTTTATCTACGAAAAATGGCTTGGTCAAAATGGAATCTAGAGCACGAATTTTAGCCATAAAAAGACAAAAAAAGCGGCAACTTTGTGCTACCGCTTCCGATTCATTTTCTTTAAAAAATGTCAATCACAAAACTCATTTTTTAACTTAATAGCGTTCAGTATTTTTTAGTATGAACGATGTAGTTTACATCTACATTACGACCGAGTTTGTAGCTATCATTTAGAAGGTTGTAATGAAGCCCAGTAATGCCCATTTCCGTCAGGTCAGTTTGGTCTATCATCTTCATCATTTCGGCTGGCTTGATAAACTTATCGTGCTCATGAGTGCCTTCAGGAACAATCTTAAGAAGCTTCTCAGCACCGACAATAGCAAATAAGTACGACTTAATGTTTCGGTTCAAAGTTGAGAAAAACACGTGACCACCGGGTTTGACTAGCGCAGCACAAGAGCGGATAACGGAGAGAGGATCTGGAACGTGTTCAAGCATCTCCATACAAGTCACGACATCGTAAGTTCCTGCGTTTTCTATAGCGTGGTCTTCTATTGTGCTCTGAATGTAGGTCAGTTGAGTACCTGTTTCTAATGCATGTAGTCGCGCGACTTCTAATGGTTCTTTACCCATATCAAGTCCAGTCACAATAGCGCCTTCTTTTGCCATGCTTTCAGCAAGAATGCCACCACCACAGCCGACATCAAGTGCGCGCTTGCCAAACAAGCCATTTGCTTTTTCAAGTACATAGTTCAAACGAAGTGGGTTAATTTGATGAAGCGGCTTAAACTCGCCTTCTAAATCCCACCATCGAGAAGCCATGTCCTCGAATTTCTTAATTTCACTTGGGTCGACGTTTTGTGCTTTAGTCATAATTGGTTTTATTGCATTCAATCTGAGTCCTTTAGAGGGCGCCAGTATACTCCAACGTTTTACACCCAAACAACCTCGATGTGCTTAGTTAAGGGACAATGACAGAGTTCACTGGCGCGGCAATCGAGACAGGTGCCTGTAATTTGTAAAGCGCTAACTATTGTTTTTGGTTCATCCTTGAACTGGTGCCAGTGATAATAACTCTAAAACCTGCATTTTCGCGTTGTGTGGTTAAAGGAATTTACCTCGCTTTTCCGCGTAAAGGGTCCGATTTTGCTCAATATTGACCGAAATATAACCACTAATCAGAAAGATATGGGATGAGTGTGCAAATTCTCGACATTTGATTCATAACCAAGCTCACAACCTGATAAAAGGAGAGGGAAAGTGATGCCGAAGTGATGAATTGTGTGTTATATTTTTGCACCTTACACGTATCGTAATTACGATCAGATAATAGAGGGATAATGGCTCTATGAGCGATTTAGCTAAAGAGATCACGCCCGTAAACATTGAAGATGAGCTTAGAGGTTCATACCTAGACTATGCGATGTCAGTCATCGTGGGTCGTGCTCTTCCAGATGTGCGTGATGGCCTAAAACCAGTACACCGCCGCGTTTTATTCGCGATGAACGTACTAGGCAACGATTGGAACAAACCATATAAAAAATCAGCCCGTGTTGTCGGCGACGTAATCGGTAAATACCACCCACATGGTGATAGTGCTGTGTACGACACAATCGTACGTATGGCTCAGCCGTTCTCGCTTCGTTACATGCTGGTCGATGGTCAAGGTAACTTTGGCTCGATCGATGGCGACTCTGCTGCGGCAATGCGTTACACCGAAGTTCGAATGGCAAAAATTGCCCATGAACTATTGGCTGACCTAGACAAAGAAACCGTAGACTACGTACCAAACTACGACGGTACTGAGCAGATCCCAGCGGTTCTTCCAACTAAAATTCCAAACCTATTGGTTAACGGTGCTTCTGGTATCGCAGTAGGTATGGCAACCAACATCCCGCCTCATAACCTTGGCGAAGTGATTGATGGCTGTCTTGCATACATCAATAATGAAGAAATCACTATTGATGAACTAATGGATTACATTCCTGGTCCTGATTTCCCAACGGCGGCGCTTATCAGCGGTCGTAAAGGCATTGTAGACGCGTACAAAACAGGTCGTGGCAAAATCTACATGCGTTCGAAAGCGGACATCGAAGTGGAGAAGAATGGTAAAGAGACCATTATCGTCACTGAAATTCCTTACCAGGTGAACAAAGCTCGCTTGATCGAAAAGATCGCTGAGCTAGTTAAAGATAAGAAAGTAGAAGGTATCAGTGCACTGCGCGACGAGTCAGATAAAGACGGTATGCGCATTGTTATTGAGTGTAAGCGCGATGCTGTGGGCGAAGTAGTTCTAAACAACCTTTACGCTCAGACTCAGCTGCAAACCACTTTCGGTATCAACATGGTGGCCCTAAACAATGGCCAGCCACAGCTATTCAACCTAAAAGATATGTTGAAGTGCTTTGTTGATCACCGTCGTGAAGTTGTGACACGCCGTACTATTTTCGAACTGCGTAAAGCGCGTGAACGTGCTCATATCCTTGAAGGTTTAGCTCTAGCGCTTGCTAACATTGATGAAATTATTGAGCTTATCCGTAAGGCACCTACACCGGCTGAAGCAAAAGCGGGTCTTATCGCTCGTGGTTGGGATTTAGGCAACGTTTCAGCAATGCTAGAGCGTGCTGGTACAGATGCTGCGCGCCCTGAATGGCTAGAGCCTGAATACGGTATTCGTGATGGTCAGTACTTCCTGACTGAGCAACAAGCACAAGCTATCCTAGATCTACGTTTACATAAACTAACAGGTCTAGAACACGAGAAGATTCTTGGCGAATACAAAACACTTCTAGAAGAAATCGCTGAACTCATGCATATCCTTGCGAGCACTGAGCGTTTGATGGAAGTGATCCGTGAAGAACTTGAAGCGGTTCGTGACGGCTTTGGTGACGCTCGTCGTACAGAAATCACAGCTGCGAGCCATGATATTGACATGGAAGAGCTGATCGCACGTGAAGACGTTGTGGTTACTCTATCTCACGGTGGTTACGTTAAGTACCAAGTACTGAGCGACTACGAGTCACAGCGCCGTGGTGGTAAAGGCAAGAGTGCGACTAAGATGAAAGATGAAGACCATATCGAGCGTCTTCTAGTGGCGAATACCCACGATAACATCTTGTGTTTCTCTACTCGTGGTAAAACATACCGCCTGAAAGTTTACCAATTGCCTCTAGCGAGCCGTACTGCGCGTGGTAAGCCAATCGTAAACATCCTTCCACTCGAAGAAGGTGAGCGCATTACCGCGATTCTACGTGTTGATGAATTCTCTGAAGACAAATTCATCTTCATGGCAACAGGTGACGGTACGGTTAAGAAAACGCCGTTGAACCAGTTTGCAAACGTACGTTCAAACGGCCTAATCGCTGTGAACCTACGTGAAGACGATTCGTTAATCGGTGTGGATATCACTAACGGCGAAAATGAAATCATGCTGTTCTCTAAAGCGGGTAAAGTGGTTCGCTTTAAAGAAGCAGAAGAGATTCCAGTACTTGATGAAAATGGTAAACCAGTTCTTGATGAGAATGGTCAGCCAGAGATCAAGTTTAAAGGTGTTCGTCCTATGGGTCGTACCGCCTCTGGTGTTCGTGGTATGAAACTGGCTGAAAATGACCAAGTTGTATCACTTATTGTTCCTTCGCACGAAGGCGACATCCTAACGGTTACAGAAAACGGTTATGGTAAACGCACAGCACTTAGCGAGTACCCGACAAAAGGTCGTGGCACTCAAGGTGTAGTTTCTATCAAAGTTTCTGAGCGAAATGGCCCGGTAGTTGGTGCTATCCAGGTTGTTGAAGGTGATGAAATGATGATGATCACCGACGCTGGCACGTTAGTACGTACTCGTGTGGGTGAAGTTAGCCAAGTTGGTCGTAACACACAAGGTGTAACGCTTATCCGTACTGCGGAAGATGAATCAGTTGTTGGTTTGCAACGTATTGAAGAAGTTGATGATGAAGAGCTGCCTGCTGATGAAGATGCAGAAGCGTTAGAGTCAACAGACGAAAATACGCAGCAAGACGCTCCAGCTGCTGATGATGCAGAGGAAGGTAACGAAGAGTAATCTTACATCGTTATCCTGATATGAAAAGCCGAGCCTTAGTTGCTCGGCTTTTTTGTATCTGTATCAACGCATTTAAAGTAAGAAATGCGTACACTGACGTTATCTTTGTTTACAGGACGTGTTATGTCTGTTTGGTTTTTCGCTGCCATCACTCTGATGGGGCTGTTTATCGTACTCTTATCACTGAGTGCATCAAAAGTTAAACCTGCTCAATGGTTTGGCTTTTGCCTGTTAGTACTTGTCGTGACGAGTGCCAGTTTCTTATTGCTGCATCAAACTCCGCCTAAACCAATACAAGCGGAAATGTCACGAATGATGACTGCTCGTGACATCATGAAAGAGATTCAAGACCAGTTGCGTGAAGATCCGAACAACGCTGAATTGTGGTTCCAACTCGGGCAGGGCTACCTGCTAGAGGGGGAATTTGATGGCGCGCTGATTTGTTTTGATTACGCGATCCAACTGACTGAGCCAGTCAGTGCCACGCAACTTGCCGCAAAAGCGACGACCTTGTACTACATTCACCAGCAATCAATGACGCAAGAAGTTAGCTTGCTTTTGGAGCAAGCTTTGCAGATAGAACCGCACAATGAAGCCGCTTTGTCTTTGATCGCAAATGATCATTTTCTGTCATTCCGATTTCAGGAAGCGATTGATGCCTGGGTACTATTATTAGATTCTAATGATCCAAATTTAGATAGGGTGCAAATCATTAACTCTATTAACAAAGCAAAAGAGCTGTTGTAAGCGTACAATTTAACAAGCAATAGAGGGAAAGGTGGGCAACGAATGAAAAATAAAGCACTAAGCATATTGGTTTTGCTGTGCGGCTCTGTGCTGGCGGGTTGTAGCTCTTCCGATCATTCTGGCTCTTCCTCTACGGTTTATTATTCATCGGGTTACTACGACCCGTGGTGGTACGATCATGACGACTACTGGATTTATTACTATCCGGGCTGTTGCGATAACGACGATGAATACAAAGAGAAACTGGAAGAGTGGTGGAATGGTTTAGATGAAGACCAACAGCAATCCATCAAAGACAAAATCGAAGATTGGAAAGACGACGATATGTCCGCCAATATCGATAACATGAAACGCCAACTTGACGATCATTGGCAATCACTGCCTGACGAGCAAAAGCAAGAGATTCGAACCCAATGGGAGAATCGTCCGGAGCATATTGAACCAGCGACTTTACAAGGCAAGGCGGTGAAAGAAAAGGTTCAACAAAGAAAAGCATTACCGGAAACGAAGATCCAGCGTCCAGTTGCTCGTCCAAATGTGCAGATACCTAAAGCACGTCCAAATATTCAACCTAGACCTAGGCTTCCTCGTCGCTAGTACATTCGATTTTTGTCTCTCGATAGAATCAGGATGAAGAGATAAAGATAATAAAGAAAGAAAAGGGGCGTTCAGTACGCCCCTTGTTGTATCTATAAGTTAACCGTTGCCAGTTAGACTAATACGTGGCTTCGCGTTCAGCTGCTGCTTTATCCCACTCTGGCGCTACTGTTTCTAGGAAGTGTTTCTTGTCTGCGTTCATCTTATCCATATCCATGCCCAGTGCTTGTTGTGCTTTCGCTTTGGTCGAGATATCTGGAATTTGAACAGGGTCAGTAATGCCTTTGGTTGCCAGTAAACGAACCAATTTGGTACGGGCGTCAGCAGCGCGGTCAACTGCAGTACCTAGTACTTCAAGTGCTACCTCAGGAGCATGCATGTGAACACCGTGAGAAGCAATCGCGTAGTCCCAACGCCATTGTGCATGGCGAATATCTTGTAGGATAGGTTCCATCTCTGCTGCTGTTGCACCTGCTTTCCACGCTGCACCAGCTTCAAAGTGTGCCGCTACGATTTGCTTCTCGGCGGTTAGCTTCATGTTCAGTACTTGCGCTTTGCGAGTCGAGACGATGCCTTGTAGCTGCTCTTTAGTTTGGGTATGGCATTGCGCACAGGTGTCTTCAAAACGATCAAATGGGTTACCCACTTTGTGGTCTGTGTACACCGTACCGTCTTCTTTGGTCACTTTAGGCATGTGGCAGTCCACACACACCACTTTGTTTTTACCATGAATACCCGCTCTCCAAGTTTCGAAACCTGGATGTTGCGCTTTTAGCATCGGCGCTTTAGATACGGCATGCGTCCAATCTTTGAAATTCAATGCGTCGTAGTATTTCTCCATGTCATTAACGGTGGTGCCCATATCCCATGGGAATTTAACCGCTTTAGTTGGGCCGGTGAAGTAGTATTCAACGTGACATTGAGCGCAGACCGATGCTTGCTTATCTAGGCGAGACTGTCCATCAAAGTTTTTACCAATAGTATCAAAAGCACGCTCGACGTATGGGCGAGTCAGTGCTAGCGCAGGTTCGCCTTTCTTGAAGGCTTCAGAGCCTGTGTTGTGGCAATCGGAACAACCGATAGGGTTGACGATTTCTGAGCCTAAGCGTGCCCATTTACCTTCGAAATAACCGTCTTCACCACGTTCATCAATCACGCGAGCAACGTCAGGGCTTTTACAGCTCCAACAGGCCATTGGCATAGGCCCGGACTTCTCGTCGGTTGGTGCGCCGGTACGTAAGGTTTGACGAACATCATCAAGTGCGTAAAAGTGACCGCGCGCTTTGTTGTAGTCTTTTGCGAAGCCGTAGCCAGCCCATAAGATCACCATGTTTGGGTCTTCACTTAGAGCATCTTCAATGTGCTCACTTTCGGATGTTGCTTTCCAAGAGTGGTATTGGTCGGGATGGTTCTGTTCAAAGGCGTCATTTCGAGGATCGATGAGGCCTTTTTCTTCTGCCGCCAACGGAGCGCCGACCAAAAATAATTGGCTGGCGAATAAGGTCGCAACCGCGATAGGTGCGCTCATCCAGTGTTTTATGCTCACGGTGTTATCTCCATATTCGTTTTTATTAGCAGCGTTGTGAGAAGCTATTCCAAATAAGAACTGGAGATCTACGATTAATAATATTGCTTAATTGGATAGATGAAATAGAGAGTGAATCTTGTCTTGTTTTAGATCAATTTACACCAGTGATCTCAGTCATATTTGAATTTATATACCTCTAAAGTGGTAGCTGTTAAGTCATTGTTGTGCAATGCTTTGAGTTTTTAACCTTTTTAAATATAGGGTGATTTAGTTCGCTTTTTGAGCAGGCGTTTCTACCCCTTATGAATAATAGAGGTATTATAAATATAGGTTTAGCGTTGTGGCTTTCCGAAATAAGAATTGATGTCATTTGAAGATCTAAAAAATATCTTCAGAGGAAATTAATTGTCGCTCAAATAAATAATTGAGAATAGTTATCAATTATTATCGAGCTAAGGAAAGAACAATATGGGCAATATAAAATTGACCATAGAGACAATGCTGAAACTTCTCTTCGTCTTTGCCATCTATGGTTTCTCCATCGCCGCCCATGCGACTTCTTCAGAGCCGATTGAAGGTGCTCAAGCTGAGCGTCATCAAGTCGAGTTGATCCGTGACCGTGACTACAAGTGCCTGCAATGTCATAAGGATGCAAAAGAGACTCTGAACTTATCGCATGATTCGCAAGCTCTACTCAGCCAAGGGAAGCAACTTAATTGCACTAACTGCCATAGCAACATTGGTCCCGACCATCGTGAAGGTGCACCTGATGTGATTAAGTTTTCTGCAGCGCAATCGAAAGAAGTACACGACAAAGTGTTCCTTGATCCAAGCATGATTCTTAAAGCTAACAGCCAATGTGTGGATTGCCACGCACCGACACAGCTGAGAGAAAGCCACTGGACGCACGATGTGCACGCCAAAAACCTCACTTGTTCAAATTGCCACGATGTACACGCAGCGAAAACCAAAGCGTTGTCGTACGACAGAAAACAACTGATCAAGCAGTGTGTGGATTGTCACTCTGAATTTGCCGTCGAACCTGAACTTGCCAAAGAAGAGGAGAGATAGCATGAAATGTTCGAGAAGAAACTTTTTAGCCGGCAGCGGCGCGTTGATTTTAACTACAGGCGTTGCAGGCACTTCCGTTGTTAGCTCCTCTCTCTATGCCAGCAACAGTGAACAAGCGAAACGCATGGGTATGGTTCATGATGAAAATGCCTGTATTGGCTGTACCGCTTGTACCGATGCTTGTCGCGAAGTAAATAAAGTCCCTGAAGGCGTAACGCGACTTAAAATTCATCGCAGTGAACCGATTGGCGAATTTCCAGATGTGGAATACCAGTTTACTCGCGAATCCTGTCAGCACTGTGATAACCCACCATGTGTGTACGTTTGTCCAACAGGCGCTGCATACAAAGATGAAGCGACCGGCATCGTGGATGTGCACAAAGAGAAATGTGTCGGATGTGGTTATTGCCTTGCCGCTTGCCCTTACCAAGTGCGCTTCTTTAATCCAGTCGATCACTCTGCGGATAAATGTAACTTCTGCCGTGATACCAACCTAGCGCAAGGTAAACAGCCAGCTTGCGTGGAATCTTGCCCAACAAAAGCACTCATCTTTGGTGATTTGAATGACCCAACTAGCGAGGTGAGCAAAGCTATCGAAAGCCATGTTGTCTATCGCGATAAATCGCATTTAGGTACGCAACCTAAACTGTACAAAATTCCGCATAGCAAAGGGGAGGTGTCATCATGAACGGCTTCGAAAGTGCATTCCACTTTGACTCGTTAGTCTGGGATTGGATCATCGCGATTTACTTATTCCTTGCTGGGATGTCAGCGGGTACGGTGATGATTTCAATCTATTTAAAACGCAAAGTGATTGAAGGTGATCCCGCAAAAAACGGCATCATGAAAGCGATGGCTTGGCTCGCACCATTTGGCATCATTGCTGGGTTGGTAATTTTGATTTTCCATTTAACCAAGCCTTTAGAGTTTTGGAAGATCATGATCTACTACAACCCAACGTCTGTGATGTCGATGGGCGTGATCTTGTTCCAAGTGTACATGATCGTGTTGTTTGTTTGGATTGGCGTTATCTTCCGCCATCAAATCATCAGCTTCTGTGAAGGGAAGTTACCAAGCAAACTGCTGGATTTTGCCGATGGCATTTTGATTAAGGCGGGGAAAGCCAACAACGCCATTGAATTGTTCTTGGGCTTCTTAGCCATCGCACTTGCAGCGTACACTGGCTTTCTATTGTCTGCGTTGAAGACTTATCCAATGCTAAACAATCCAGTACTGCCAATCTTGTTCCTGTTCTCTAGTTTGTCCTCGGGCGCAGCGGCATGCTTGATGTTCGGCATCTTGGTGTTTAAAGAGTCGACCAGCAGCCCAAGTGTATCTTGGGTGCACGGATTTGAACGCCCAGTAGTGTTGTTTGAGTTGTTTGTCTTAGTGACCTTCTTTACTGGATTGATCTTCAGCGGTGGTCAGAACGAAGTCGCGGCTTGGAATGCAATTTCGAGTGGATTCTGGGCTCAATGGTTCTGGGTTGGGGTAGTGTTCATCGGCATGATTACGCCTTTGACTCTCAATTGGTTGACGCCTTCTGAAGTGCGCCACAAAGGCAGTTACGTTTTTGTGGTCACGACGTTGAGCTTGGTTGGCGTACTTATGCTGCGTACTTTCATTCTCTATGCCGGTCAAATGACCGTAGTGTAAGGGGGATAAATGGAAGCTGAGCTAGGGTTCTTCTTACTGATATTGGTGGCTGTAACATCGACTTGTGCATCGTTGCTGCATTGGCTACGTCGTGCTATGGGTAAGAAGGCGACATTGCCGCATCAAGTCGCGATGTCCCACATCATTAGCTTAGCTTCCTTCATTTGTTTAGCACTTCTGATCGTCTGCTTCGTGCAAGACAACTTCGCGTTGGAATATGTTGTTACGCATTCCAACAGTCAACTTCCCGTAGCATTCAAGATTGCTGCCGCTTGGGGCGGGCACCAAGGCTCCATGTTGTTTTGGGTCGTCACCTTGAGTTTATGGGCGTCGTTTATTGCATTTAAGTCACCGCTCAACGCCCAATATACTTGTGACTGTTTAGGAATCATGAACCTTCTTATTGCGACATTTGCTTGGTTCACGTTAATGACCTCTAACCCGTTCGAGTATGCCCAAGTATTGGCGTCGGAAGGACGAGATCTAAACCCAATGTTGCAAGATGTTGGGCTTATCATTCATCCACCATTGCTTTATCTCGGTTATGTCGGTTACGCAGCAATATTAGCTTTTGCATTAGCAGCGCTATTGGGTAAACAACCGATGAGCGATTGGTATGTGGTTGCTCGAAGCGCAGCGTTTTTTGCATGGGGAACGCTCACGTTGGGTATCTTGGTGGGATCATGGTGGGCGTACAATGAGCTAGGGTGGGGCGGCTGGTGGTTTTGGGACCCTGTGGAGAACGCTTCTCTACTCCCTTGGCTTACTGGTACTGCTTTGTTGCACAGCGGTGTTGTCGCAACACGTAACAGAGGCGCAATTTGGAGCTCCTATGCACTGGCGTTTGCTACGTTCAGCCTAAGCATTTTAGGGACATTCGTGGTGCGCTCTGGCGTGCTGACTTCAGTGCATGCTTTTGCGGTGGACCCAACTAAGGGTTTAGTGCTGCTTGGTGTATTGAGCTTGCTTATCATCATCACTTTTGGCGTATTGATTTTGCGAGGAGAACAACTCCCTCGCTTCAAACTTCAATCTCTAGCGAGCCGAGCTTACACTGCTTACATCGCCAAAGGGCTGCTGGTTATTGCGACTGCTATCGTTTTTCTTGGCACTTTTTATCCGATGGTTTATCAACTGCTCGGTTTAGGGAACATTTCAGTTGGCGCACCTTATTTTAATAGTCTGATCTTCCCATTAAGCATACTGGCTCTGATTTCCTTAGCTTTCACGCCGCTGCTGAAATGGACAAAAGGCACAGTGCCGAGTGTAAGCGCTGATATTGCGATCAGTATTGCGTTATCTCTTGTCTCTGGGATCGGGTTTATCTTCTTAGTGCACGCACTGCATTTCGAAGTATTGCTAACCATAATATTGGCTACTTGGGTGATTGTGGCGCATCTCGTTATGCTGTTTCGTTGTTCCAATAAGCGCAAACTCATGCCAATCGTGATGGCACATATCGGTTTTGCGCTGGCGGTGAGTGGAGCTGTATTCAACAGTCACTACTCATATGAACACAATTTACGTGTCGAACCCGGCAGTTCTCAACAAAGGGCGGGGATCACTATCGATTATCATGGTATCGAATGGCTGGTGGGGCCAAACTACACCGCGGAACAAGGACAGATCACCTTGCACTTGGAAGATGGCCGCATGCTCAATTTCAACCCGCAAAAGCGTCATTACCCTGTGCGAGTGATGAATATGACCGAGCCTGCGATTCGTTCACTATGGCATGGCGATTATTACGTGACATTGGGTGACAAAGTCGATACTCATGCTTATGCGATTAAAGTTCAGTACCGCGCAGGTATTTGGTGGATATGGTCTGGCGGGCTACTAGCTGTGTTTGGTGCGCTATTAACCGGCCTAAAGAAAAGGAGAGAGGCTATCAATGCGATCGAGAAATACGCTTAAACTCGCAGGTCTGTTTGTGGCTGTTGCCGTGTTTGCTGTAGTAACTGCGGTGGCTTTGTCTGAGCGACCACATGTTGAATTGTCCCCACAACGAAATTTAGAGACACCTAATTTTCGCTCTACTTCTCTGATCTCTGATGACATGGTTTCTGAGCAGTTGTTCAAAAGCGACGGATATAAATTATTGAATGTTTGGGCATCTTGGTGCGGAGTATGCAAACGAGAGCATGAAGAGTTATTGCAGTTAGCAGAACTCGGTGTGCCTATTATTGGGCTGAATTATAGAGATCAAAAACAAGCCGCTCGTGAATATTTGAGCTCTAAACGAAATCCATATATTGAAGTAATTAGTGACCCTAATGGAAAGCTTGCTGTGGAGCTAGGTGTTATAGGAACGCCGGAAACTTACTTGATTGATCAAAATGGTCGTATATTGATCAAATATCGTGGAGAGCTAACGGCAGATAAATGGAACGATATATTTTCAGGATACTTGAATGTTTCGATTTAATAATCTTCTCCTCACTTTAATCCTATTTATACTATTTTCTCCTTTCACGAGAAGTGCGGATTTAGAACAGAATGTTGATCTGTTTGATTTTCATTCTGTTGAAGTGCAACAGCGTGCAACCTCGCTAGCCAAGACATTACGCTGCCCGCAGTGTCAAAACCAAAACCTTGTCGAGTCTAATGCACAAGCGGCTAAAGACCTGAGGTTGAAAGTGTATACGATGGCCAATGAAGGCAGCTCAGATCAAGAAATAAAGGACTATCTAGTTGCTCGTTATGGGAATATTGTTCTGTACCAACCACCATTAAATTATTCCACGGCGCTGTTGTGGATCTTTCCTGTGCTATTTTTGATCTTTTTTGTCTTATATTCGATCCGAATGGTGAAGCGTAATTAATGTGACCGTTATTCCACTATTAAAAATAAATTGTGCACTTAACAAGCAGAATGTTATCATTTTTCCGAATTTATGAAGTTTCCAGTATAAAGAAAATAAAAATTTTGAGCTGGATAAGTAATAAAAGAACGAAATAGGTGCACGCAGTGGATTCAGTTATATTACAACTTAAAAAAGACTTCTATTCGCAGATTCGTGCATTGCAATCACCGAACCTGCCTCAAGTTACTTCAACGCTCGCCGTGTTGACCGACGAGGAAATCCAAGAACTCGAAGCAGTTTGGATTGAACTCGCCGTTTGGAAGCGCAGTCAGACCCATTAAAAGATAGACCAAACGACCTTCTTGAAACCCCAGACAAAATTTGTCTGGGGTTTTTTATTGTAGTTTTTTTAAATTGTTATAATATAACAATTGTTCAGTTGGAGAGTGTTTCTCTTTTGCTGTCTTGAGTGGATAACTGCCCTCAATTGTGATCTCTATATTGCAAAATGCGGTATCAGTCCCCATAGTTGAAGAGCAACGAGTAAATCCCATGAATGCAATAACGAAAACGCATCAAGCGCATCAAGCAATAAATCGAGTGAGTATAGATATGGCGGAAGTACGTGCCAGAGTAGATTTTAAAGTCGGGGCAAAAAGTAACATTGATGCCGAAATTCTGTCTTTCCATGGTCTGAAGACAGACAAAGAGCATGTTGCTATTATCTTTAAACAAGCGGACCAAACTCAGGACATGCCTTTAGTTCGTATGCACTCTGAGTGTTTGACAGGCGATGTGTTCCACTCTTCACGCTGTGACTGTGGTGAGCAACTAGAAGAGACGATCAATCGCATGGGCGAGTCCGGTGGTATCATCTTGTATCTCCGTCAGGAAGGTCGTGGTATTGGCTTGTACAATAAGATCGATGCATACCGCTTACAAAGCCAGGGCATGAACACGTACGAAGCTAACAACCATTTGGGCTTTGATGATGACCTGCGTGATTTCACAGAAGCAGCACAAATGCTAGAAGCTTTAGGCGTGAATAAGATCCGCCTCGTGACGAACAACCCTAAGAAAATCCGTGAGTTATCTGAGTACGGAATTGAAATTGGCGAGGTTGTCAATACCTCTGCACATATCAAAGATGGCAACGAAAATTATCTGAAGGCAAAAGTCTCTCACGGAAAACATGACCTAAAGGTTTAATCCTAAAGATAAAACTGACAATAAAGTCTGTGAAAAACCTCATTTTTATGAGGTTTTTTTGTATCTGGAGTTGCAAATAAATTGTAAATTTGTATTATCTCGAGACTAAAGTGCAAATAAGAATAATTAGCACTACCAATACGATAATTGAAAAGCTCAACAAGGATGCTTCAGATGAATGCAAAAAAAGTTTTAGTCCAATCTATTGCTGCATCACTCCTCATTGCCAGTGGTTCTACCGTTGCTGCCACAGTAACTAAACAACAAGTAGTCGAACATTACGCGGACGTTGCCCATGCTGTATTTGCTGATTCAGTAACAACAGCGAAAGCGCTTGATGTGAAAATCGACGAATTTCTACAATCACCATCAGCGAAAAAGCTTGAAGAAGTAAAACAAGCTTGGCTAGATTCTCGCGTGCCTTACCAACAGTCTGAAGTTTTCCGTTTTGGTAACGCGATTGTTGATGATTGGGAAGGTCAGCTGAACGCATGGCCACTTGATGAAGGTTTGATTGACTACGTAGCGGCTGATTACCAATACGAATTGGGTAACGAGGGCGCTGCTGCCAACATCATCGCGAACACAAGTCTGCAGATTGGTGCTTCTAAACTGGACGTTTCAAAAATCACTCCAGAATTGCTAGCGGATCTAAACGAAGTAGGCGGTTCTGAGGCAAACGTTGCATCAGGTTACCACGCGATTGAATTCTTGCTTTGGGGTCAAGACCTAAACGGCACTAACGCGGGTGCAGGTCAACGTGCTTACACTGATTTCGTCGTTGGCTCTGAGTGTACGAATGGTCATTGTGATCGTCGTGGTGAGTACCTAAAAGCGGCCGCTGATCTACTGGTTCAAGACCTAGAGTGGATGGAAAAGCAGTGGTCTGCAGAAGTGAAAGGCAACTACCGTGAAGAGCTATTGAACGAATCTGCTGACAATGGTCTTCGTAAGATGCTATTCGGCATGGGTTCTCTTTCTCTAGGTGAGCTAGCGGGTGAGCGCATGAAGGTGGCACTAGAGGCAAACTCGACTGAAGACGAACACGATTGTTTCTCAGACAACACGCACAACTCTCACTACTACAATGAGCAAGGCATCTACAACGTTTACACAGGTACATACAAAGGTGTAAACGGCAAAGAGCTATCTGGTCCAAGTATCGCTGACCTTGTTGCTCAAAAAGACAAGAAAGCCGCGACCGAAATTCAAAAGCAGTTTGATACAACACGTAGCCAAGTTGGTGAGCTAGTGACTTCTGCAGAGAAGAACAACCAGCACTTTGACCAACTTATTGCAGCGGGTAACGCACAAGGCAACGCGCTAGTAAACGACACCATCATGTCGTTGGTAGCACAAACCGGTGCGATTGAGCGTGCGGCAAGCATTGTCGGCATCGACAGCCTAAGCCCTGATACTGCTGACCACGAGTTTTAATAAGAAAACCATAATAAATAAGGGCTCTTTGTGAGCCCTTTTGACGTTTGAGCTCGTTGTTATCACCCTTGTTGTCTATGTAGAGCAATGATATGAAGCCATACCTAATTTCTGCGCTAGCCGCGATCCTTTCTTCTTCTGCCATGGCTTATGATGTTAAGTCTGGTGGCAAAACCAGTGTTAAAAAAGACGGCGCGAATGCCTATTCTCTTCCTGCTGCTAACTTGCCAATGAGCAAACGCCTCGACTTTAGCGTAGGTAACAGCTTTTTCCGTAACCCTTGGGTACAAGCGCCAGCGTCAACGGACGCTCGTGATGGCCTAGGCCCGCTTTTTAACACCAATGGTTGTCAGAATTGTCACATCAAAGACGGTCGTGGTCATCCGCCAGAGAAAGATGATTTACATGCCGTGTCTATGTTAGTGCGCTTAAGCATTCCTGCGATGACGCCAGAACAAAAGAAAGCTTACATCAAAGATGGCGGCATACCTGAGCCGACTTATGGTGGCCAGCTTCAAGATTTCGCTCTGCAAGATCAAACGCCAGAAGGCAAAATCGAAATCACTTACACCGATGTCCCAGTGAAATTTAAAGACGGTACGACGGTGACGCTAAGAAAACCTCATTTGAACATTACCGATCTGGGTTACGGCGATATGCACCCTGATACCGAGTTCTCAGCACGCGTGGCACCGCCAATGATCGGCCTTGGTTTGTTAGAGAGTATTCCCGACGAAACGCTACTTGCTTGGGCTGATGAACAAGATGCCGACAAAGACGGTATCTCAGGCAAAGTCAATAAGGTGTGGGATATTGAGAAGGACGACTTCTCGATTGGTCGTTTTGGCTGGAAAGCAGGACAACCGACGCTAATGCAGCAAAATGCAGCAGCATTTAATGGTGATGTGGGTCTTACGAGCCATTTATTCCCAAATGAAAACTGTACCTCGAAACAAAGCATTTGTGACGACATGCCAAATGGCGGCAAACCAGAGGTGAGTGAAAATATTCTCGACTTCGTAGAGTTTTACAGCCAACACTTAGCCGTACCTATTCGCCGTAACGTCAATGATCCTAACGTGAAACTTGGTCAGCAAATCTTTGCTGCGTCTGGCTGTGAAAGCTGCCACAAGACCAGTGTTAAAACGGCGAAACGACCAGAGTTACCAGCGCTTTCTGAGCAGCTTATCCACCCATACACAGACATGCTTTTGCATGACATGGGTAAAGGCTTAGCCGATAACCGTCCGGAATACTTAGCAAACGGCCGTGAATGGCGAACGGCACCGCTATGGGGCATTGGTTATACCGAAGAAGTAAACGGACACACTTACTTTCTACATGATGGCCGCGCTCGTAACCTGATGGAAGCGGTGTTGTGGCACGGCGGCGAAGCTGAAACGGCGAAACAAAATGTTTTAGCTCTGAACAAAAAAGAACGTGATGCTCTCATTGCGTTTCTGAACTCTCTATAAGGAAGCAACCATGAAAAAAACACTGTTAGTGAGTGCGATTGCCGCAACGTTAAGTTTGGTTGGTTGCCAATCGACCATCGGTTCGAGCTCAGCCAAGCCTGAGAGTACAAGTCATATTTCTCAAAGCGTGTACGAGGTTGAGTTTCAATCAGCTCAGACGTTTTTAGCGCAAACCACAGAACTTGAACAGCGCTTCGCGGATTACTGCGCATCAGAGTCGAAAGATGATGCACAAGTAAAACAGCAATGGCATCAAACGATGCTTGCGTGGATGGCATTACAAGGTCAAGAACGTGGCCCTGCTACGGCGTTGGAGCAAAGCTGGAATGTTCAGTTTTGGCCAGATAAAAAGAATACCACTGGTCGTAAAATGTCTGTACTGACGAAATCTGATCAAGCTTGGAGTGCAGAAGATATCTCCACCCAAAGTGTCACCGTGCAAGGTTTAGGTGCATTGGAATGGCTGCTTTACGATAAAGCGTCGACCTTATCTAGCAACGGCAATACTTGTGTGACAGGCGTAGCGATTGCAGAAAACCTCGATAACAAAGCGCAGATCATCGCGGATTCTTGGGCAGAGAACCCTTGGAAATCGCTAGAGATGACGGCATGGGAGTCTGAGTACATTTCACTGCTCTCGAATCAGCTTGAATACAGCATGAAGAAGTTGAGCCGACCGCTAGCGAAGATTGGTAAGCCTCGCCCGTATTTCTCAGAATCGTGGCGTTCAGAGACCTCGCTTTCAAACTTAAAAGCCAACCTTCAAGGGATGGAAGCGTTGTACTTTGCTAACGGGAATGGTCTAGATGCGCTACTTAGAGAGCAAGGCCATGCAGATCTCGCAGACCGTGTCGTTCATCAGTTTGAAATGGCGTTAGAAACTTGGCCAGAAGATAAGAGCTTGTTTGCTGCACTACAAACAAAAGAAGGCTATCGCATGGTGCTCGCTCAATACAACAAGCTAGAGCAATTGAAGTACCTGATTCACGAAGAAGTGGCGATCGAGCTTGGCGTAGTTATAGGATTTAATGCAACCGATGGTGACTGATCAAACCCGCCGAACTTTGCTGAAAGCCGCTCTATTCGGGGCGGCTACACCTATGATGCCATTTGGTTGTTCTTCAACAAGCTCACGTGAGCCTGCGTTGATCGGCTGCTCTATCATTGGCCGAGATAAATATGCAGCGGTGGTGGCGGATGAGCATGGTATGCCGCTATCTTCATTGCCGATTCCTGAGCGTGGTCACGGTGTGGCAACCAACCAACAAGGCCACGCCGTAGTTTTTGGTCGTCGACCAGGTACTTTCTTCATGGTATTTGATTATCGCTCAGGGCAGATGATCAAACTGCAACTAGCAAAGTCAAATCGTCATTTCTATGGGCATGGCGTTTACTCCCACGATGGCACGTTGCTATTTGCCACAGAAGGGGAGAGGGGGACAAGTAGTGGGATCATTGGTGTTTATGATGTGCAGAAGCAATATCAAAAAATCGATGAGTTAACGGGTTTTGGTCTTGGTCCTCATGAAGTGATCATGATGCCTGATGGCGCATTAGCGATTGGCGTCGGTGGCGTACACACCAACGGCCGTGAACCTCTCAATCTTGATAGCATGAGACCGAGTCTGAGTTACCTTTCACAGGAAGGGGAGCTATTGGATCAAGTGTCTTTACCGGATCATAAGTTGAGTATTCGCCATTTAGCTCATGATGGTGCGGAAACCGTGCTTTGTGGTCAGCAATATCGTGGTGAGCCGGACGAGTATCCAGCCTTGATCGCCATGCACACGCGTGGTGGTGAAATGCAAGATCTTCAAGCTGAGCCTGAAGAGTGGGCGCGTTTCAATCACTACGTTGCGAGTATTGCAGCAACCGATGAATGGATCTTAGCCACTTCGCCTCCGGGCAGTTGTTATGGTATATGGTCTAAATCTACTGGCAAATTGGTAGAGCTAAGTGCGTTACCAGACGCTTCTGGTGTTGTGGTCTATGGCGATGAGTTCCGAGTCAGCTCTGGTGCGGGAAAAGTGGTAGAGCAAAAGCCCGAAGCGTCAAAAAGTACCTTCGCAAGCGGAGTACAATGGGACAACCATTGGTCGAGAATTATCTAGAAAGATCATTGAGTAATTACTTATAGAGGGTTTTGTTGTCGTTTTCGGCATCAGATTCTTAATTTTAAACCTGCAAGCTGTGAGATATTTGCCATACTTTTTATTATGGCAAGTAGCGCAAGGATCATTTCAGTGTTTGCTAGGGTTTTAATCATGACGGCACTTCTGGTGCCGTTTTGCAGCTTTTCCACCGTCGTTTCTCTCGAAGCTTCAGCGCAAGTCGAGCAAGAGGGAGCGGTACAAAAGCTGTCTGTAGAAAAAATGATCCATTATCCAGAGGTGATTGATCAACTGTATCAAAGCACCAATTACCGTTTGAACTGGGAAAATGAAAGTGATATTGAGCAGTTTCTTTTTCAAGTAAACCTGGTTGCACTTGCGGATGTCACCGATGAATTCGAAAATCAACTTCACCGGATAAACCAAGTAAGGTGGCAGGGAGATAATCTCGACTTCGATTTAGTGATGACAGATTCACTCTTGATGTACCTTAGTTATCTTGAGCAACTCCCCGAAGAAGGGATTAATTGGCTATTTACAGACAAAGCCCATGTTACGTTACCCGCTCCTAGCATCGATACTTTATCGGTTCTGAGTAATGAGATTACGGTTGGCAAACTTGGTCAGTTTTTGGCAAGTCTCCGGTCTCCATTACAAACAGATGATGCTTTCTACTCCGCCTATTCTTCGCTATCGGAACATTCTCAGTACCAATATCCTGCCTATCAACAAACTGGGCTAGCACGTGTTGGCGATATATTAGAAAACAGACCCCTATTGATTGAGCGAATGGAGATCGTAGGCGTAGATGTTTCTTACTTGGATTTAGTCACTGAAGAATATGACGAACAATTAGAGCTTGCGATAAAAGAGTTCCAGCGTATTCATGGTTTGAAAGAAGATGGCGTTATCGGCCCGAATACCATTCGATGGATCAACTTTTCTCCTCAAGAGCGATTGCATCTGCTGGCGTTGAATTCTGAGCGTTCAAGAATTTGGTCGAAAGAAAGGGATAATGTTGTCTTTGTTAACGTGCCTGGATACGAAGTCACGTATTGGCATGATGGTCAACCCTTGTTTGAGTCTAAAGTTGTGGTAGGGAGAGCATCAAGAAAAACGCCCATCATGTCGGTAGCACTGGATTCAGTTATTCTCAACCCAACTTGGAACGTGCCTTGGACTATCATGGTTAAAGACATTATTCCTAAAGTAAAACGTAATCCGATGTATTTGATTAACCATAACATTCAAATCATTCGGTCTTGGACTTCGAACGAAATTATTGACCCTACAACCATCAATTGGGCAACGGTGAATCCGAGAACATTTCCTTATCGTATGCGACAGGCGTCGGGCTTACAAAATGCACTGGGATTGTACAAGTTCAATATGCCTAACCCACAAGCTATTTATTTGCATGACACGCCAAGTAAGAACTTGTTTGAACAGGACAGACGCGCATTCAGCTCAGGATGTGTTCGTGTAGAACATGCAGACCAGTTAGCAGAACTTCTGTTCAAAACTCAGGGGTTGGAAGAACGTTTAGCGAAAAAGCGAGAAAGTTCTCGTCGGTCTAACACGTCAGTTCCTTTGGGAGAGCGCATTCAAGTACACATCATTTATCAAACAGCATGGTTGGAAGAGGGAACGCTTTACTACCGTGATGATATCTATAAGTACGATCACCGCAGTTGAAATCTTTAAGGAAAATTTACAAAACGAAGAATTCTCTTTTCGTTCAATAATTAAGCAATAATTACTGCATCTGAAAATCAAGATGGAGCGTTTTATGCATTTGACGTGACAAATGTGTTTGGTTAATGTCCACGACTTGTCTAGTTGTTGAGCACTGTATTTTGAAATGGTAAGTCGTAACTTTTCCCGCCGAGATTTCCTTAAAATGACCGCTGGTGGTGTGGTGTTGGCGTCTGCCCTGCCATCATTTTCTTGGGCTTCACTCTCTGACGAGCCACGTGCGCTGGCGATGAACAATCTTAATACTGGAGAGATCCTCGAAACATGCTATTTCGATGGAAAACGATACATTAATGATGAACTTCAAAGGCTGAATGAGTTTTGTCGAGACCATCGACGGAATGAGGTTCATCCGATGGATCGACGCTTGTTCGATCAAATAAGCCAAATTCAAAAGTTAATTGGTACAGAAGCAGAGGTGATCG
This sequence comes from Vibrio sp. 1249-1, assembly GCF_033340495.1. NCBI lineage: Bacteria > Pseudomonadati > Pseudomonadota > Gammaproteobacteria > Vibrionales > Vibrionaceae > Vibrio > Vibrio sp. 1249-1. Next base: position 34,581 of record NZ_JAWOWJ010000016.1, read on the forward strand.
TCATTTCAGGTTACCGTTCTCCTGCCACTAACGCCTCGCTGCGCAACGGGTCTTCTCGTGTAGCGAAAAAGAGCATGCACATGGAAGGAAAGGCCATTGATTTTCGTTTAGACGGCGTGAAGCTTTCAACGGTTCGTGATGCTGCATTAAGCCTAAAAGCCGGTGGCGTGGGTTATTATCCAGGTAGTAACTTTGTTCATATCGATACGGGAGCTGTTCGTTCCTGGTAGTGCTAGTTGAGACAAGGTTTCTAGTCTCAGAACGTCGTCGATTACCCACAGTTCAAAGCTTGAAGTCGCTAGGCCTTAGTGTCATAGTTGCGGCAGTTTTCATGCAAATTTATTCGGTATAGGTTATCTATGGCTCTGAAATACCAAGTTGTTCCAGTAACATCTTTCTCTCAAAACTGTTCTATTGTCTGGTGTGACGAAACCATGAAAGGTATTGTGGTTGACCCAGGCGGCGATGAAAAGCAGCTCGCTATGCTTATCAAAGAGCTGGGTGTTGACGTGGTAAACCTAGTGCTAACACACGGTCACTTGGACCACGTAGGTGGCACGGAACCGCTGTCTGCACTGCTTGGCGGTACAGAGATTGTTGGTCCTCACAAGGCAGATAACTTCTGGTTGCAAGGTTTGGAAGGTCAGAGCCAAATGTTTGGTTTCCCGCTGACAGAAGCGTTTGAACCGCACCAATGGCTAAATGAAGGTGACACTGTCACTTTTGGTAATCAAGTGCTGAACGTATTCCACACACCTGGTCATACACCTGGTCACGTTGTGCTTTACAGTGAAGAAGCGCGTTTAGCGTTTGTGGGTGACGTTTTGTTTAACGGTAGCATTGGTCGAACTGACTTCCCACAAGGTGATTTCAATACGTTGATTAGTTCTATCAAAGAGAAATTGTGGCCTTTAGGCAATGATGTCACGTTTGTCCCTGGTCACGGCCCTCAATCGACTTTCGGTCATGAGCGTAAAACTAACCCGTTCGTTGCTGACGAGATGCCGCTTTACTAAAAGTGCGTGTACTAAGCATTATTCTGGCTCGGCGGCAGCTAAGTATCGCCGAGTCAGTCCCACAAAATCCTCAGCCTCACGATCTAGATCACTTGCTGATATAAATAGATCGTAGCCATAAAAGCCTCTCTGATACTTCATCCGGTTGGCGAGCATCGCTAACAAACCTTTGTACTCAATCCCATCTCTGTTTATATACGGTTTAGGGTCAAGCACTATATCCTCAAACTTATCTTCACACTGATTTTGTTTCGCGCCTAAGTAAAGCAGTGCTCGCTGGCTGAGGAGAATTTCTGTCGCTATACGAGGGCAGATTGAATTTAAGTAGGGCGAGTAGTGTTTTAGACGAATACCGATCCAAGGTAGCGGTTGGTGCCACCCTTCCTGTTGGTAGCTACAAATACCGATTGACTCAATATTTCGCCATCGGACGACCCAACCTCCTTTAAAAAGGTGTTGCTGAAAGTGAGAAGCTGTCAGCGTAAAAGTGACTTGGCTTTTCTTAATCATCAAGATGGCGAAACCAACGATTGCAGACATCAAAATGACCGACAACATGGCTTGCTTCCATCCCGGAGAAATGGCAACCAAAAACAAAGTGATGAGTGCAACAAGCAACAAAAGTATTCTGTTGATAGGGGAGTCGGGTTTGAAATGTGAATTTGTTAGGTGCAGCGTTTCCATGCTTATAACCTCATCGAATACTTGTCCAAAAATAAGTGGGTAGCTTTATGTGCATTGATTTGCATTTAAAATAAAACAAACCTCTGTTTTTATACCCAGTATTCAATAAATCCGTTCATAAAATATCTGATTAAATAGTAGACGTTCTATGCTTTGAGCGCATTTTTCATCGCGTTTCGCCGCTAAAACCTACAAATTGCTTGTGAATTTTGGTATAAAACGCGCTTCAAATTTTCATCCCTGCTGAGATGCAGTGAACTGGAGAAATATTCAATGAGACTTGCTCATAAGCGTAAAGTGCAGATGAAACTGCAAAAACGCATTAAAGCGACAGTAGCAAACTTAGCTGCAGCACCTAAAGCAGTGAAGCCTGTTGCGGAAAAAGCAGTAGCACCTTCTGTTGCTGAAAAAGCTGTTGCGGAGAAAGTAGTAGCTGATAAAAAAGTAGCTGCAGTGAAAACAGTTGATGTTGCCCTTACTCCTAAGCAACAACAAGTATTAGACATTGTTATGGCGAATGCTGAAGGTATTAACCCTAAAGGCATCGGTCTAGCTGCAGGTCAAGAAGATACTAAAGCGGCATCATGGGCTACTGGCGCACTAAAGAAGCTTCTTGAAGAAAACCTAGTTCAAAAAGAGCAGTTAGCAGGTAACAAAGTTATCTACAAAGCAGTTTAATTACCGCTACCGTTCTAGATTGAATACCTCGGCCGATGCCGAGGTATTTTTTTATCTTGGTATTGGAAATAATGCATTAAGTACTGACTTTAACACTGCCAATAAGTGGTTTGTCACATTTTCTTAAATACTATGTAAATTTTTTGGCAGAAAAATACGTACGTATTGTCTTTTATTTTTATTCATAGATAAAAATATAATTTATTGATTTTGCTATTAACAGTCTTTTGTCATGACGGTTGTCCTACGTACTTGTACGTAATACCTTAGGCTAATGCCTTATTGATGAATTACTCGCTTCCGTGTTCATGCCCATTTCGCATTAGACAACATTGTTACATCTTTTATACCGAATACAGCCAATCCTAATGAAATGGATGACAACAATAACCTTGGTGATAAAGGACGTGAACGATGAGTCTAATCCAAAAATCTTTAAAACGAGTGCTCAAAACAACCGCTGTCGCTGCCGCGATGGCACTCGCAGCGACTTCTGTAAACGCTGCTGAAAAAGTCTATCGTTTAAAGCTTGCTGAAACTTGGGGGCCTAATTTCCCAATTTTTGGTGATACCACAAAAAACATGGCCAAAATGGCGGAAGAGATGTCCAACGGACGTTTGCAAATCCGCATTGATTCCGCAAACAAGCATAAAGCGCCTTTTGGGGTGTTTGATATGGTTAAGTCGGGTCAGTATGACATGGGTCACTCAGCGTCTTATTACTGGAAGGGTAAGGTTCCAAACACACTTTACTTCACTTCTATGCCCTTCGGTATGTTGCCAACTGAGCAGTATGCATGGTTTTACTACGGCGGTGGTATGGAGCTGATGGAAAAAGTGTACTCTCCACATAACTTGATGTCTTTCCCTGGCGGTAATACCGATACTCAGATGGGCGGGTGGTTCCAAAAAGAGATCAAGTCCGTCGAGGACTTACAGGGTTTGAAAATGCGTATCCCAGGGTTTGCTGGTGAGATTTTGGCTGAGTTAGGTGCCAAGCCAACGAATATCGCCCCTGGTGAGCTATATACTTCTCTAGAGCGTCGCACAATTGATGCCTTGGAATGGGTTGGTCCATCGCTGGATCTACGTATGGGCTTCCACAAAATCGCGCCTTACTACTACACAGGTTGGCATGAGCCAGCGACTGAGCTTCAGTTCCTCGTTAACAAGCGTACCTGGAATCGTCTACCTGATGACCTAAAAGCGATTTTGCAAGTAGCCATGAAAACGGCCGCTTACGATATGTACACGCAATCGAAACACGAAAGTGGCAAAAACTGGGCATCTATTAAGTCTGAATACCCAAATGTTGAAGTAAAAGATTTCCCACCTGAAGTAGTAGCTGCGTTGCGAGAAGCAAACGATCGTTTGTTGAAAGAACATGCAGAAAAAGATGCTTTGGCGAAAGAGATTCAAGAGTCGCAAGCGAACTATATGAATCAAGTTCGACCATGGTCAGATATTTCGCACCGAGCGTACTTAAACAGTCAAGCTCAACAATAACGTTATGAAGCAGGCGATGCCGAGAGGTTTAGCCTGCTATCGAAGCCCAAGAAAACTTCATAATGAATGCTCCGCACCATAGCGGAGCGCATCTAAACGTTCCACGGAGTTCGGAATGAGAAGTCTTATTTATATTGAGCGATTATTTAACCGCTTTAGCGATTTCCTCGGATGGTTATCCAGCATCCTGTTTATTTTGTTGTTAGCAAACGTTGTGTACGACGTTGTCATGCGTTACGTGTTTAATGATGTGTCTATCGCATTCCAAGAAATGGAATGGCATCTATTCTCTGCCGTGTTCTTGCTTGGTGTGCCTTACGCAATTAAGTCCGGTGGCCATGTTCGCGTCGACATTTTTTATGAACGCTTATCTTACAAAGCACAATCCATCATCGACATCATAGGCACACTATTTTTCTTATTCCCTTTTTGCCTACTGGTAGCTTGGTTTGGTGTTGATTTCGCTAAGGAAAGTTACGCGTTAGGCGAGACGTCTGGTGACCCAGGTGGCTTACCATATCGTTGGATTATCAAAGCGATGATTCCGCTGTCATTTTTCTTTATGGCGGTGAGTGGTATTGGATTGTTACTTCATTCAATCAACAAAATTGTCAACCCTCATCTCATCTATGCCGGTAATAACGGTAAGTCGTAAAAGGAAGTCATTATGATCGGTATAGTGATGTTTTTTGTTGCGCTCTTTGCGCTTCTATTGGGATTTCCCGTTGCCTTTACTTTTGGTGGTATCGCGCTGATTTTTGGTGTTTGGGCTGAAGGCATCGAGATGTTTGCTTTTATGCCATATCGAATTCAGTCCATTATGGAAAATACGGTGCTAATGGCCGTACCGCTGTTCGTTTTTATGGGGCTAGTGCTACAGAAAACGAAGCTTGCTGAACAGCTACTAGAATCAATGGGGCGTTTGTTCGGTGGCGTTCGCGGTGGTATCGCTATTTCTACCGTGTTAGTTGGCGCATTGCTTGCGGCTTCAACGGGTGTGGTAGGCGCATCAGTTGTTGCGATGGGCTTAATATCTCTTCCTGTGATGCTCAAGTACAATTACGACAAAGGTTTAGCGTGTGGGACTATTTGTGCGTCTGGCACGTTGGGCCAAATTATCCCACCTTCTATCGTGTTGATCTTGTTGGGTGATGTACTTGGCGTACCGGTAGGGGACCTATTTCAAGCTGCGATCTGGCCCGGTATTACACTTGTTGGCGCCTATGTGATCTACATTCTCATCTACGCGAAGTTGAACCCTCAAGCCGCACAGGCGATAGAGCGTGATGAGTCGATCAGTCGTAAACAAGAAGTGCTCACCGCACTGAAAGCTGTATTGCCACCTTTAGCATTGATCATTGTGGTATTGGGCTCCATCTTTGCAGGGATTGCAACACCAACAGAGTCAGCGGCACTGGGTGGTGCAGGTGCGATTATTTTATCGCTATTGTATAAGCAGTTTAGTTGGTCGATGATTTATGATGCATCAAAAGAGACAGTTAAAGTAACCGCAATGGTTTTTGCGATCTTACTTGGTGCGACCGCCTTTTCAATGGCATTTACCTACACTGGTGGTGATTATTTAGTTGAAGAGTGGATGTTAGAACTGCCGGGTGAAAAGTGGGGATTCCTTATTATTACCATGGTGGTGATTCTGATTTTAGGTTTCTTTATCGACTTCGTTGAAATCTGTTTTATCATCGTGCCAATTATTGCGCCAGTCGCTGAATTGATGGGCATTAATATGACGTGGTTTGCGATTCTTATTGCGATGAACTTGCAGACGTCGTTCCTCACACCGCCATTTGGCTTTAGTTTGTTCTATCTAAAAGGTGTCGCTCCAGCAGGGGTTACTACGCGTGATATCTACAAAGGTGTGATGCCGTTCATCGCGATTCAGATTGTTGTGTTGGCGTCTTTGCTGTTTTTCCCAGGTTTTTACGGTATGAGTTAATCACTCGATAATAAAGAGATTTTGTGAACTGAGAGTTTTTACCTTTTGAGACAAGTTGTTAAGCTGTTAATTATGTCTATGCAGATACAATCGATTAGTTTGTACTGCTAAGATAGTAAGCTGTAAAGGCAGCGTTTCATGGAGGGAAGGGATGCCTCTCAAAGCAAAGTTAATTCTGCTGACACTGATACCCGTGGTATTGGTGTCAGCGAGTATCAGCTGGATCTCTATCTATCAAACCAAGACCCTTGGCAAAAGGGAGGTGGAGATCTTTCATCAAAACCTGATCCAATCAAAAGAAGCGGCGCTGAAAGATACGGTCGACGTCGCTTTTGACTCCATTTCTTACATCTACAACGATCCGACTTTAGAAGAGAGTGTTGCCAAAACGCGTGTGAAAGCGATTTTAAATCGTTTGAGTTATGGGTCGGACGGCTATTTTTTTGCTTATGATAAATATGGTACCAACCTTGTACACCCAGTTCTTCCGGAGCTTGTCGGGGAAAACTTACTCTATCTTGAAGACGAAAATGGCGATCGCTTAATCGAAGCTTTATTGTATCAAGCGCAATCAGGTGGTGGATTTCATCAGTACCTGTGGCAAAAGCCATCTACAGGTGAAGTTGTCCCTAAGCTTAGTTACGCTGCATGGCTCGATAAGTGGGAATGGATGATAGGGACTGGGCTGTATATTGAGGATGTCAGCCGAGAAGTCGCCAATATGCGCGCGGCAGTGAACAAAAATATCGAAACGACATTTTTCTCAGTCGTCGTGATCTTAGCGGTGACCGTTGCTGTAATCATTGTTCTCACTTTGGCGATCAATCTGCACGAGCATCGCCTCGCTGATAAGAACCTGAAAGAATTGGCACATAAAACCGTGATGTTCCAAGAAGATGAGAAAAAGCATTTAGCGCGAGAACTGCATGATGGAATCAATCAGTTGTTAGTCTCCAGTAAATGTCATTTAGACTTAATGAGTCATAGACTGGAAGACGAAAAACTCAAATCCCACTTAGATAAATCACAACGATCGCTCGTCACCGCGATAAATGAGGTGCGGCATATTTCTCATCAGCTCCGTCCAAGCGCCCTCGATGATATCGGTTTAGAAGCAGCACTGACGACCTTGCTACAGGATTTTCATTCCCATTCCGGGATTGATATCGAGAGCAATTTCGATACTCAGCAGCACAAACTGACTTCGGAAGTCGCAACGACGCTATATCGCGTCGCTCAGGAGTCTTTGAATAACATTGAAAAACATGCGCGAGCGAAAAAAGTAACGGTTACTTTGCAAAAAATGGGCAATATGCTGCAATTACTCATACGTGATGATGGCGTTGGGTTTGTGGTTAACCAAGCAGTGCACCAACAAGGGATTGGGTTAAGGAATATGCAAGAGCGTGTAGAGTTCATCGGTGGTGAATTTGAGCTAATGAGTGAGCTTGGCTTGGGAACAGAGATTACCGTGCTGCTTAATTTGGATGAAATAGTTTATGGATAAACCGATTAGTGTAGTGATTGTCGATGATCATCAAGTGGTGTTGGATGGCTTCATGGCTCGTTTGGAGTTAGAGCCTGACATCGAAGTGGTGGGTACAGCAAGTAATGGTTTGGAAGCGATAGAGGTCGCAAAGCACTTGCAACCGGATGTCATATTGATGGATATCAGCATGCCTATAATGAACGGTATTGAAGCGACTGGTGTAATTAAAGAAGCGCGCCCAGAGAGCAAAATACTTATGTTGACCATGCACGATAATCGCGAGTACATCATGAAGGTCATGCAAGCTGGTGCCGTAGGATATATGCTCAAGGAAATCTCGGCCGAGAAAATGGTGCAAGCAATAAAAACGGTGAACCAAGGCTCGACGTATTTCTGTGAATCCGTCACACAAACACTCTTTACCCAAGAAGTGGTGCCTGCCACGCAAAAAACGAATCCTCTCAGCCGCAGGGAAGAAGCGGTACTTAAATTAGTTGCTCAAGGAAACAGCAGCAAAAAAATCGCCACTTTACTCAATATTAGTTATCGAACGGTAGAGACGCATCGCCATAACATTAAGCACAAGTTGGACTTACATTCGACGGCAGAGTTAGCAAAATATGCGTTTGAAACTGGCTTGACTGAGTAGGAGAGTAGTGCCCGCAAAAAGCGAGCACGTGGGAGCGAAACTAATCGGCTTTGGTAATGCTACCAAGCTCTAGCATTGGAGCAACATCGATGTCCTCTGCATTCATCATCGTCGAGATGCGTTGAACGGAAGATAGTAGAAGGGATTGCTCCCATTCTTCCAATTTTTGGAATCGATTAATGAAGTGCTCTTGCAGCGGCGTTGGTGCTTGTTTTAAGGCTTCTTGGCCCTTGCTCGTAAGTACAGCATGCACTTTACGCTTGTCTTGAACACTGCGCTGACGCTCAACAAACTGGCCTCGTTCTAGTCTATCTAGAATGGTCGTTGCGGTCGCTTGGCTCATGTTAGTGTGGCTAGACAACTGTTTAATCGTCACGTTATCTAAGTCATTGATAGCGCGCATCAAAATCAACTGTGGAGCAGTCAATCCAGACTCTTTGCTCAGCTTTTTAGAATGTAAATCAATAGCGCGGATGATCTGACGAATCGAGACCAATACTTCTTCGTACTTTTCCAATTTATTCATCCAGTCTGTAGGGAACATTTATCGAGGCGACACTAACTTAAATGCGCCCTTATTTAAAGGGGGGAAATCAAAAATTACCCCTACAATTTTACGCCGTGTCCTCAATACCATTTTGTCGCGCCTTTTCGACAAAATAAGAAGAGCTAAAATTATTATAGCAATAAATGTTTGTGGTCTAACTATTGTAGTAGTGATTTGTTCTATCAAAGGCCGTAACCACACAGTGAAAAGTAAGTTATTGGATTTTTTAATAGCAAAAAGATAGACAAAAACGTGTCAAATGATAGGATCTTGCGCCTTCACGGAATGCAAAACGTATCGTGTTCGAAAGATTTTTTTGTTTGGTACGTAAAAACACTACAAAAATAGAGAGGAACGATGACAAAGGGTATAGATAAGTACAGTATCGATAGTACCGACTATACGGTAGGTCAGGACAACGTTCAAAAATGGGGTTTTGATGTTCATAACCCAGTTTTTGGTATTAGTGCAGGTTTAATTGCGCTGTTTCTTGTCGCTGCATTAGTTCTAGATGCACATACCGCAAAGACGGCACTTGATGGGCTGAAGTGGAAAATTATTGGTTCATTCGATTGGTTGTTCATTATTGCAGGTAACATTTTCGTTATTTTCTGTTTGGCGCTTATCGTCTCACCAATGGGTAAGATTCGACTAGGTGGTAAAGACGCTGTTGCCGATTACTCGTTTATGTCATGGCTTGCAATGCTATTTGCAGCTGGTATGGGTATCGGTTTAATGTTCTGGAGTGTTGCAGAACCTGTCGCTTACTTCACCGGTTGGTATGAAACGCCACTTGGTGTTGAGGCAAATACACCAGAAGCCGCGAGATTGGCACTGGGTGCAACGATGTTCCACTGGGGCCTTCACCCATGGGCAATTTACGGTGTTGTAGCACTTTCTTTAGCATTCTTTGCCTACAACAAAGGTTTACCGCTATCTATGCGTTCGATCTTCTACCCACTTCTGGGTGATCGTGCATGGGGTTGGGCTGGCCACATTGTGGACATTCTGGCTGTGCTTGCGACTTTATTTGGTCTTGCTACATCCCTAGGTCTAGGTGCGCAGCAAGCAGCAAGTGGTATTCATCACGTATTTGGTGTTGAGCCAGGCCTAGGTCTGCAAATCGTCGTTATTACCGTGGTGACTTTACTTGCTGTTGTTTCAGTCGTACGCGGCATCGATGGTGGTGTTAAAGTCATTAGTAACATCAACATGGTTGTGGCGTTCTTGCTACTTCTCCTTGTTGGTCTTATCGGTTGGGCGGCGAGCCTAGGTTCGATTCCAACCACACTTATGGCATATGTAGAGAATATCATCCCACTAAGTAACCCGTTTGGTCGTACGGACGAAGCTTGGTTCCAAGGCTGGACAGTGTTCTACTGGGCTTGGTGGATTTCATGGTCGCCATTCGTAGGCATGTTCATCGCGCGTGTTTCTCGTGGTCGTACCGTTCGCGAGTTCATCACAGCAGTTCTACTGGTTCCAACTGCGGTTACCGTTGTTTGGATGTCTGTATTTGGTGGCCTGGCGATCGAGCAAGTTGTTGATAAAGTAGGTGAGCTGGGCACAAATGGCTTGACTGACGTATCACTTGCTATGTTCCAAATGTTTGATGTTCTTCCATTTGGTAGCATGCTTTCTATCATCGCTGTTGTGTTGGTACTTGTGTTCTTCATTACGTCTTCTGACTCTGGTTCACTTGTTATCGACAGTATCACGGCAGGTGGTAAAGTCGATGCACCTGTACTTCAACGTGTCTTCTGGGCATTCATGGAAGGTGCAATTGCGGTTGCTCTGCTATGGATTGGTGGCTCCGAGGCGGTTCAAGCTCTTCAGGCTGGTGCCATTTCTACAGCACTGCCATTTACCTTCATTCTGCTTGCAATGTGTGTGAGCTTATTGATGGGTATGCGAACTGAGCGTCAGTAATTCGGCATTTTATAAAACCGTTTGACTAACAATCAATCAAAAGGCCAGCAATTTGCTGGCTTTTTTTGTGCGGTTTTTATGACGCTCGAGACAAAAAAATGACACATGAAAGTTCATATTTTACAAAGAGTTAATGTGCTATTTTGTTTTTTAAAAATTAGTGAATAGTCGTAAAAAAGTGTGTAATATTCATGCACCTTAACTGTTCTCCCAACTCAAAAAACTATAAATATGAAATTATCATTAAAACAAAAGCTTATAGGCGCAAGCCTTTCTGCTGTTGTTGTGATGGCAACAGCACTTACTTGGTTGTCGGCTGGTCAATTATTTGATCAGACTCGTTCAGGTGTCTATTCACGTGCGCAAAGTCTTAGTACTACTGCGTCAGAGGGAATTTCTGATTGGGTCAATATCCGTAAAGATATTGCCACTGCGTTCAACGACTACTCGACCGAGCAAGACGTTGTTCCTTTCCTACAACAAGCTCGCAAGGCTGGTGGCTTCGATGACATCTTCCTTGGTACACCAAACGGTGATATGTACCGCTCTCATCCGGAGCGTAACCGTGCTGATTATGACCCTCGCACACGTCCTTGGTACAAGGATGCTGATGCCGCGGGTAAGCAAATCATCACAGCCGCATATCAAGACGCAATCACGAATGCACTACTTGTGACCATTGCTGAGCCAGTAATGAAAAATGGTCAGTTTGTTGGTGTTGTTGGTGCGGACGTACTGATCGATCAGCTTATCAGCGATGTGATTAACTTAGATGCAGGTGAAAACGCGCATGCGATGCTAATCGACATGAATGAAGGCACCTTCTTAGCGCATCCAGATAAAAGCTTGACGCTTAAGCCTATCACCAGTGTTCTAAAAGATTTTTCAGAAGAGGCAATTGAGCGCGCCGCCGATGAAGGTCGTATCGAAGATACGGTAATCAAAGGAAAAGAGAAGCTTTACTACTTCAATAAAGTTCCTGGTACGCATTGGATGTTTGCGATTGAAATGGATCGCGCAACAGAAGAAGCAGGTCATGCGGTATTGCTACGAGATCTATTGTTTACTGCTGTGGCGATCACGATTGTGGTTATTCTTGCAGTTTCTTGGCTAGTTGGTTTCTTGTTCCGTGACTTGAACCGCGTATCAAATGCACTGGAAGAAATTGCATCTGGCGAAGGTGACTTAACGCAACGCCTAGAGCCACGCAGTGATGATGAAGTAGGTAAACTGGCGGAAAACTTCAACCGTTTTGTTGGCAACATGCACACAATGGTTACTAAGCTTAGCCACGTATCTTCTGCGCTTTCAGAGCAAGCTCGCACGACAGCACAGCAAGCTGAGGAGCGTAGTCAGCGTATCTCTTACCAGCAAGATGAAATCAACATGGTGGCGACGGCCGTGAACGAAATGGCAGCAGCGACACAAGAAATTGCAGGTAATGCTGATAGCACGGCAAGTAACTCAGAAGAAGCGGTTCAAGCTTGTTCACACGGTTCAAGCCAAGTAACTCAAACGCAAGGCTCTATTCAGAACTTAGCGCAAGAAGTTCAAGTTGCTACTGATGTGATTCAAGAGCTAGAAGCACACGGAAATAGCATCAATACGATTCTATCAACGATTCAAGGCATTGCAGAGCAAACGAACCTACTTGCACTTAACGCGGCGATCGAAGCGGCACGTGCAGGTGAGCAAGGCCGTGGTTTTGCTGTGGTTGCAGATGAAGTCCGCGTATTGAGCCAACGTACTCATGCTTCAACGCAAGAGATTCAAGAAACTATCGAGATGCTACAAGGCACAACGGCCAAAGCGGTCGGTATTATGGGTGACAGTCGTCGTCTAGCTGATACCAGTGTTGATGATGCCAATGCGGCTGCAGCGAGCTTGACGCAAATCCACACTGCTGTTGAGCGTATCAGTGATATGGCAACGCAGATTGCTTCAGCAGCAGAAGAGCAAGCATCGGTAACCACTGAGATCACTCGTAACACTGAAGGTATTCGTGACGTGTCTAACGAGTTGTCAGTCGAAGCTCATCAAGCAGCAGAACAAGCTGCTCACCTGTCTGAGCTATCACACGAACTTGAACAAGAGATTCAACGCTTTAAGCTGTAATCTTGTCTCAAGCTAAGTAAAAAGGAGCCATCTGGCTCCTTTTCTGATCGCTATTAAGCGTGAAGTATATTACAGCCAGAACTCACTGATGGGTTGCTCTTCACTGTAATGATGGGCGATTTGCGCTTGCAGTAGCTCTGCGGTAGCAATTGCATCGGTTAATGCATGGTGAGGCGTATAGTCTGGCAGCCCATAACGGCGTCGAGATTGCGCTAGCCGAACCGATTCTGGTTTTTTCCCTTTTAAACGCTCCCAGATAGAGCCTGAACGTTTCTGTTGAATCGTTTCTTCAAGGTGCAGCGTATCTAAAACAGGAAACTCAATACCTTCCCCTAAACGGCTTTTGAGCGCTTTATCCAGAAACTCTCTCTCGATACGACGGTAATGAACAACAATGATTTTCCCGCTTAAGCATGGTAGCAGCTCGCTTAAGATATCGCCTAAGTCAGGCGCATCGATCAATTCGCTGTGAGTAATACCGTGTATAATGACTGAGTCTTCATCGAGTGCACGCTGTGGACGTACCTTCCAATGACGCGAGTTACGTAGGAAAATTCGCTTCAGGTTAAACGGCACTAAACCAATAGTAATGATGTCATGTTTTTCAGGATTCAAACCCGTCGTTTCGAAATCTAACGCCACGAACTCCACCTCAGATAACGGTGTTTCTGGAGCAGGCGGCTTGTTGCTATAAAACGCAATTAAATTCTCATCCTTCGCCATCTCCAGCTTTTGTTCAAACTTCGTTGGCCACTGAATGGTTGGCTTCTGAAAGAGCTTTTTAATCATGCTAAACCTCACTTAAAGCTCTTGTTCGCTTGGTAGCGGAACTTAAGGAAATTTTGACCATTGCTTAGGATCTGGAATGCATCCTTTAGGTTGCGACGTTCAAACTCAGAGAGGTTTTCCGGTTCGATATTGTTATCAGGATCAATGCCTAGTTCCACATCCGTCGCTTGGTGACGAATACGCACCATGGAAATAAACTCTAACGCGTCTTTTAAGTCTTGTGCTCGACCTTTTGGCAAAATGCCAGCATCAATAATGTCGTCAAGACGCTCAAACGAGTTCTGTGCACGTGAGCCAACTGCCAGAGAGTGAACACGAATTAAGTCGACCAGAGGAGCAGTACCGCGACGTTTGAGGTTGATGGAGTTGTTGTGTCTGCCATCTTTTTCCATCACGAAGTCTTTAAAGAAGCCTAGAGGTGGTGTTCTGTTTAGTGCGTTACGAGCCAAACACGCTAAGAAGCGGTTGTTCTTTCGAGCGCGACGAACAATAAAGCTAGTTAACTGTTCTGCCCATTTTAAGCGGCCATAGACACCATCCAAGTCGAAAAAGATGGAGGCGTTGAGTAGTGCTTTCGGGTTCGGGTTATCAATCCAGTCAGCAAAACACTCTTCCCACTCTGAACGAGTCATGCGCCATAGTGGGTTGGTTGCCATAATATCACCTGTGCAATATTTGTAGCCACAGGCATCTAACCCATCGCTGACGTATTTTGCTAGGGCTTCGAAGTATTTACCATGTTTCTCTTCTTGATAGGTCTCATCTAGAATGATGGCGTTATCTTGGTCAGTCACCAACAGTTGCTCATCTCGCCCCATTGAGCCAAGTGCAAGGAAACAATAAGGAATTGGCGGTGGGCCAAGCTCTTCTTCTGCCATTTCTAGCAGACGCTGTTTGAAGCTTCGGCCAATGACCGACATCGCGCTACCCACCATGTGAGAGTTGGCATCTTCATTGACCAGACGCACGAAGCTGCTTTTCACTTCTTCGGCAACAACGGCTAAATCTTCGATAGTCTGTTGTTGGAAAATACTACTCACCAACAACAACGAATTCTGAGATTCATAACGAACAATGTCGGTTGTTTCGATAATACCGATTGGTAATTGGTTTTTTACCACTGGTAGGTGATGTACGTTGTAACGCAGCATCGTTAACATTGCTTCATAGATGTAAGCGTTGTGGTCAAGAGACATGACCTCCGTGGTCATCACACTGGACACATCGTCCTGTGGGGACAAACCTTCAGCTAACACACGGGTACACAAGTCACGGTCAGTAATGATACCAAGTACTGGGGACTGTGGATCGTCTTCGTCACGAACGAAATCTGGGTCGACGATAAGTAAAGCCGATACGTTGTCATTCGCCATTTGCTGCGCGGCTTGCTGGATTGTCTGACCACGATCAATCGTATGAGCATCGCCAGTCAGCAAGGTTTTCACTTTCGACGTCGTCAGGTCATTGGCGTCTTTGTTTTCTGAAATGGCTTGGCGTAAACGAGCGCTATTTTCAACTTCAACAAAATCCGCAAAGGAATCAAAGTTATCGTAAATTTCTTGGAAAATGTCACCAGGAATACAGTAGAGCAGGGTATCCTCAATGGCTTTTACCGGAAAGCGGACTTTGTTATTGGTGAGCATGCCCATCTGGCCAAATAGGTCACCTTCGTCAAGGCGGTTATACAGCTCACCTTTGCGTCGATAAACTTCAACAACACCGCTTCGCACCACGTATAAATCTTGGATATAGTCTCCAAAATGGATGATGGGGGTATCTTCTCGGTAGTACGAGATTTCGACACTCTCTGTCACCTTGTTTAGTGTTTCTTCAGGGAGTTCATTGAACGGGGGATACTTGGCGAGAAAGTTGTAAATCTCGAGAAGTTCTGCATCCATCGAAGGCGCCTTTTAGTTCGCAAATAATAAAGTAATCTTAACTTAGTTTTAAAACAGAGTCTTATCTGAACCGCGATTTTCGTGCTCAGTCATAAGATTCTGACATATCGCACGATAAGGGAGCTTCATTTTTACTACTATATGGTCACCTCAATTGAAAAAGACGTCGTCGATATGTTTTCTTCGTGATGAATGATTAGCTCTTTGGCTGTTTCAGATCGTTATCACGTCTTTAGATTAAGCTATTCTTCTTGAGCCAAGTAGCTCAGGCGATGGAATACAGTGTTTAGATAATTCTCATGAAAGGAAGTCGAATGGTGAGAAATTTATTGCTTGTTTTTTTAGCTGCTTTGCCGGCGATATCAAGCGCAGCGGTCATGGACCAAGCAGAAAAATTTGGGTACGAACACATTCATTTGGATGTTGGTGCCGGAACGACAAACGAAGAATGGTTAGATAACTCTAATGCGACCACAGTTGGACTCGGTGGTAACTATTTGTTTACTGAGAACTGGTTGTTTAATGTTGATTACTCAGCGCAGTTTTTCCATCCGGATGATTTTACTCTTCGCATTGACCGCCTTTTGTTTGGTGGTGGTTACCGTTATGGAGTTACAGAGCAATTCGATATCTACGGGATATATGGAATAGGCGCAATCAAAGCGAAAGCGACGGACGACAAAACGGATAATACGTTGTCTTCCGATAGCGAATTGATTCAAGCTGTAACTGTTGGGGTGAATTACTTGCTCAGTGAAAAGCTTATTGCGACAGCTGAAGTGGAGTTTAACCGTAGTGATATCGTTGATGAGAACAATTTTAAGATCGGTTTTAACTACCAATGGCATAAAGTCATCGGCACTGGTCTTTTTTATCAGTTTAGAGATACTGATTACAGCGGTGAAAGCTCAGATTACGTCAATGAAGTAGGGCTGAGTTTGAAGTTTGTCTACTAGATCGGACGGGTTCGTTTTTGGCGTTAAGTTAAAACAAAAAAGGTCAGCTTATGCTGACCTTTCCTTTTAATAAAGTATGCGACAGTCGATTATAAAACCGCTGCAATGCCTTTACACAGAGGGCCCATATTTGACTTCGTCATACCAGCAACACTGATTCGGCCAGAACCGACAATGTAAATACCGAACTCTTCTTTAAGGCGGTTAACTTGCTCTTTAGAAAGACCAGAGAAAGAGAACATACCATTTTGACGTTCGATGAAACTAAAGTCTGCGTCCACACCCTCTGCTTTTAGTGTCGCTACAAATAGTTCACGCATTTCTTGAATGCGGTCACGCATTTCTGCTACTTCAGCTTCCCATTCCGCACGCATTTCGGCGTTGCCAAGAATGTGAGTCACGACAGCGCTGCCGTGTGCAGGTGGGTTAGAGTAGATAGAGCGAATAATGGCTTTAACTTGAGAAAAAGCGGTTGTTGCGACTTCTTCTGACTCAGCTACTAACGTGAAGGCACCTACGCGTTCATTGTATAGGCCAAAGTTTTTCGAGAAAGAGCTCGCGACTAGGATTTCTTTGTTGTATTTAGCAAAAGTACGAAGACCTGCAGCATCTTCTTCCACACCTTTAGCAAAGCCTTGGTAGGCGAAGTCGAACAGAGGAAGCAACTTCTTCTCTGCGACAAGTTTCGCCAATGTTTCCCATTCTTCAGCTGTAGGATCGATCCCTGTAGGGTTGTGACAGCAGCCGTGTAGAAGCACGATGTCGCCTTCAGATGCAGATTGCAGATCATTTAGCATCGCGTCGAAGTCTTTGTCTTTTGTTTCAGCATTGTAGTAGCTGTATTGTGCCGTTTCGATACCAGCAGCAGTAAATACGCCGTTGTGGTTCGCCCATGTAGGATTGCTGATCCAGATCTTTACATCGCCTAGTTGACGTTTAATGAACTCGCCGGCAACACGTAGTGCACCAGTACCACCCGGAGCTTGCGCTGTTTTAGCGCGTTTTTCGTTTACAATTTCTGCATCAGAGCCGAAAAGCAGTTTTTGCACTGCAATACCGTACTCTGCTGTGCCTTCGATGGTTAGGTAAGATTTGGTTTTTTCAGTTTCAACAAGTGCTGCTTCAGCTTTCTTTACTGTCGCAAGAACGGGAGTTTCGCCTTGCTCGTTTTTGTAAATACCTACGCCAAGGTTAATTTTGTCTGCGCGAGCATCTTTTTTAAACTCTTCAGTAAGGCCAAGAATAGGGTCAGCCGGAGCGGCAACTACTTTTTCAAACATAATCTTCATCCATGTTAATCGAAGGGGTGTGCTAACATTTATACCTTTCAGCAATATTGGTTACAACCGTTACTGAAAAGAAAACCTAAAAAAGTTGCGATTTGAAACAGAATTCTAACATAACTAAAGTTTTTGCCATGAAAACGTTTGGTAGACACAGAGTTTGAAGGGCATTTATGCCATGGTTGGAGAAGTTTTGCACACATCCCAATCGTTTCAATTCAGTGCTTTGCGTTAACGCGTTTATAATTGTCTAGTGAGGATTTGTTGAGACAAAAACGCCCCACCAAAGGTGGAGCGTTTACTGTTAGAAGTATGGATATCGGTTGGGGTTATTTCTTCAGATTGATTTCCGACTCAACCGCATTGGTTTCGATGTCAGGGTTAGAAGAAAGTTTTTCAGTCGCCCAGTCGTTCATATGCTTTAAGATCGCTTTTAATGCGTGCTTTTCGGTTGGTACTTCTGTCTTTTCAACTTCAAGTTTTTGCTTCGGATGCGTACCCGTCGCATCTTCCGCAACGTGTAGCCAATCTGGGTGCCAGTAATAAGGTTGGCCGGAAGGAGAGCTCCAAGAATGTACGCCGTTGGATTCACCTTTGTATTTAATATCTTCTTCGTTGTATTTCGCCATTATTGTTTTCTCTCATAATCCATGAGTTGAGGTGTGCATCACCATTACTATTTAAATGTAACAGATGTAATGAAAATTAATGTGATAACAATCGACTTATTTTGCCCTTTGAACGCTATAGAAGATGCGTACTTCTCATTCAGAAGAATTTACTATTTGGCAGGTTTTAGCTTTATTTGTGTTTAAAGCATACAACGATGGATTCGCCTACCTAATGCTATTCTTGAACGGTGATAGAGCCTAAACTACTCGTCATTCAAGTGTTTGAGAATCGCCGCTTTTGCATGCTCTTCTGTCGCTGTTTCTCCATCAGGGACTTCAAGGTCAGCCTTTTTGTGTTCACCCAAAGCATCTTCAGCGATATGCAGCCAATCAGGATGCCAATAATAAGGGGTGGTACTGCCAGGATGGTCCCAACTATGTACACCTTTATGTTTTCCGCGATACGAGAGATCGTCCATTGTAAAAACTTTCATCGCTTCCTCCTGATTTAAAGACAGTAGTTCGAAGTGAGTTTAACGCACTCAGTCCAACGTAAAACCTTGGCTTTTAGGTATTGCAAAGATGTAAGGCAATATGTGTGTAACAGTCAAAGTATGGGATATAAACGCTCACTTCGTGGCTGAAATATCTATTATAAGCTTGATAAATTACGTTGCTAAATTGAATACTCCCATATCAGAATGCTGGCGCGAAGTATGCTATGGTGCGGCTGTAAGTGAAATGAGGGAAACATGAACCGATACCGTCAACTGGCTGAGCTGTTCAAAACGCAGATTCAGCAAAATACATGGAGAGCAGGGGAAAAGCTGCCATCAGTGCGTGTAACAAGCCGAAACCATTCTGTCAGCGCAGGTACGGTATTACAAGCTTATCAGCTGCTCGAAGCACAAGGTTGGGTCGCAGCGAAACCTCAGTCTGGATACTTTGTGACTGCGGAGTTGGACCGCTTCGAACCGAGTTCTCCAGCCACTTCCGTTTATCGCTCCAGCATCAACGATGAACTTTACGACTACCTCAAAAATCAGGCCTCACCGAATGCGGTGAAGTTTGGCTCCGCGTTTCCAGACCCTGCATTGTTCCCATTAGAAGCGCTAAACCGCAACCTAGCCAGCTCAGGCAGGAAGATGGGGGCAGAGACGTTATTGGATAACTTGCCGCCGGGCTGTGAGTCTCTACGCCGTTTGATTGCTCAACGGTACATCCAACAAGGTATGGTGTTTACCCATGATGATATTGTCGTTACTTCTGGCGCATTAGAAGCATTGAATTTGAGCCTTCAGGCCGTGACCCAGCCTGGAGATACTGTTGTAGTTGAATCACCGACGTTTTATGGCGCACTTCAAGCGATTGAACGTTTAGGTCTAAAGGCGATAGAAATAACGGTGGATCCGTTAACTGGACATTCAGTGGATCAAATTGAAGCGACTTTTGCCGGCAATAATGTTCGCGCATGTTGGTTAATGACTAACTTTCACAATCCAACAGGAACTTTATTAAGTGACGGGCAGAAGCAACGTATCGTCGAACTGGCTGACAAATACGATGTGTACTTGATCGAAGATGATGTGTATTCAGAGCTTTATTTTTCTGAAAAAAAGCCAAGCTCACTTAAAGCTTTTGATACACAAGAGCGCGTGTTGCATTGTGGATCATTTTCAAAAAGCCTTTGCCCTGGCTATAGGCTGGGCTGGGTGGTAAACAAACGCTTCAATGAGCAACTTCAAAAGCTGCAACTTATCTCGACGCTGTCAGGCAGTGCACCAATCCAGCAGGGTATCGCGCATTACTTGCAAAACGATAGTTATGATAGCCATCTTAGAAAACTGCGAAAGAATCTTGAGCAGCGGCAATTGGCGTTTATTGAACTGGTTGATAAGTACTTTCCCCAATCGATTCGTTACACGCAACCGGAAGGCGGCTATTTTCTTTGGATAGAACTGCCGAAAACAAAGTGCGGAAAAGCGATTTATCAGAAGTTATTGGAAGCGAACATCACTGTAGCATTTGGTCAGTTGTTTTCTATCACTCCAAATTATGAGAACTACCTGAGGCTTAATACATCGTTACCTGTAAATGATGAATTAGAACAAGCCGTGAAGACGGTCGGAGAATTACTTCATTAGCCAACTGTTTACCTGTTTTTTGCTCAAACTGTATCAGTGGACGATACCGAAGCTGTGTTTCAATCATGGGCAGACAACCATTTAGGTTAGGAGCCGTAATGAAAAAGCAGTTGGTAAAGCATGAACTTAGGTTGATGGGTGTTGCTATTTTTAGCGCATTTTTGTTGGTGTTTGCACACTTGATATTGGCGAAATCTTTCTCTCATATGGTTTGGACGGAATACACTGCTGCCGTTATCCCATTTGTGATGTTTGGCTTGTGTGTGGTTGGAGTAAAATACGCAGCGCGAGCAGATGAGGATGACGACGAAAATAACAACTAGAGTGCATACATCGGTTGCTAGAAAATCATTCGTACAAAATAAAAGACCTCCACATGGGAGGTCTTTTTAATTCAATATCACTAAAAAGTGATTAGAAGTTCGCAGAGCGAGGAGTACGTGGGAATGGGATCACGTCACGAACGTTGCCCATACCAGTTACGTAAGATACTAGGCGCTCGAAGCCTAGACCGAAGCCTGCGTGTGGCACTGTACCGTATTTACGTAGGTCGCGGTACCAGCTCATATGTTCAGGATCGATACCCACTTCACGCATACGTGCATCTAGAATGTCTAGGCGCTCTTCACGCTGAGAACCACCGATGATTTCGCCGATGCCCGGTGCTAGAACGTCCATCGCTGCAACTGTTTTACCGTCATCGTTAGCACGCATGTAGAATGCTTTAATGTCTTTCGGGTAGTTCTTAACGATTACAGGTGCTTTGAAGTGTTCTTCAGCAAGGAAACGCTCGTGCTCAGAAGACATATCGATACCCCATTCAACTGGGAATTCGAACTCACGACCTGAATCAAGAAGGATCTGGATTGCGTCAGTGTAGTCAACTTGCGCGAAGTCAGAAGAAACGAACTGCTCTAGACGAGTGATTGCTTCTTTGTCGATGCGTTGAGCGAAGAACTCAAGGTCATCGCGACACTCTGCAAGCACTGCTTTAAACACGTACTTGAGCATGTCTTCAGCCAGTTTCGCTACATCATCCAGTTCTGCGAACGCAACTTCAGGCTCAACCATCCAGAATTCTGCTAGGTGGCGGCTTGTGTTTGAGTTTTCAGCTCGGAAAGTAGGGCCGAAAGTGTAAACTTTGCTTAGCGCACAAGCGTAAGCTTCTGCGTTTAGCTGACCAGATACGGTTAGGAACGTCTCTTTACCGAAGAAGTCTTCGTTGTAGTCCACTTTACCAGCGTCAGTGCGAGGAAGGTTTTCCATGTCTAGCGTAGATACGCGGAACATTTCACCAGCGCCTTCAGCATCTGAAGCCGTGATCAACGGCGCAGATACCCAGAAGTAACCTTGCTCGTGGTAGAAGCGGTGGATTGCTTGAGATAGGCAGTTACGTACACGTGCTACTGCACCGATTACGTTTGTGCGCGGACGTAGGTGCGCAACTTCACGTAGGTACTCGATTGAGTGACGAGTTTTTGCCATTGGGTAAGTTTCAGCATCTTCAACCCAACCAACCACTTTAACGTCAGTGGCAGCAAGTTCGAAGTCTTGACCCTTTGCAGGAGATTCAACAATCTTACCAGTTACTTCAACAGAGCAGCCAGTCGTTAGCTTTAATACTTCGTCTTCGTAATTATTAAGATTATTTGGGACCACGGCCTGAATCGGGTCGAAACAAGAGCCGTCATATATGGCAAGGAAAGAGATTCCAGCTTTGGAATCACGACGTGAACGGATCCAGCCACGAACAGTCACTTCGCTGTCTACTGCTAGCTGACCTTTCAATACGTCTGATACAGGCGCGTAAGTCATGTTTTCAATATTCTCCATTGAGGTAAAAATTCAACTCAACGCTTACTTAAAGTACTTGTCTAATAACATTTTTGTTCAAAAAACAAGCTAAGCGCTGAGTTGGGTAGCATTTTACAGATTCAACGAGACATATTACCTGTCAATTCGCTCGCATCAACCTTTATATTCGTTTTGATGGGGAGAATCTCTCTATTTATTCACTCTTTTGTGCTCTGAAAGTGTGAATTGGTTTAGTAATTGCTCTAAACGTTCGGATAGATGCTCTAAATCAACACTAATATCACGCGTGTGCGATGCTGATTGTGATGTGTCGTTAGCATGCAGTGTGATCACATCTATTTTAGATTGAATATGCTGACTTACATCAGATGTGGTTTGCGTCTGGTTTTGGATATCTTCTGCATGTCTGAGCACTTGGCGCATTTCGTCAACAACGTTATGCATTGTGGCTGATAGTGCCTCGACATCGACAGAGCGTTGATGAGCAAACTGGCAGACGGTATCAACAGAAGTTAATGACTCTTCACTTCCTTGCTGGAATTGAGAAATGATATGTTCAATATTACCAGTGGCCTCAGCCGTCCTAGAAGCCAGGTTACGCACTTCTTCCGCGACGACCGCAAAACCGCGCCCTTGCTCTCCGGCTCGGGCGGCTTCAATAGCAGCATTCAACGCGAGCAGATTGGTTTGTTCTGCAATACCCTTAATAACCACAAGAATGGACGACACTTCTTCGGTTCTTTGATTTAGAGAGCTGATTTTTTCCCGTACGGTATCAATGTTACTTACTAGTTGTTTGATGTCTTCACTGACGTTGTGTGCTTGGCTTGCACTATGAGTGGCGACATCAACGGTGTGATTGACCAAAACAGTAGCGTTGTTAGTCGAGTCCTCAACAGCAGTTTGTTGCTGCAACATATCGGTGATATTACTTTGTACTTCGTTGGTCTCTAGCTGTTGGTTATTGGCCGCTTTATCTGTGGACTGCGCGACAGCAGTTAGTTTACTCGCGGAGTCGGCAAGTGAGTGAGAGGTGTCTTGCACACGTTCTAAGCTTTCGGAGACCGTATCCATGAATGAACTGATGGCTGTAGAAAGTTGGCCCACTTCATCCTGTTGGTGATGCATAAGTCGTTGAGATAGATCTTTGCTATGGCTCACATTCGACATGAATTTCGACGTTCTTTGAATTGGTCGTACAATGATTTTCTGAATCAAACTCATCGTTATGATGAAGCCCACAAATGCGATTACGGCCATTATTCCCATCGCAAACATTGCCTGTTTACTGATCATTGAATTGACATGATTCATGTTGTATTCCAAGCGAATCGCGCCCAACACTTCTCCTGCTGGTGCAACGTGGCAAGAAACGCAGTTGGTGCCACGGTAATTTTCGCTCGATTTCATTGGTAGCGCGACTACTAACCCTTTGCCCCAATCGGCTGAGATTGGTTCAATCACCAGTTCACCATTCAACGCTCGTTGATCAATATCATCGACAGGCTGCTGGTTTTGTTGCCCAGGTCCGTAAAGTTTGGTCACAGTATCAGCTCGCAACACGCGAACTGCTTCAATGCCTTCTTGGGCCAGGGCTTTTTGACGTAAGGTCTCTTTTTGCGACATGGTGCCCGTAAGCATCATCATATTTAGGCTATCGAAATAATTACTAGCCTTATCATGGAGTTGTTCACTAAGAACATCATTGATTAAGGTTTTTTGTTGATGGTATTGGTAAGCCGTAGAGGCAGCTAGAACGCAGCTGAAGACAGCAATTAACGCCAGTAAGAGCTTAAAAGTGATAGTTGAGCGCATAAATTTATAAGTGTAATTGGAACGAACTGCACAATATTAATGTGCACAAATGCGCACTGCGAACAACGAAATGAATGATTGTGACCCCACACATGTTGGGGATATGTAATTGTGATGTGAGTGCTGTGTAATCAAATGTTTGGCGCGTGACAGAAATACGGCGCTTTGGTGTGAGTGATAGCAAAGAGGCCGGGAACCAGCGGAAGTTTTTGCTACGCTTGTATGGGGTAACGCTTGTCTCTTGGCAGCGAATTCCTTAGTATTGCCTGTCTTTTTAAAGCCTGAGAATCAAGATGAAAACAGAATTATACAAAGAGTTTATGTTCGAAGCAGCACACCATTTGCCACACGTACCAGAAGGTCACAAGTGTGGTCGTTTGCACGGACACTCTTTCCTTGTTCGTCTTTATGTAGAAGGTGAAGTTGATCCACATACAGGTTGGGTAGTGGATTTTGCAGAGATTAAAGCTGCATTTAAACCAATTTACAATCGCTTAGACCATTACTACCTAAACGACATTGAAGGGTTAGAGAACCCGACTAGCGAAGTGTTAGCAAAATGGATTTGGCAGCAGCTTAAGCCAAGCTTACCACTGCTAAGTAAAGTAGAAATCAAAGAAACGTGCACAGCGGGTTGTATTTACAAAGGCGAATAAGTCACTTTCTATTGAGCATTAAACAAAGGCAAGCGAGAAGCTTGCCTTTGTTGTATCTGAATGCCCCAATTTTGATTATGCTTCACCAGCTAGCTTAATGGATGTCGTAGAATCCATTCTTTTTCATTATCACCCAATGTTGTTTCCTCTGTATTAATGAATCCGCACGCATCAAAAAAACTGATAGCGTATTGCTGACTTTGTGGGACAGTGGCGCAAAGAGAGGTGCTTTTAGGGTTAATGGTATACGCATAAAGGAACAGTTTACGCAATGCCTCACTCCCAACCCCTTGACGTTGGAAACGTTGATCAATCATCAAGTATTTAAGCTCCAGTTCGTATCGTTTAGCAAACGGCGCATGTTGGGAGAAACCTTTATCGATAACAAGGTAGCCTACTAATAGATCATCAGAATAAATCGTAAAGAACGCCTCTGACTTACTACGTTTTTGATAAGCCATTTCAAACGGTGTAAAAAATCCTTTTTGCTCTTCTTGCACATCCAATTGCATCAAACTTGAAAAATCTTTCAGTTTGGTGGGTTTAATCGCAATCATCGCTCAATCACAAATTGGCGGCATACCGTTATGCCACCACGAGTTTTTATAGAGTATTAAATCTATTTTAAGTAACTAACCGAGTGAAGAAAAGCTAGCAATGAAGAGGGTAATAATAACCTTGGTGAATGTATGCGCCCAATGTTGTGAGTAAGTGAGCACTGTCTGCCGTTTCTACGCCTTCAACAATGACCGTGCAGCGATACGTATTGCCCATAGCAATTAACTGACGCAAGGTTTCTATCTTTTTATCATCAGTTTTTAGGCCAATAACAAATTCTCGGTCGATTTTTAGATAGTCCGGATTCAGCTTGCTGATAAGCGCCACATTATTATTACCGGTGCCAAAGTCATCAATACTGATTTTACAATCCAGAGCTTTTAGTTTCGCGACATTGCCATAAATCTCAGAGGTATAGTACATCGATGCATTTTCTGTGATTTCGATTGTCAGCAAACGGCAATCCCGATTAGATAGCTCTCTATATAGGATTGAAAAGTTACGCCCTCGCAGCAAAGAAGGACAAACGTTAATGCTGATAGGGATGGGCAACGCTTTTTGTTTGGTGTAGATGGAATCAATCACCAGTAAGGTATGAGTTAGCAGCAATCCATTGCGGATCAGTGTTTCAATAAACCGTTGCGTATTTTTTACCTTAAACCGGGAGAGGGCTTCGTAGTGCACAATCTTTTGTGCCGAAGTGTTATAAATCGGTTCCAGTTTTATTTTGAATTGTCGAATTGCGCACAAGTAAGCCATAAAGGCTTGTAGGGAGCGGTGACGCAGTATAATGAGAAAAAGTAAGCTCAGTAGAATGATACTTTGAAACGGTCCAGAGATGTAATACACCTCTTTATAGCCACTATTCTTTACGTGATAATTGAAAAAGCGTTCATTGGTGTTACCAATCTCTAACGACGTTCCGGTATTCGTTGATAGCTTCATACCAGAAAGAAAAAAACGTGAAATATGATTTTCAACATTGTCGGATAAGTTAATGTTTTTAACACGAACCAAAACGGTTGCGTTATTTAAGTCAAATGATTGGGTGGTGTAATTGTTATTGTTACTCCACTCTTCAAAGGCTTTTTTGCTGACAGGGACAACGGTTTCTGGAGTGACTAAGCATCGAATATTGAAACGATCTAGCATCATGCTCGATTCCACCAACTTCACATTATCAAATAGTGACTTCAGTTCGCTTTCATTAGCAAAGCAACTCCTGCGGGAAAGGTTCTCTGCAATTTCGAAGGCGTTATCCAGATAATTATGTTTAACGATGCTGTTTATCGCGTAGTAACAGATAGCAAAGAAAATGATCGCAGTGATCAACACAACCCACATTGCTTCTGAATAGATCTTTTTATTACGCAGGCAAATACGAAGCGCTTTGCGAAGACTATTGGTTGTGTATTGATTGATCTTCTGTTGATGTTCGATGCCATTCTGATGGTTGTTTTGCATAGTAAAAGGGATGAAGTATCCGGTCCGGTGAATGTTTTCGATAATGTTTTTGTTAGTGGTTAAATGTTCTTCCGTGAGCTTGCGAAATTTCTTTCTTAGAGCGGCCACCGCGTTTTTAAAGCCATTTTCAGGCAGTGTCATTTTGTATTGTTGAGTGATTTTGCTTTCTATTAACCGCTGACTAATCGGCGTATTTAAACTGCCGTATGTGGCGATAGTTGACAGAATGGCGTACTCATTTGGGTTGACAGGAATGGAGTGGTGGAGTGACTGATTGAGCTCTAGAGATATTTCGTTTTCGGACAAGCAAACGCAGATTTGGTTTCCAATTTCAAACCTAATCATGTGTTGATGTGCTCCAAGTTTAATTTTTGGCTACGTTATCAATAAAGCTAGGGAAGAGATGTGATTTTTTACTGAGATATCCATAATATTTGGATATATTCAACGTTTTAGGTTTTTTTTTACTTGTCCTGATAACGCATTCTCCTGGGTTTTTGGGGTATAAAAAAACCCGAGCATAAACTCGGGTTTTGATTGGTATTCAGAAAGGCGTGTTAGCAAATCACTTTGATTGCTAGACCACCTTGAGATGTTTCGCGGTATTTCGCGTTCATGTCTTTACCTGTTTCTAGCATGGTTTCGATAACCTTATCTAGAGAAACAGTTGGAGCTGAAGAGCGACGTAGTGCCATACGAGTAGAGTTGATTGCTTTTACTGCCGCAATACCGTTACGCTCGATACATGGAACCTGAACCTGACCTGCAACTGGGTCACACGTTAGACCTAAGTTGTGCTCCATTGCGATTTCTGCTGCCATACATACTTGCTCTGGGCTACCACCCATAAGCTCAGCAAGGCCTGCTGCTGCCATAGAACATGCCACGCCAACTTCACCCTGACAGCCAACCTCTGCACCAGAGATCGACGCGTTACGCTTGTAAAGACCACCGATTGCGCCAGAAGCTGCAAAGTAACGGATGTAATCTTTTTCAGTCACAGTTTGGATGAACTTATCGTAGTAAGCCAGTACCGCAGGGATGATGCCACACGCACCGTTAGTTGGTGCTGTAACAACGCGGCCACCTGCTGCGTTCTCTTCGTTTACTGCGAAAGCAAACATGTTTACCCAATCAACAACAGACATTGGGTCGTTTGTTGTCTTTTCTGAAGTAAGTAGCTGCTGGCGAAGTGCTGCTGCACGGCGAGGCACACGCAATGGACCTGGCAAAATACCTTCTTCATTCATACCGCGATCCATACACTCGCGCATTGTGCGCCAGATGTTTGCGAAATAAGTACGAGTTTCTTCATCTGAATGAAGCGCATGCTCATTCTTCATGGTTAGTGCGCTGATGGACAATCCACTTTCATGGCATTGGTTAACCAGTTCCTCTGCCGTTGTAAACGGGTAAGGTACTTTTACTGGGTTCTCAGCTTCTTTACCGAAATTTTCTTCATCAACGATGAAACCACCGCCGATAGAGTAGTAAGTTTTTGAGTACGCTTTTTCGTCATCAATCCAAGCGTGGATCTGCATGCCGTTTTCGTGTAGCTCTAGGTTTGTTTTGTGGAAGTTCATTCCACCTTCACGTGGGAACGATACTGTGTGACAGTGCATGCCAACAGGAAGGCGTTCAGTTTCTTCTACACGAGCGATAAAGCCCGGGATAGAATCGATATCAACTTTCTCAGGAGTGTTGCCTGCAAGACCCATGATGATAGCAATATCTGTGTGGTGACCTTTCCCTGTCAGTGATAGTGATCCATAAACGTCAACGGTGATTTTAGTGATGTCGCGCAGTTTTCCCATTGCACGAAGATCATCAATAAACTCTTTACCCGCTTTCATTGGGCCTACAGTGTGTGAGCTTGAAGGTCCAACACCGATTTTATAGATATCAAAAACACTAATCATATCGATTACCTCAGAAGAAAGCCTCCCAAGGGGAGTTGGGAGGCTTAATTTTATCGTTATATTTTTGGATTAATCATACTGCACTGGGCAGAGATGATTAAAGAGCGCCGTAGATTACAGAACTAATTGCAGCAAGACCACAGATTGCTGTGAAAATTTGCACAGGTGCTGAAGTTTTGTACTTAGCCATCGCAGGAACTTTTTGCATTGCGAAGATTGGCATCAAGAATAGGATTGCGGCAATCATCGGTGCACCCATTGTTTCAATCATACCTAGGATGCTTGGGTTAACGATAGCAACGATCCAAGTTGTGATTACAATGAAGATTAGAGACATCTTCTCGATCTTGCTTACTGGTGATTTTGAACGAGATTTCACTAGACCAACTAGACCTTCGTGCGCACCTAAGAAGTGGCCAAAGTAGCTAGAGGTGATCGCTGCGAAAGCAACCAATGGACCCATGTAAGAGATCAGTGGAGATTCATGCACGTTTGCTAGGTAAGAGAGAACAGAGATGTTTTGCTCTTGCGCCGTTGCTAGTTGCTCTGGAGACAGAGAAAGTACAACAGAGAAAACGAAGAACATAACAAAGCCCATCAGCATCATTGCTGCGCCACCGGTGATAGCGTCAGTTTTCTTAACTGCGTCATCACCGTATACACGACGTTGCTCTTTAGAGAACTGAGAAATGATTGGGCTGTGGTTGAAAGAGAACACAATAACAGGGATTGCTAGCCAAACGATAGCTGGCATTGCACCCCAGTCAGGTGACACTTCCATCATTGAAGTGTTCCAACCAGGAATTAGGTATACAGACAGTGCTAGTAGGATGAACACGAGAGGGTAAACCATTGCTGAAGTTGCTTTCAGCATAAGCTCTTTACCGAATACTACGCCTGCTGTCATTGCAGCAATAAGTGCACCAGAAAGTAGCCAGCGAGGAATAGATTCCATGCCCATTTGGTTAACTAGGAAAGAGTCAACTGTGTTTGTGATACCAACACCGTAGATAAGTACGATTGGGTAGATAGCGAAGAAGTAAGCGAACGTAATAAGGTTTGCGCCAGTCTTACCAAAGTGCTCTTCTACTGTGTCGGTGATGTCCGCTTCAGGGTTTTTCGCAGAAAGAACGAAACGAGCTAAAGATTTGTGTGCGAACCAAGTCATTGGTGCTGCGATTAGGGCTAGGATTACTAATGGCCAAAAGCCACCTGCACCTGCTTTAATAGGAAGGAACAGTACACCTGCACCTACTGCCGTACCAAAAAGGGACAGACACCAGGTAAAGTCTTTGTAAGAAAACTTACTAGACGATTGTGCGGTAGAAACCGCAGAAGTAGTTGTATTCATTTTTTAGTTACTCATTTTGGGAACAGGAAATAAGTCGGGAGTAATTTTGCAAGATTTTACACTAGGAAAATTAGATCTAAATCATTTATTGCTTACGCTTATTGAATGATATGTCAAAAACCTGCTTTTTATCACGAAAATGATGTGCTACTCGTGATTTCTGCTAATGAGTAAAATTAGAAAAACTTATCAATAGGGCTGTTTGTATAAATTTATTTCACCGCAAGCGTTTGCGGTGAAAATGGAAAATTAATCTAATGTGAATGAATGTTTATGAAGCAACGTTTTATTAATATTGATGCGCATAATGATCGCGCCTATAAAAGCACCGATATCAACAACTATTTAATGTGAAATAATATGTTTTTGCATTGATTCGATAATTTGTGCCGTCATGCCCCAGATGAAATGCTGTCTATATGGGATAGCAAATACACGATGACTGCTTCTTTTTAGGTCAAATTTGGTGCTATACAATTTTTTGGGGTTCAGAATATGGTTGGCAGGAACCTCAAAAACTGACTCTACTTCATTTGGGTCAATATGCGTTTTATATTCCGGAGAAACAAAAGCCAAAAAAGGTGTCACATTAAATTGACTAATCGTTGGTAGTGTAGGCAGTTGACCAAACACATGAATATGCTCATCTTCTATCCCAACTTCTTCTTTGGTTTCCCTTAAAGCGGTATTCACGAGCTGAATATCTTCCTGCTCATATTTGCCACCGGGAAAGCTGATTTGTCCCGGATGATGGCGTAAGTGGGCTGCACGCTTAGTCAGAATGACTTGTAACCCGTCATCGCGTTCCACAAAACCGATTAAGACTGCCGCATCTCTCAGGGACTTTTCTTTCATCCATTTCAGTCGTGCAAGGGACTCTTTGTGGTAGCCCGTTGGAAGCCGAAATTGAAAGTTCTGTAGTAAATGAGTTTTGTCGATAACCAAACTGAGTCCTTATTTATCGTGCCTAACCATTATTTATTATACTCAAAGACGGCAAAGCGTATGGCGTTATCGTTACTGGTTACCAAATAAAACATTCGCATTAAAGCACTCGCCAGCACTTTCCCTCTTTGTGTTGTGTGTCTCACTCTACTTGAACATATTAATTTGAAACTTATAAGGTTATACACCATTCTTTATTTTAGGACGTCACTATAGGGCAAGTATTGGCCAATGAAAGGGATTATTTTCACCGAGTTCATGGAGTTAGTGGAAGAGAAATTCGGTCTTGATGTGTTAGACCAAGTTCTCGATCTTTCTAACGATGAAGGTGTTTACACTGCTGTTGGTAGTTACGATCACAAAGACTTGGTTAAGTTGATCGTGAATCTCAGTAAAGTATCTGGTGTTCCCCCCGAGCAACTGCAAGAGGTGTTTGGAGAGTGCGTCTTTTTGAATTTACTTCGCTCTATTCCTAGTCACGCCAGTTTGCAACAGTGTGAAACGACGTTTCAATTTGTTCGCCATGTTGAAGACTTTATTCATGTCGAAGTTAAGAAGCTCTATCCTGATGCTAACCCTCCGCAATTTGATTTCATTAGTGAAAACCAATCCCAATTGGTATTTGACTACCACAGCGCAAGATGTATGTCTCACGTATGCTTAGGATTGATAAAAGGTTGTGCTGCACATTTTGGTGAGGTAGTTCATATCAAACATCAAAACCAGTCAGAAGATGGCAGCAAAGTACGTTTTTGGTTAGAGGCTCAATAAGAACGATATGACGGGAAGTTCCTCATTAGAAAGGAAACTCAAACGAGAAGTTGCATCAAGAAAAGCAGCTGAGCAGCTGTTGGAACAGAAAAGCTTAGAGTTATATGAATCCAACCAGCAACTCAGTGTTGCATTGAAAAAGCTGGAGCTGAAATCTAAAAAGGATCTTCGTAAGTTTGAGTTTGAAGAGCAAATTGATGCCACGTTGATTAAGTTCGGTCGTACTTTTTTATCGAGCACGTTCGATGAAGCAATGATAGCGAGCTTTATTGAGCAGCTCACTTCTAACTCGATCATTTCTGCGGCTTACTTGTTTCTTGACGCTACAAAGCTGAGCTCATTGCGTCGTCATCACTTTGGTCACTTACAGCTTCGTCATAACAACGAGATTTTAACCTCTCCTAATTGGCAGGGAGAGAATTTGCATTTGCCAGTTATCATTGATGGGGAAACGGTTGGGGAGTTGATTTTCTCTGTGTTGCAAGATCAAATCGATCAGTCTTTTATTTCCAAACAGATGGAGCTCGTGTCTGACTTAGTTCATGGTGTTATTGGTCGACACTTAAGTTTAGAGCGAGAGGTCGAGCTGAGAAAGCGGGCTGAGGAATCAGAAAAAGCGACGAAGGAGTTTGTCGCCATGATTAACCATGAGCTGCGAACTCCTCTCAATGGCGTATTGGGTAGTGCGGAGTTATTGAGTCGAACCCAATTAGAAGAAGAGCAGCGTCAATACTTGAGCAATCTGACTCAATCAGGGGACTTATTGAGAGTTATCATTAATGATCTTCTTGATTTCAGTAAGATGAATGCCGGTATGATGGAAATCATACATAAAGTCTTTGCCTGGGAGGAGCTTGAAAAAGCCATCATGGGTGTATTTGCAGCTAAGGCTGCGGAAAAACGTATCCATTTCTCTATCGACAAAAAGCTGGGGATCCCGGAATTTTTAGTCGGTGACTTAGAGCGCATTACACAAATTTTGGTTAACTTGGTGGGAAACGCGATTAAGTTTACGCACTTGGGTGGCGTCGTGTTACGGGTGGAATGGCTTAACGGCACGGCTTATTTTGAGGTTGAAGACACTGGTATTGGCATCCCAATAAAAGCACAGCCGTCACTCTTTGACCCATTTGTCCAAGTTGATCGCTCGGCGAAACGCAGCTTTGAAGGCTCAGGTTTAGGTCTCGCGATTTGTAAAAACCTCGTGGATTTGATGCAAGGTCAAATTAGCTTTGAGAGTGAAGAGCGCAAAGGGACAACTTTTAAAGTTGCTATTCCTCTTGAGGAAGGGCAAGCACAAGGCACAGCAGAGGGGGAATTGGTCACCATAGAGCGAAGCGATTTAGCAGGACGCTCAATATTAGTGGTTGATGACATCAGAATGAATCAAGTCATTGTTACTCAAATGCTGAAAAAACTCGACATTACACCTGATTTAAAAGCCAACGGCAAAGAAGCATTAGAAGCGGTGAAAAGTAAAGACTACGAACTGATATTCATGGACTGCCGAATGCCAGAAATGGATGGTTATGAGGCGACGATGTATCTGAGAGAGCGTGGCTTTACTCATCCTATTATTGCATTAACCGCTGGCACTACCATCGAAGAGCGTCAAAAGTGTATTGATTCAGGCATGGACGACATCCTCACTAAGCCGTACACCGCAACCGATATCGAACAGATTATGTGTAAGTGGCTTGAGCAGTAGACGCTGCCTCTTAAAAAGTATGTTTGTTGGCCAACGGCTAAAAGCTAAAGTACATGCAAATAAAACACACAAAAAAGCGCACCACACCGGATAATGCCGATCATTTAACGATGTTTTTTGGGTCATTCTAGCGAGCCTTGGCTAGACTAAGAATCTAGTAGCAGCACGCCGAGCGGATAATGAAACAAATTTGACCACAAAGTGCTTGAATAGAAGAACCTGTATCACGCTCTTTCGTCGCTGTGCAGGGTGATGAGATACAGAAATATGCCACTCGCTGTTAAATGAGCGGCATTATCCGTTCTGGAAGCGTTTTAGATTGTTTTCGTCAATAGCATTAAAGCGGCGTTGTGTGCTGTTGAAACCTACGATTGCAGCGCTGGCAAAATCTTTGAAAGCTTATCCAACGTTTCTTGATACTCAGAGGCGCAATCGCTATCTGCCACGACGCCGCCGCCAGCCCAAGCGTAAAGTTTGTTTTTTTCCGCTACAAGAGTTCGGATAGTAATGCTGGTGTCCATACGACCATGGCGTGAAATGTAGCCAATACTGCCGCAATACGCGCTGCGTCGATGCGGCTCCAGTTCTTCAATAATCTGCATTGCGCGAACTTTAGGTGCGCCCGTAATTGAACCGCCTGGAAAACACGCTCGCAGCAAATCCGCAGGAGCGTATTGTTCATCCAAATTTGCACGAATGGTGCTCACCAAATGATGCACGGCAGGGAAGCTTTCAATATCGAACAGCTTTGGAACGTGAACGCTACCCGGTGATGCAACTCGACCAATATCATTACGCAGCAAATCGACAATCATCAGGTTTTCTGCCTGATCTTTTTCCGCTGTCTGCAAGTCATGAGCATTAGCGTTATCTTGCTTTGGATCTTCGCTGCGTGGTCGAGTACCTTTGATTGGTTTCGTTTCAATGACGCGATCTTTGAGCTCTAAAAAGCGCTCTGGAGAGATACTCAAAATCGAAGACTCAGGCATACGGATAAACGCTGAGAATGGCGCTTGGTTGGCGGACTCCAATTTCAGATACGCTTGCCACTCGCTGCCTTGATACGGTGCGTTAAAGCGCTGCGCCAAATTGATCTGATAACAGTCACCGCTCAACAAGTATTCTTGCACCTTGTCAAAGCGAGTGGCGTAGCTCTCTTTCGTCATGTTTGACTGCCAATCACCAGACAAAGCGAAGTCAACGGTTTGTTCTGCTTTTTGCTCGTTTAACCATTGCCAAGCTTGCTCGATGTTCTGACCGACTAAGCATGCTTTTTTTAGGTGGTGGTCAACAACAACGGCCCATTCATACAGACCTACCGCCATATCCGGCGTGTTGAGGTCCTTTTCTGCCACTTCTGGCATCGTTTCTACGCGGCGACCTAAATCGTAACTGAAGTAACCGAGCGCACCGCCGACAAAAGGCAGATCCAATTCTTTATTTAACTCTACGTGAGGAAGCCACTGTTCTTGCAACTGATGAAGCAGCGCAAATGGGTCATCTTGAGTTGAATAGGCATTCGATGGCGTTTCAACTTGTGTGTTGTCGGCAGTGGTTTCTAACGTTGCAATTGGGTTGGAGACCAACACATCGAAGCGGCTATCGATATGCGTTTCTGATGCAGAACGCAGCAACATCGCCCAAGGTAGGTGTTGAATGCGAGAAAAAAGGTGAAGAGTAAACTCTGGTGCGTATTCCAGCGCTTTAAAATCAATGAATTGATTGTCCATGTTGTTCATTTGTGTAATTTGTGACAAAGAGATCGTTCACTGCATGGCATGTCATGGGCAGCAAGAGTATCATATTCCTCTGTATAGCCAAACTCCCTCTATTCATAGGGTTTTGAGATGGTTTACAAGTAGGCAACTTCAGCATTTCGTGTGTCGATATCAGCCGTTCGACAATTGTTTACAAAAAACGAAGCTCAAAAGAGCAATAAGCTCAACAAACACGATTGAAGCCAAGCCAATAATGGAAGCATAACTATAACGAGGCATGTAATGACGGTAATACGCAAGCAGGATGTGATCAGCAGTGTCGCTGATGCGCTACAGTATATTTCTTACTACCACCCGCTAGACTTTGTTCAAGCTCTTGAAAAAGCCTATCACCGCGAAGAGAGCCAAGCCGCTAAAGACGCGATTGCTCAGATCTTAATTAACTCCCGAATGTCCGCAGAAGGTCACCGTCCAATTTGTCAGGATACTGGTATTGTGACGTGTTTCGTCAACATCGGTATGGGCGTGCAATGGGATTCGACCGACATGACGGTTCAGCAGATGGTAGATGAAGGTGTTCGACAAGCGTACACGAACCCTGATAACCCGTTGCGTGCGTCAGTACTAATGGACCCTGCTGGTAAACGTATTAATACCAAAGACAACACGCCTGCCGTCGTACATATCAACATGGTTCCGGGCGATAAAGTTGAAATTCAGATCGCTGCGAAGGGCGGCGGTAGCGAAAACAAAACTAAGATGGTGATGCTAAACCCATCTGACGATATTGCTGAGTGGGTAGAAAAAACGCTACCAACAATGGGGGCGGGCTGGTGTCCTCCTGGCATGCTTGGCATTGGTATCGGCGGTACGGCTGAAAAAGCAGCGGTATTGGCAAAAGAATCTCTAATGGAACACATCGATATTCAAGAACTTATTGACCGTGGCCCACAAAACGCAGAAGAAGAGCTTCGTTTGGATATCTTCAATCGCGTGAACAAACTTGGTATCGGTGCGCAAGGTCTTGGCGGTTTGACGACTGTTGTCGACGTTAAAATCAAAACTGCGCCAACGCACGCGGCTTCTAAGCCTGTTTGTTTGATCCCGAACTGTGCGGCGACTCGTCACGTACACTTCACGCTTGATGGTAGCGGCCCAGCAGAGCTAACACCACCTAAACTAGAAGATTGGCCAGATATCACTTGGGAAGCGGGCGAAAATACGCGTCGCGTAAACTTAGACACAATTACTAAAGAAGAAGTACAAGAGTGGAAGACAGGCGAAACGGTTCTTCTATCAGGTAAAATTCTGACTGGTCGTGATGCTGCGCATAAACGTATTCAAGGCATGCTAGATAACGGTGAAGGTCTACCTGAAGGCGTAGATCTCAACGGTAAGTTCATTTACTACGTAGGCCCTGTCGATGCAGTTGGTGATGAAGTCGTTGGTCCTGC
The DNA here is from genome assembly GCF_033340495.1 of Vibrio sp. 1249-1. Lineage (NCBI taxonomy): Bacteria > Pseudomonadati > Pseudomonadota > Gammaproteobacteria > Vibrionales > Vibrionaceae > Vibrio > Vibrio sp. 1249-1. The sequence continues at coordinate 71,003 of NZ_JAWOWJ010000016.1, forward strand.
TGGCCCAACAACATCAACGCGTATGGATAAATTCACCGACATGATGCTAGAAAAGACCGGCATCATGGGCATGATCGGTAAAGCTGAGCGTGGCCCTGCAACGGTTGAATCTATCAAGAATCACAAAGCGGTTTACCTAATGGCTGTAGGTGGCGCTGCGTACTTGGTGGCGAAAGCGATCAAGAAAGCTCGCGTTGTCGCATTTGAAGATTTAGGTATGGAAGCGATTTACGAATTTGAAGTTGAAGATATGCCAGTAACAGTGGCCGTCGACTCAAATGGTGTTAACGCGCACCAAATTGGTCCAGACACTTGGAAAGTGAAAATTCAAGAGATGGAAGCATAAGGCAAAGGGCAATCTTGCTGCGTCTCAGTAGAGAGAATGTGACAAGGTGCTGATTTACCTAGCAAACAATTGACAAAAGTGCAGCGAAACCTGCACTTTTTGTCTATATAATTAAGGATATAAACCTTTAGGCATAGCAATCAAACGTTATGCGAACAATAATTAGGAGACGGCATGCCTCGTTTTATTCAGATTCTACAAATTATTCTTGCTGTAGTGATAGGTGGCTTTGTTGGCTATGACTTGATTCTTCACGGTATCAGCATCTTTGATGAAAAGTACGTGACCATCACATGTGTGTTGTGGTTGATTTTGGAAATCGCTCTATTTGTTATCTATAAGTTAATCGAAGACGACTAGGCTTAAAGAAAGCGGGTTCCTGTTTAACATAGTAATCAGCGCATATAGAGTTACTAATGCTGTAGATTAAGTAAGCCTCTGAACCACTCAGGGGCTTTTCTTTTTTAACACAGCATTAAGCCGGATGTTTTGTTCATCTTTTATTAAGGTATATAAAGTTAAACTCATAGAATTCGGGATAGAACAGTATTCATAGATCGAAATTCGAAGTCGCTGACAACGTTGTTTTAAAGTGGAGTAAGATAAAGAAGCGTAATGAAGAGAATAAAGAAAGAAGTTAATGACTTTATCAACAGAGGTATGGACTCTAATGTTCGAATTGCTGTCACCGGACTTTCTCGTGCCGGTAAGACGGCATTCATCACGTCATTAGTGAATCAGCTTCTTCATACTGCAACCCATGACAATTTGCCTCTTTTGACTGCGGCTAGAGATAAGCGCCTTATTGGGGCGAAGCGTGAGCCTCAATCGAATATGATGGTGCCACGCTTTGCTTACGATGAGGCGATGAGCCAAATTCATGCCACTCCACCTCAGTGGCCAGTACCGACACGTGATGTGAGTGAGATTCGCTTAGCGCTCAAGTACAAACCAAATAAAACTACGAAAAAGCTGTTGAGTAAAACCGCAATTTTAAATGTTGATATTATCGACTATCCAGGAGAGTGGTTGCTCGACCTGCCTTTATTGGACATGGACTTTGCAACGTGGTCGCAAACTCAGTTTGATGCACTTAAAGGCCAGCGTGGCGATTTAGCCAAAGCTTGGCTTTCTGAACTGGAGAAAGTGGATCTCTTTGCAGAAGTGAATGAGAAACTACTTGAGAAAGTTGCACACACATACACCGAGTACCTTCATGCCTGTAAAGACGCTGGCCTTCATTGGGTTCAGCCTGGCCGCTTTGTATTACCTGGTGAGCTAGCAGGCGCGCCGGTGCTACAGTTTTTTCCGTGTCGTGTTGATTCGGAAAGCAAAGCGTCCAAGGGCAGTAACTTAGCGATGTTAGAAGCCCGTTTTCAGGAATACCAACAGAAAGTCGTGAAAGCGTTTTATAAGCATCATTTTGCGACCTTCGATCGCCAGATTGTACTGGTGGATTGTTTGCAGCCTCTCAATGCCGGTGATGAAGCGTTTTACGACATGCGCCAAGCGCTAGAACAGATCATGCATAGCTTCCGCTATGGTCGTAGTAGCTTTTTGCGTCGTTTGTTCTCACCAAAAATCGACAAAGTGTTGTTTGCTGCTACAAAAGCGGATCATATCACGCCCGATCAGCACCCAAATTTGGTGTCTCTGCTCCAACAAATGGTGCATCCAGCATGGCAAACGGCAGCCTACGAGAATATTGAGATGAGCTGCATGAGTATCGCTTCCATCCAAGCAACCACGACGGGGTTTATTTCCTCTGGAGATAAGACCATTCCGGCGTTACAAGGAACAACATTGGGTGGTGAGCCGATGACTATGTTTCCCGGAGAGGTGCCGAAAAAGCTACCAAATGCAGCGTATTGGCAAAACAACGGGTTTGATTTTACGTCGTTTCGTCCGATGCCCTCACCGAATGATGAGCCAGTGAAGCACATACGCTTAGACAAAGCATTGGATTACCTGATTGGAGATAAATTGAAATGAGTGAGTTGAAGCAAAAACAAGTTTTCTCTGAAAAGGTAATGGAAAAAGAGCAGCAATCGAATCAACCGGAATTGACGGCGCAGCAAACATTCGGCGAAAAAGAAACATTTGTACCTGTTGAAGTTAAAGAAGCGCACCAGGAGACCGAACAGGAATTGCAACTCGAGCATGTCATTCGTCCAAAATCGGGCAGAAAATGGCTCGCGACTGGCGCATTTGCAACTTTTGCTGGTCTGGTTGGCTGGCAAGCGGTGGACTCGGTTATAACCGCAATTCAGGCTTCTGATTGGCTAGCCTTAAGCTGGACGGGGTTTATTGCTGCGATCGCTTCGCTTGGTTTAGGAGCTATGGGTAAAGAGCTTTGGAAACTGCGAAAACTACGAAATCATTTTAGTGTTCAAGAAGAAGCAGAAGCACTTGTTAATAGTGAGAGCGTTGGGAAAGGGAAAGCCTTTTGCGAAACCGTAGCAGAACAAAGTGGTGTGATGGCAGAGAATCCGGGCTTTGATCGTTGGCAGAACAGTATTAACCCTGCTCATAGTGACGCTGAAATTCTTGATATGTATGACTCGATGGTGGTGAGCCAACAAGACAAGTTGGCAACGAAAATCGTATCACAGCACGCAACCGAGTGTGCGGCCCTAGTCGCCGTGAGCCCTCTGGCTGCCGCTGATATGTTGCTGGTGGCTTGGCGAAATTTCAAAATGATCGACAACCTCTCCAAGGTATATGGGGTAGAGCTAGGTTATGCATCTCGCATCAAGTTACTAAGAGCGGTATTTGTCAATATGGCGGCGGCTGGTGCCAGTGAGATCGCTATTGATGCCAGTATGGATTTGATGTCGATGGATCTTGCTGGCAAAGTTTCTGCTCGTGCGGGGCAGGGACTAGGTGTTGGTATTCTAACGGCACGTTTGGGCTTGAAAGCGATGACCTTATTGCGTCCACTACCCTGGTATCCTGACCGTCAGGTTAAGTTGGGCACCATACGCAAGGCTGTGGCGGCGAAAGTTGCATCAATTACGATGAAACCGTAACGAATATCAACTTTGATGGATAGGATTGCTTGACGCCATTCCAAGCATGATAGAAACTACTGTCAACTTTTCCTGACAGTTGTGAATTGGGATATTTTAAGTGCGTCTTGAAGTCTTATGTGAAGATCGACTCGGCTTGACCCGAGAACTGCTCGATATTTTAGCGTCTAAAAGCATCGACTTGCGTGGTATCGAAATCGATATTAGCGGTATTATCTATTTGAATTGCCCGGATATTGATTTTGATACGTTTAGTGAGCTGATGGCTGAAATCCGCCGTATTCCGGGGGTGAAAGACGTACGTAAAATCCAGTTTATGCCGATGGAGCGCCACAATACGGAGCTGCTCTCGTTAGTTGATAACTTGCCCGATCCGGTTTTTGCCATTGATCTTAAAGGTGCCGTAGACATGGCAAACATGTCTGCACTTTCATTGCTTGGCCTTCACAAGCAAGAAGTGATTGGTACTCAAATCGGTGCTTTGTTACCAAGTGTTCGTTTCTCTCGTTGGTCTGAAGGTGTTAATGGTCGAACGCGGGAAAACCTTGTGATTGATGGCTTGGACTATGTTCTAGAGTTGATGCCCGTTTATATCCGAGACGAAGCGCAAAACTCGACTCTAGCGAGTACTCTAATGACGATTCGCTCTAGTCAGCAAGTTGCCAGAATTGAAGAAGCGCTACCGCTGCATAATCCTCTGGGTTTTGAACACTTTGTTGGTATATCGAACCGTCATAAAGCACTAATGAACCAAGCTAAGAAGCTGTCTGTGCTTGACCAACCATTGTTGATTGAGGGCGAAACGGGGACCGGTAAAGAAATGCTTGCTAAAGCTTGCCACAGCCGTTCTAGCCGCGCGAGCAAGCCATTCCTAGTTTTGAGTTGTGCTTCGATGCCTGACGATGTAGCAGAAACCGAACTTTTTGGTCATGCGCCGGGTTCATTCAATCATGAACAAGGCCACAAAGGCATCTTTGAGCAAGCAAATGGCGGCACGGTATTTCTTGATGAAATCGGTGAAATGAGTTCGCACCTTCAAATCAAGCTGTTACGTTTTCTACAGGATGGTAATTTCCGTCGTGTCGGTGCAGAAGATGAGATGCATGTCGATGTTCGTATCATCGCTTCAACAAAACATAACCTTGCCGAGCTTTCTGAAGCAGGAATGTTCCGTGAAGATTTGTATTATCGTCTCAACGTACTTACGCTCAGCATTCCTCCGTTACGTAAGCGCTCAAACGACGTTGCACCATTGCTTGAGTTGTTTGTGGCGAAACATGCTCAACAGCTTGGGATTGATAAGCCAGAGTTTGATGATGGTCTAGTTGATGCCCTTGCAAATTATCAGTGGCCAGGAAACATGCGCCAGCTGGATAACATGGTTCTTCGAGCGCTCACGGAAATGGATGGTGATATACTAAACGCGGATCACTTCAATTTACCTCAGCCTCAGTCAGTCGGCGCTGGTAGTGCAACGCTTAACATCGACGGTTCTTTGGATGAGATCATGCGTGATTATGAATCTCAAGTTCTGGAACGTTTGTATCAGTCATTCCCATCAAGCCGCAAGCTTGCTAAGCGCTTGAATGTATCGCATACCTCAATCGCTAATAAACTGCGTGATTACGGTATACGTAAGAATTAATCGAATTGAACGAAAAGACGGAATTAATCATTTGTAATGGAAGATAACAGCTCATCTATCGCCGTTCATAAGTTGGACGGTGACTTGCTTCTTCGTACCGCTGAAATCGGTGACGCAGATATGATTGCCGAATATTTTCAAGCGAACCGAGAATACCTGAAACCGTTTGAACCGAAACGTGAAGAGGCTTTTTTCTCAGTGAACGGTTGGTTGCAAAAGCTTATCAAGCTCAATGAGCTGCATCGAATGGGATTGGGGTATTATTGCCTTTTAGTCAGAGCCTCTTCGGGTGAAATGCTAGGTACGATATCCTTTAGTAGTTTGAGTCGTTTCCCTTTTTATTCTTGTAACGTCGGATATTCTCTCGCTGAAAAAGCGCAAGGGCATGGTTATATGCGTCGTGGATTAACCATGGCTTGCGACTACATGTTTAATGTCCAGAAACTGCATCGTATTCAAGCTGGCTACATGCCTCACAATAAACGTAGTGAATCTGTGCTAGAGCATGTAGGGTTCAACCGAGAAGGGTATGCAAAAGATTACCTTTTGATTAATGGTGAGTGGCAAGACCACGTCCTAACGTCGCTTATTAATCCGAATTGGCAGCCAGAAGGGCGATAGTATGGAACGATTGGAAAAGCAGTTAGCACTTGTAATCGAGCTCGATAAACTCAAAAGCATTTTGCGCCGAACTCGAGTTAAAAGTGCTGAAGGGCGCCTCGAAAATAGTGGTGAGCATAGTTGGCATGTCGCACTGATGGCAATATTGATGGAAGAGCATGCGAATGCACCTGTTGATATTTGCCGAGTGATGAAAATGTTATTGATACATGACGTAGTAGAGATCGACGCGGGCGATACCTTTGTTTATGATACTGCTGCGTCTCAAGAGCAAGCAGAAAAAGAAATTAGAGCCGCAGAGCGCTTGTTTGGTATGTTACCCAGCGATCAGGAGCAAGAGCTATTGGCGCTTTGGCATGAATTTGAAGCCGCGCAGACCGATGATGCTAAGTATGCAAAAGCACTCGATCGGTTAATTCCAATGCTCTTGAACTACCATAATAATGGTCAGAGTTGGAAGGAACATGGTGTCTCACGCGAACAAGCACTTACCATTAATAAACGAATTGAATTTGGCTCTGTTACCTTATGGGACAAAGCGAAAGAGTTGATTGAAGAAGCCACAGAGAAAGGTTGGCTGAAATCGTAATAAAGGAGACTGAATGTCTTATTTGCCTTTGGACGAATACCAAAGAAAATGGATTTTTACGCATCAGTCGATGCCTGTGCCAGAAGAAGATTTGGCTTTTATTAAGCCGATGAGCCAAGCCCGCTCAGCACAATTTTGGAAAGAAAATATCAGTGCTCAAAGCCCTGATATGGATAGACTTAGTTCCCAAGACTGGCCAATGAATGAGGCGAATTGGTCTGAAACTGTGGATTGGATGGCTGCGTGGGAGTCGGATGATCCTGACATGCCAGCGGAAGCTGAGGCACATATCGATTGGCAAGACGATGTAACCGTTTACTTTTGCTACGAGAAGTACAATGTCATCGAAACGAAATGGTCTATTTTTAAAAAGCACTGGAAGAACTTTCTCTTTTATGACGATGGTCCGATACTAATAGGACGTCGCCGTTCGCAAGCACTTTGGTTTGATTCAAAAGGCAATGTGAAACTCGGTGTTCGTCAATAAAGAGTTATAAAACAAAGCCACCTTTCGAGGTGGCTTTGTTTTTCTAAAGGCTGGATAATGGACTCAACACACCACCAGCCCCGCGCTCGATAACGTGAGTATAGATCTGCGTGGTTTTTACATCAGTATGCCCTAATTGTTCCTGAACAGTTCTAATGTCTGCGCCAGATTCCAATAAGTGCGTGGCAAAACTGTGTCTTAGTGTGTGGCAAGTTACAGTTTTCTCAATGCTTGCGTCGCTTGCCGCGCGCTTTACTGCTCTTTGTATTGCGCTTTCATTGATATGATGCCTTCTCAATTCACCAGTGTCTCGATCTGCGCTTAACTTTGTTGATGGAAACAAAAAGTGCCAGTTAAAATCTAGCTCCGCTTTTGGGTATTTACGTCGTAAACCTTCAGAGATGTATACGCCCGCATAACCAGGCATGTGCCTATCTTTAAAGTAGTAGTTTCTTGCTAAATTAACTTGAGCTTTGAGTGGTTCATGTAGTTCTTTGGCTAATGTGACTGTACGATTTTTACCTCCTTTTCCTTGCCAAACGCGAACTGCACCATAATCATAATCGATGTCTTGAACTCTTAAGCGTAAACATTCCATCACTCGAAGCCCGGAGCCGTAAAGTAGCTGAATATGGAGTCTATACCTCGGGTCGATATGCTGAACGAATCTTCGGATCTCCTCCCTGGTTAACACAACGGGAAGTTTCTTTTCGGTCAAGGATTTCTGAAATCTCATATCAAGTGATAGTGGGGTTTTAAAATAATCACGATATAAAAATGATATTGAGTTCAGCGCCAAAGCTTGCGTTTTTACCGCAACTTTTTCTTCTACCGCTAAGTAACTCAGAAATTGAATGACATCATCTTCTGCTAGTGTTGATGGGTGGGCGAGCTGGTGAAAAGTGATAAAACGTTTTATCCAAAATAGATAACTTTCGATAGTTTTATTCGCATAATGACGAGTAAGCATGTGCTCTTTTACACTAAGTAAAAACTGACTTTTCATGATAAATTAACCTGTTTATTTACACAGTTCCGTTAATGTATCACCACTTTTGAAATTAGCGTGCTGTGCGCCGCCTAATTGCGCGCGCCACCACACATATTCATACTGTTTTTCTATTTGTTTCATACAGATAAGTGCTACGATTGATAGCGCTTTTGATAAGAAAGAAGGCGGTAGCCTGCCAGAAAGACGGCAAGTCGCCGTATAGAAAGCGTTAAGGCTATTTATAGAATGGTGAAAAATTATGTTTTCAGATTTTGACTTTGATGTTTTAAATGATCCAGAGTTTCAAGAAGATGCAGTAAGGGAAGAGTTAATACTTCCAATAATAAGGAATTTAGGTTACAAAATCAGCGGTGACAATAGAGTAGTCAGAAGTCGTTCATTAATTAATCCCCTAGTTGCAATCGGTTCAAAGCAACGCAAAGTCTCAATTATTCCCGACTATTTATTCTTAGCTGATGATAAACCGTTCTGGGTTTTAGATGCAAAAGCTCCGAGTGAGCAGCTAACAAGAAGCAAGCATGTAGAACAAGCGTATTCATACGCAATTCATCCTGAGGTTAGAGCTCAATATTATGCGCTATGTAATGGTGAAGAGTTTGTGCTTTATCAAGTATCAAAATTTGAACCCATTTTGCAATTTAAGTTAAAAGAGATTTCAAAGCACTGGGAGCTTCTATTCAGGTTATTAAACGCGGATGTAAAAGCAAATCCTGCATTGGTGGAGTATCATCCGGATTTTGGTGTTTCCATGGTAAAGTTGGGCGCAATTCAAGGTTTTAGGTTCATCGGTCCACTTGTAAATAGTAAGTTTATCGCAAGGGTTGAAGATGGTTTGTACACAACTACTAGTGTGGTCGAGGGAGACGTTGAGTGTGCAATATCAATGGACTTCAACCAACAGCAGCTAGAGGAACTTTTATCCTACCAAAGTCCGGAAATAGCTGAGTTAACGCGAAACTCTCTAAAACGAATGCCTTATTATGTGATGCTTGAGGGTGACAAAGAGTTTAAGTTTGGCGTTGTGGCTGTGCTCTCTGACCAAGTCCAGCAAAATGCTGAGGAATCTTATATTCCTTTTGAGGTTCAAGAGTTCATGCCATATGGTGGGCTTCCGAAAGCAATAAAATAGCCCTAACAAACTGTTTAAGAGTGATTCGCAACGCGTGGCATTTTTACTATGCGTTGCGTTTAGTGTTTAAGGTGGTATGCAGGAGCTTTGGTATTGCGTTGCTCACACCTTAACAGGGCGTTAGCTTACTCTCTAAAGATCAGTATATTATAGCAAATGTTTAGTGCCGAACTAAATCGAAATATCGTGCTCTGGCAATGTTTTATCTTGTACTCGTTTTGTTCCTAATTGAGCTATATCGGTTATCGGTTAGATATCAAGGCGGGTCAAATTCAAGCATCGCCTCGTTAGGTGTAAGTGACAAAGTCCTCGTGTGAAATCAGCAAGTCAAATATCAGCTTTTGTGTGTGAAGTTCCGTGAGTCTCCACGCTCGGCGGTTTTGGTCTGGTTCAAGGTAATTCAAAGCTCAAACCTGTAAATTCGGCTCAGTGGTATGTCTCAAGTTCATACTTCATGCGCAGTAGGGTAAGTTTTTTGGTATACAATGGTTTGCACTAAATAAGCTAACAAGGCGTTCAAGAGGGATTCCCAACGCTTGGCATTTTCCATTTAAGTTAGCTTTAGTGTTTACGGCACAATGGTTTAGGTCGGGTGGCAGGCGTTGCTCACCCCTTAACGCGGCGTTATGTGCCAAAGCGTCAAAGGAGAACTATGTTCAAAAAATTTTTGCTAAAGTCTTTAGTTAAATTTAAAGCTAGAGAACGGGTTTATCTTGGCTCTAAATCGTCATTGGAAAATAACGATATGTACTTTATCTGGGCTAAGGATTCGAAGAAATATTATCTGGAATCAATTGAAGGTGAAAATGTCCTAACTTTCCATTATCCAGACCCTGACAGTGATGATGCTGAAACTCACAAGATACCGTTCTCTCAACTGTCTCAATACGACTTGTTGATTAAACATCATTATCGCTTATGGCAATTAGAGTATACAACGTTGCTTAGTGCTTATATTTATAATGTGCTTGGTATTAATCGTGTTAAGTGGTTTTTCGAACAAAGTCGAGATAAAAAAACGATTAGTTATTACGAAAAATTTGAATTGTTAAGTGTGGTTCTAAAACATAGAGATGCGTCAAATAAAGTCAATTTCTATGCACTAAAGCGTGAAATTTATGGGAACAGCTCGGAAAATAGAACTGACTATACCCATAACATGGACTTGCGCTGGAAACTATTAGCCTTACAAGAAAGTGGAGATGTTAGTTTTAAAGATGAAGTTCTCCATCTGTCTAACATAACTGTGAACCCACAGGCTCTGAATACACTTTCGGCTTATCAAAGAGAGGAACGAAAGCACCGTGACAGTATTAGGATGGCTCGCATTCAGCAAACCATCGCATTTCTATTGTTTATTTCCGCAGTTATAAATGTGTACTTTACACATATAGCAGATAAAGGCACATAACAAAGCATTTAAGAGTGATTCCCAACGCTTGGCATTTTTCATTTCATCGTTGGGTATTGTGTTTACGGTGGTCTGGTTAAGTTTCGTGGTAGCGTTGCTCACACCTTAATGCGGCGTTATGTGCTAGCAAAATCTGGAGGTCAGTTTTGAATAATGAATCAAAGGAAAGGACATTGGGTGATGTCGAAAAAACTTTCTACGAAACATTAGCAACCAACCGGGTATTTTCGTCTCACAACAAATCGGCTTCAGCACAAGAAGCTCTAGTAAAAAATATTGAGGCTTTAAGTCACGAAATAAACAAAGCTAATGATTCGTCAACTAAATTAACAACTAGCCTTAATCGGCTTACTTTAGCAGCGGTTATCATTGCAGCTCTAACCCTAGGTTTAGAGGTAATAAAGTTATGCTTAGGGAAATAGCACATAACAAAGCGTTTAAGGCAGATTCGCAACGCGTGGCATTTTTCGTCCAATTTGAGTTTTGTGTTTACGGTGCAACGGTTTAGGTTAGGTGGTAGCGTTGCTCACTACTTAACGCGGCGTTATAACGCAGAATCAATTTCTTGCTCATAACTGTTAGTTGAACTATTATTTGTACGTTATTTTGTACCAGTTGGAGTTCAATATGAGTCGTATTCATTTCGATCAAGACATTCAGCCGTTGTCTGAGTTTCGCGCAGGTGTAGCTTCTTACATCAAACAAATCAATGAGACTCGCCGTCCATTGGTAATTACTCAACGTGGCAAAGGTGTTGCTGTTGTCCTTGACGTTGCTGAGTATGAAGCAATGCAAGAGAAAATCGAATTACTGGAAGAAATGCGAACAGCGGAAGCTCAATTAGCTTCAGGTCTTGGCGTCTCCAATGATGATGCGCGTGCTCAAGTTTTGGGGCGCATTAAAAAATGAAAGTAGTTTGGTCTCCATTAGCGCTTCAAAAGTTAGGCGATGCAGCGGAGTTCATTTCTTTGGATAACCCATCTGTGGCAGAAAAGTGGGTAAACGAAGTTTTTGACAAAACTGAACTACTTGGCAGTATGCCTGAGATGGGGCGCTTTGTTCCTGAAATGCCTCATACGAATTATCGTGAAATTATTTTTGGTCACTATCGTATTATCTACAGCTTAAGTCATGAAATCCGCGTACTAACAGTTCGTAATTGTCGTCAAATGTTGTCGGAAGATGATGTGTAAAACTGCGTTTTAACAAAGCATTTAAGAGTGATTCCCAACGCTTGGCATTTTTGGTGTCATCGTTGGGTTTTGTGTTTACGGTGGTATGGTCTAGTTTTGTGGTAGCGTTGCTCACACCTTAATGCGGCGTTAGTTGAATAGGGAAAATCCGTGAATATTTTTGAGGCATTTATTAATGTGCTTGCGCAAGTCTGGTATCTAGTGCCTTTATTGCTCATTGTTAGCGTTTTCAAAAGTAGGTGGCTAAAAGGTGTATTCGGTGAGTTTCTCGTGAACCGTCTTTTGTCCAAATTACCAGAGTCTGATTACACACTAATAAAAGACGTAACGTTGCCGACTAACGATGGTACAACTCAAGTCGACCATATTGTGGTTTCTAGATATGGCATCTTCGTCGTTGAAACTAAGAATATGAAAGGTTGGATATTTGGTTCAGTTCGCCAGAAACAGTGGACACAAAAGATTTACCGTCATTCCTCTAAATTTCAGAACCCACTGCATCAGAATTACAAGCACATAAAAGCTCTGGAAACCTTGCTAGGTTGCAGTGAAGAACACTTACATTCAGTTATTGTTTTCATCGGCGACAGTACCTTTAAAACCGAAATGCCTCCAAACGTTACCTATGCTCGAGGAAGTATTCGATACATTCAACAATTTAACGAAGTCGTGTTCTCTGATAAGGATTATGCTCGGTTAACAGAGTCTATAAACCAGGTAAAGTTAAAGCGCGGAGTCATTACGGATTTAAAGCATCGGAAACATGTCAAAGAAGTTGTTACATCCAAAGCTAGCTCAAATCAGTGTCCCCGTTGCGGCTCTGAAATGGTGTTGCGTGAAACCAAGCGTGGTGAAAATATAGGTAAGCAGTTTTGGGGTTGTTCAACCTTTCCCAAGTGTAGAGCGGTGAAAAAATTCAACTAACAAACTGTTTAAGAGTGATTCGCAACGCGTGGCATTTTTACTATGCGTTGGTTTTAGTGTTTAAGGTGGTATG
>NZ_JAWOWJ010000017.1:0-81738 GCF_033340495.1 Vibrio sp. 1249-1
TCAGCGAGGTGGCATTATAGAGATTGCGATCACATTGGCAAGCCCTTTTTCTCGTTTTTTTTGATTTTTTTATCGTTCGGATAAATTTGCATCAAAAGCGGTCAAAAGAGCACGTTATTTCTACAGTTCTCTGAATTTATCTGCGAAAAGAGCCACTTTTTCCCAATTGGTGTACTCCACCTCTTTGGTCGTATCAGTTTCGCCACCCGTCATCGACATAATGAACCTAATCATAGTTCTGTCGAACCAGCTGTAACGTGGGTAATAAAGTGCACCAGCAAAAACACCTATTAGCGTTGGTTTCCAAGGCGACTTAATTAGGAACTTGTGAATGTAGGCACTACCTTCAGGTGTATCCTTTCCTTGGTCCTCTTTACGAGCGGTTAGGTTTACGCAGAAAAATGCCACTTTATTTTGCTCCAATTGATTGAGGTTTCGCTCAATAAACTGGTATAGCTTTTTATTAAGATGGCCATAGCGAATAGAGGCGCCTATCAATACTCTGTCGTATTGGCTGAAGTCAATCGTCTCGACATTATGTAAATCCACCAGCTCACAATCGAAGTCTGGAAGTTGTTCATCTATATAGTGGAGAATTTTTTTAGTCTGCCCTTCGCGGGAAGAGTATAGAAATAATGCTTTTGCCACGATTTCCCCTTAGCTACGCCAAAACGTCGGCGTAAGTAGAATAAGTAAGGTAAAGATTTCCAAACGACCAAACAGCATAGAAACTATCAATACCCATTTTGCTTTGTCGTTAACATCACCAAAGTGCAGCGCTACTTCTCCCAAGCCAGGACCGAGGTTGTTCAGAGTCGCAGCCACCGCCGAGAACGCACTGAGCTCATCCATTCCTGTTGCAATCAACCCCAACATACAAACCACAAATACCAATGCGTATGCGGAGAAGAAACCCCAAACTGCATCGACAACACGTTGCGGTAGGGCACTGCCACCCACTTTGATGGTGTAAACCGCACGAGGGTGCACCAAACGTTTTAGTTCACGCGCACCTTGTAAGGTAAGAAGCAGGATACGGATCACTTTCATGCCGCCGCCTGTTGAACCAGCACAACCACCTATAAAGGAAGAGAACAATAACAGCACAGGTAAGAAGAGCGGCCAATCCGCAAAACCTGTTGTCGTAAAGCCCGCTGTTGTGGATATTGATACAGTTTGGAACAGAGCCTGATCGAAAGCATCGTATGTCGATGTGTAAGAGTGATGTTTCAGTAATAATAGAAAGCAAATGATAAATAGCAGCACTTGAATAAACAAGAAGGCGCGAAACTCAGGATCTTTCCAGTAATACTTGGGATGTACGCCACCTGATGCAAATGCAGCAAAGTGCAGTGTGTAATTACATGCAGATATAAGCAGAAAAACCACCGTAATCAGGTTAATCGCGTAACTATCAAAGTATCCGATGCTGGCATCGTGGGTAGAGAAGCCACCAATGGCAATGGTGGAAAAGCTGTGACTGATGGCATCAAATGGCGTCATACCAGCTAACCAAAAAGCCGAAGCACAGGCGATAGTCAGGCTCAAATAGATGTACCAAAGCGCCTTAGCAGTTTCTGCTATGCGCGGCGTCACTTTAGTATCCTTGACTGGACCTGGGATCTCGGCGCGGTAAAGCTGCATACCACCGATGCCAAGTACTGGCAAAATCGCCACCGCTAATACGATGATTCCCATACCGCCGAACCACTGCAGTAACTGTCGATAGAATAGAATCGCTTTAGGTAACTCATCCAAACCAACAATAACGGTCGCCCCGGTCGTCGTGAGAGCAGAAAACGATTCAAAAAACGCATCTGTCACTGAGACGTTCGGATTGTCAGCAATGAGAAAGGGGATCGAGCCTGCACTGCCAAGTACTGTCCAGAATAAGACGACAATAAGAAAGCCATCTCGAGCTTTAAGCTCGTGCTTATACCTGCGGTTTGGGTACCAACAAACGGCCCCACAAAACAGCAGAACAAAAAATGTCGTGACAAAAGGCACACCAGCACCATCTCGATAGATCAGCGCAACGAGTGCTGGCGCAAGCATAGTGACACTAAAGAGTGCGAGCAGTAGCCCGACGATTCGAATAATTGAACGAAATTGCATGGATAAATTGACTAGCGAAGCTGTCCCTGTTGCTTCCTGTTTTTCATTATTGTCCGTCTAGCGGAGTGACAATTGCCTTTGCCCCGCTTTTATTGATGATTGCTTGGGTAAACGCGCTCACTTCTCGAAGCTCAATTTCCACCACTAATACGACCTGATCGCTGTATTCAGCCTCGACTTCTATCGCACCAAATTGCGGCATGATTGATTGTGCGATAGGCATAAACCCATAGTCTAACGTTAGTCTGAGCTTTGTGGTTATTTTTTTCTCAATAGTTTGAAGCAGCTTGAGCGCTTGTTGAACCCCACCCCCATACGCTTTAACCAAGCCGCCTGTACCTAACTTGATTCCACCAGAGTATCGCGTGACCACAGCCGTGATCTCCCCCACCCCAGATCCAGACAGCTGCGCCAGGATTGGTTTGCCTGCCGTACCTGAAGGTTCTCCATCATCACTAAAGCCCCACTTCATCGAATCTTCTGGTCGACCAGCAACAAAGCCCCAACAGTTATGTCTAGCATCAGCGTGTTTAGCTTTGATTTGATCAACAAATGCTTTTGCAGCTTCGATACTTGGCGTGTGTGCCAAATAAGTAATGAAGACGCTCTTTTTAATTTCTTCTTCAAATTGAGCGGGCTCTGCTGGAATCAGATAAGGCTTGTCATTCATAGGATTATGGATTCATGTCTATTTGCCTGAAGTCTATCACGAGTGTGATTTACCCGTCGCATAAGATCTGCCACAGCGCACAATGTTAAACACTTGTTTAAAAAATGTATTGAAATTAAACAATCCACGATCCAAACTAACTTTACTGGTCAAACCAGAACAAAAATAAAACGACTTCCTCGATACCTATTTGCCGAGGTACACGGCGTCGTTGAAATAGGTATACAGACAATCCACGATTGTATGTCATGGAGATAGACAATGATTTACCAAGCCGAAACCCTACAGGTAAAGGAAATACAAGATGGTATTGCAGAGCTAAACTTCTGCTCTCCAAAATCCGTCAACAAACTCGACCTAGCGACATTAGAATCGCTAGATAAAGCTCTTGATGCGCTCATTGCCCATCAAGGCCTCAAGGGGTTGTTGCTCACTTCAGATAAAGACGCATTCATTGTAGGCGCGGACATTACCGAGTTTTTAGGTCTGTTTGCTAAAACGGATGCCGAGCTCGACCAATGGCTGCAATTTGCTAATAGCATCTTTAACAAATTAGAAGACTTACCCGTTCCGACCATCTCAGTGATCAAAGGCCACGCTCTTGGTGGCGGTTGTGAATGTGTGCTAGCAACAGACATGCGTATTGGTGACAAAACCACCAGCATCGGCCTACCAGAAACGAAACTGGGAATCATGCCTGGCTTTGGTGGTTGTGTACGCTTACCTCGCGTTATTGGCGCAGACAGCGCAATGGAAATAATCACCCAAGGTAAAGCATGCCGAGCTGATGAAGCATTGAAAATTGGCTTACTCGATGCAGTTGTAGAGCCTGATGCTTTATACGAATCAGCACTACAAACTCTTAACTCTGCAATTAACGAGAAACTTGACTGGCAAGCACGCCGAGCACAGAAAACATCTCCGCTAACGCTGAGTAAGCTTGAATCAATGATGAGCTTCACCATGGCGAAGGGTCTGGTGGCACAAAAAGCAGGTCCTCACTACCCTGCCCCAATGACAGCCGTTATCACGATTGAAGAAGGTGCTCGCTTTGCACGTAATGAAGCGTTAGACATTGAACGTAAGCACTTCGTGAAACTGGCTAAATCGGAAGAAGCAAAATCACTCGTTGGCCTATTCCTTAATGATCAATACATCAAAGGCATTGCGAAAAAAGCAGCGAAGTCAGCAAGTAAAGACACGCGACGTGCAGCCGTATTAGGTGCAGGTATCATGGGTGGCGGCATTGCTTACCAATCAGCGCTAAAAGGTGTGCCAGTCTTGATGAAAGACATCGCACAAGCGTCGCTCGACCTAGGCATGACTGAAGCATCTAAGCTGCTGAATAAACGCTTATCTCGCGGTCGCATTGATGGCTTTAAGATGGCGGGTATTTTAGCGTCAATCACACCGAGCTTACATTACGCAGGTATTGAGAACTCTGATGTGATTGTTGAAGCTGTCGTTGAAAACCCGAAAGTAAAAGCAGCAGTTTTAAGTGAAGTTGAATCCCATGTCGGTGACGACACCGTTATCACCTCAAACACCTCAACGATTCCTATCAACCTATTGGCAAAATCACTAAAACGCCCAGAAAACTTCTGTGGTATGCACTTCTTCAACCCAGTGCATCGTATGCCTCTTGTTGAGATCATCCGTGGTGAGCACACCTCTGATGAAACCATCAATCGTGTTGTGGCGTATGCTGCGAAAATGGGCAAATCACCAATTGTCGTTAATGACTGCCCAGGGTTCTTCGTTAACCGCGTATTGTTCCCATACTTTGGCGGCTTCAGCATGCTACTTCGTGATGGTGCTGACTTTACGAAAATCGACAAAGTCATGGAGCGTAAGTTTGGCTGGCCGATGGGACCGGCGTACTTGCTTGACGTAGTCGGCATTGATACCGCGCACCACGCACAAGCTGTGATGGCTGACGGTTTCCCTGAGCGTATGGGTAAACAAGGTCGTGATGCGATTGATGCACTGTTCGAAGCAGACAAATATGGTCAGAAAAATGGTAATGGCTTCTACAGCTACACCATAGATAAAAAAGGTAAGCCGAAGAAAACCTTCTCCGAAGCGATCTTACCGGTACTTGCTGACGTTTGTGCCGATAAGCAGGACTTTGACGATCAGACCATCATTCAACGTATGATGATTCCAATGATCAACGAAGTGGTGCTGTGCCTACAAGAAGGCATCATCGCGACTCCGCAGGAAGCAGATATGGCATTGGTTTATGGTCTTGGTTTCCCTCCATTCCGCGGTGGCGTATTCCGCTATCTAGACAGCGTGGGTATTGCTGAATACGTTGAAATGGCAAAACAACACGCCGAGCTAGGTGCGATGTACCAAGTACCGCAAATGCTGATTGATATGGCGGCGAAAGGTGAAAGCTTTTACGGTGCACAACAGCAAGGTTCTATCTAAGGAGGGATTCTAAAATGACTAATCAAACAAGAAATGTTGTCGTAGTCGATTGTCTACGTACTCCAATGGGTCGCTCTAAAGGTGGTGCTTTCCGTCATACACGAGCAGAAGATCTATCTGCGCGCCTAATGACAGGCATTCTTGCGCGTAACCCACAAGTGAACCCAAGCGAGATTGAAGACATCTACTGGGGCTGTGTACAGCAAACACTAGAGCAAGGCTTTAACGTTGCACGTAATGCCGCGCTACTCGCGGGCCTGCCGATTGAAATTGGCGCCGTGACGGTGAACCGCTTGTGTGGTTCATCCATGCAAGCGCTTCACGACGGTACACGTGCCATCATGACTGGCGATGCTGAAATCTGCCTAATTGGTGGTGTTGAGCACATGGGGCATGTGCCAATGAACCACGGTGTAGACTTTCACCCAGGTATGTCAAAGAACGTAGCAAAAGCTGCGGGCATGATGGGCTTAACGGCTGAAATGCTTGGTAAATTACATGGTATTAGCCGTGAGCAACAAGACGAGTTTGCCGCTCGCTCTCACGCTCGTGCGCACGCAGCAACCGTAGAGGGTCGTTTTAAAAACGAAATTCTACCAATTGAAGGCCACGCAGCAGACGGCACACTGTTCACTCTGGATTACGACGAAGTGATTCGCCCTGAAACATCCGTTGAAGGTCTATCTCAACTTCGCCCAGTGTTCGACCCAGCAAACGGTACAGTAACAGCCGGTACTTCATCGGCGCTGTCCGATGGTGCATCAGCGATGTTGATCATGAGTGAAGAGAAAGCCAATGAGCTTGGTTTGAAGATTCGTGCACGTATTAAAGGCATGGCCATTGCGGGCTGCGATCCTTCTATTATGGGTTACGGTCCTGTACCTGCGACGAAAAAAGCGCTCAAGCGTGCCGGTCTTTCAATTGAAGACATGGATGTGGTTGAGCTAAACGAAGCATTTGCCGCGCAGTCTCTGCCGTGTGCTAAAGACTTAGGCCTACTTGATGTTATGGATGAGAAGGTCAACCTTAACGGTGGTGCGATAGCATTGGGTCATCCACTAGGCTGTTCTGGTTCACGTATCTCAACAACGTTGATCAACCTAATGGAAGCGAAAGACGCGAAATACGGTCTGGCCACCATGTGTATCGGTTTGGGTCAGGGCATTGCGACAGTATTTGAACGACCATAACAGTTCAAGACGTTGTTGTAGTGATCGAGCCAACAATCATAAGCAAATGAACTAATAATAAAATTTTTAGTATTACACTTAAGGGCGACAATTGATGTCGCCCTTTTTGTTTTACATCAAACATGCATGAAGAGCATACATTAAATGCTCAAGTTTCATTTTATTCATAGACAAAGAAGACATACACTTAGACCAGTTGATATCTTGCTGCATGTGACCCAGAGTCATGCTACCGCACAATCGGAGAACCTTATGTTTAATGCTCTAGTTCTAAATCAAGAAGACAAACGTACTATCGCTAACATCGAGCAAATCGATGAAACACAACTGCCTGAAGGCGACGTTCTGATTGACGTTGATTACTCATCGTTAAACTACAAAGACGGTCTTGCGATCACAGGTAAAGGTAAAATCATCCGTAACTTCCCGATGGTGCCAGGTATTGACCTAGCAGGTACGGTAGTAAGCTCAGAAGACGACCGCTACCAAGCTGGTGACAAAGTTGTCCTTACTGGTTGGGGCGTGGGTGAAAACCACTGGGGTGGTATGTCTCAGCGTGCTCGTCTAAAAGCGGATTGGCTAGTACCACTACCAAAAGGTCTAGACAGCAAGAAAGCAATGATGGTTGGTACTGCTGGCTTCACTGGTATGCTGTGTGTTCAAGCACTGCTTGATGCAGGCATCAAACCTGAAAATGGCGAAATCCTAGTAACTGGCGCAAGTGGCGGTGTAGGCTCAGTCGCAGTAACGCTTCTAGCACAGCTTGGCTACAAAGTTGCTGCAGTGACAGGTCGTGTAGAGAAAAATGGCCCGCTACTTGAAAAACTAGGTGCTAGCCGCATCATCGACCGTACTGAATTTGAAGAACCAGCACGTCCGCTTGAAAAACAAGTATGGGCAGGTGCGGTTGATACTGTAGGCAGCAAAGTACTAGCAAAAGTATTGGCGCAAATGGATTACAACAGTGCAGTTGCAGCTTGTGGTCTTGCAGGTGGTTTTGATCTACCAACCACAGTGATGCCGTTCATCCTACGTAATGTTCGCCTACAAGGTGTGGACTCTGTTTCATGCCCATTTGAAAAACGCACTGCAGCGTGGGAAAAATTGGTTGAGCTACTACCAGACAGCTACTTCGAGCAAGCGTGTACTGAAGTTGCTCTTGCTGAAGCACCGAAATATGCAGAAGACATCACCAACGGTCAAGTTACGGGTCGTGTGGTTATCAAGCTATAAACACTGACTCAGTGTAAATAGACGAAGAGCCGGCATTGCTGGCTCTTTTTTGTTAGCAGTTCAGTCCCATATCTTCGATACGTTTAGCTATCAGACGGCTACACTCTTCACGCACAATCGTTCTTAACCATTCTTGAGCGGGAGAATGTTCGCAACGCGCATGCCAAATCATCGAGTATTCAAACGGCGTGAATTGGAATGGTAATGGTTTCACCACCAAGTCATAACGCTCGGCAACCAGATACGCCAAATCCGCTGGTACTGTGATGATAATTGGCAAGGTATCCATGATCGCCAATGCGGCTTCTAAATGATAAGCCCGCAGAACCATTTTACGCTTAGGTTTCTCCATCAAAGCTTGTTCGATCAGTGCCTTAACACCATCACTGATGGCGATCATGGCATGTGGATGACTCAGATAATCATCCAAGCTCATTTCTTTATTCGCTAATGGATGCTGTTTTGAAAGCATACACAGCACCCCCACTCGCCCCAACACTTCACTGCGTAGAGGCTCCACCGGGCCTGTCGGGCGACAAATCGCTAAGTCTGCACCTTCATAAGTGAGCTGATCTGATAAACGGTCGTGTTGCAGTGGTAAGAAGTTGAAAGACACGTTTGGTGCTTCTTGGTAAATTCTCGGCAAAGCGAACGGTAAGATCGTTTGCATGGCATAATCGGTGGTCACGATGTTGAAAGTCTGTACGCATTGCAATGGGTCAAACTCAACCGGAGATAACAACTGACGTAAAGACTCTAATGGTTCGCCCAATGAGCGATCGATCTCTAACGCTTTCTGAGTTGGGATCAAATGCTGTCCCTGACGAGTAAACAGCGGGTCTCCCAATAAGTCGCGTAGACGACCAAGCACACGACTCATTGCCGATTGACTCAAGTTCAGACGTGTTGCCGCCTTACTGACACTGTTTTCTTCTATCAGTACTCGCAACGCAACCAGTAAATTTAAATCTCGGCGATAGATGTCTTCCAGTTCCACGAATTAGCCACTTATTTTGTATGTGTTTGGGTAAATTGTACTCTTTAGGCAAAAAAAATCCCGCCTTTCAGCGGGGAAGCCCAAGAAAAATGGGGATAGTGTCGGAATGAAGTGTCGGTAAAAATAGATGAGCGTTATTAAAAGCATTCTGATCCAAGCAAGAAGCGCTAATTTTCTTGCTCAGATGCGCCAGACCATCTGCGCATCTCGATCCAAATCCCAATAATAGTGGCAACCATGCCTACTAGAGGCGTCAAAGAGGTGTCAGCTGGCGTCCTGAGCACCAATGCACAAAACGAGATAAAACACAGCACTGAGTAAATCGTAAGTCTGTCTAACGCTGTTAACATTGCCTCTCCCTTGTCAGTTGTTACCAAATTGTTAATTTAAGGTAAAACAAAAAATTCGGTTTGCCAAGTGGTTATTGAATATTTTTTCAACGAAAGTAAAATTCAACGCTCAGTTAGTTACGAGAATCACACTATGAGCTTTAATCCTGAACTGGCAAACAAGACATTAGAGGCGGAAGGACTGCGCTGCCCAGAGCCAGTGATGATGGTCAGGAAGACAATTCGCAACATGCAAGATGGTGAGATTTTGCTGGTCAAAGCAGACGATCCATCCACGACTCGAGACATTCCGAGTTTCTGCCGCTTTATGGACCACCAGTTAGTTGCGGCACAAACGGAGCAAGTTCCGTATCAGTACCTGATCAAGAAAGGATTGGAATAATCTGGTCGAACTAAAAACGGCAGCCTATATTGGCTGCCGTTTGTTTATTCGTCGTATTCGAGTGTGCGAACTTCTGATTGGAGCTTGTTAAGTTGTTTCTTCATTGCCCGCATCTCTTCATGCATAGGAATGATGTGAGCGACACGAATCCACGCTTCTACTGTCAATCCAGTAAGAACGAACGATCCTGCTACAATCGGTAACCACATATCAGTTAGCACCATCGCTAGTAAACACAGCGCTAAACCAAAAGTGAATAAATAACTCTGACTCTTCGGGGACATCCCCATGTAACGTGTAAGCATAAACTTGCCCTCTCGCTATCATTCACACCATTAAACTACCATGACAAGTATGACACTTATATGTCATCCGTCACGCAACGGAACGATTTAGAGTCAGAGTTTGAACTCGCGCAGCACGCTACTAATGATTGATAACTCACATCATTTCACGTGCAAAAAATCAGAACAGTGCAGCCCCTATTGCCAGAGCAATAAACAAAAATGCGGTGATTTTACGGATCAGCCCTAAAGGCATCTTGTCGGCCGACAATTTACCAATCAGGACCACAGGTACATTCGCCAGCAGCATACCGATTGTGGTACCGATAATCACCAAACTTAACGCATCCGCGTATTGCGCCCCTAAGATGGAAGTGGCGATCTGAGTTTTATCGCCTATCTCCGCAACGAAGAACGCGATAAAGCTGGCAATAAATGGGCCTCGATTAGAAATCTGCTCGTCATCATCCAGTTTGTCCGGGATCAGAACCCAAGCCGCCATCGCGACAAAACTGACCACCAGCACCCACTTTAAAATCTCAGGTGATAGATAGTCTGCGACAACCACACCTAACCATGCAGCCAAAGCGTGGTTGGCAATAGTTGCCAAAAAGATTGCTGCAATAATTGGGATTGGTTTTCGGTAACGACTTGCGAGTAATAGAGATAGCAATTGGGTCTTATCGCCAATTTCTGCTAACGCTACAGTAGTAATTGAAATAGCTAAAACGCTCACGACATGCTCATTGGGGCAGGGATTATTATTTTTAACCGAAGACAAACCTCACGCCCCTACCCCGGTTCGTGATGATTTGTCTAAGGTCTTGCTAAACTTGAAAGGCTTCAAGTCTCGAACGCCATGGTGATTTTGCACCAATTATGTTGACGGACGAACCAGATGAAACAGAAACTTCATCAGGTAAGCTACTCCCCAAAGACAGGCGCAATTCTAGCCACCTTTGTTGCGCTTCTCAAGAGCCAAAGCAGGCGAAAACTCCCTTTTAGGAAAAATACAGCAGATAACGCGGTAAAAATTCATTAAAGGAGAAAATCGCCCACGAATTAATCAAGATTAGCTCTACTCCCATGCTCAATATCTGGTTATACTAGATTGTTAATTTATTCAACCGTAATTACTCTTTATCGCCGTTGTTAGAGTTGAAAAACTCGGCATAGATGACGAATTAACGAGTAACAAGAGAATCGCGCGAACCTGACTTATGCAAAAATACGATATCAAAACCTTCCAGGGAATGATCCTCGCGCTGCAGGATTATTGGGCTCAAAATGGTTGTACCATTGTTCAACCGCTAGATATGGAAGTGGGTGCGGGTACCTCTCACCCAATGACCTGTCTACGAGCGCTTGGCCCAGAGCCAATGTCGACAGCTTACGTACAACCTTCACGTCGTCCTACTGATGGCCGTTACGGTGAAAACCCTAACCGTCTTCAGCACTACTACCAATTCCAAGTAGCGCTAAAACCATCGCCTGACAATATTCAAGAGTTGTACCTTGGCTCCCTTGAAGTTCTTGGTATTGACCCTCTTGTACACGACATCCGTTTCGTAGAAGACAACTGGGAAAACCCAACACTAGGCGCATGGGGTCTAGGCTGGGAAGTTTGGCTAAACGGCATGGAAGTGACTCAGTTTACTTACTTCCAGCAAGTTGGCGGTCTTGAGTGTAAGCCAGTTACTGGTGAGATCACTTACGGTATCGAACGTCTAGCAATGTACATCCAAGAAGTAGACTCTGTTTACGACCTAGTTTGGAACATCGCACCAGACGGCAGCAAAGTGACTTACGGTGACATCTTCCACCAAAATGAAGTAGAGCAATCGACTTACAACTTCGAGCACGCAGACGTGGAATTCCTATTTGGTTTCTTCGAACAGTGCGAGAAAGAGTGTAAAGAGCTGCTTGAGCTTGAAAAGCCACTGCCACTACCTGCTTACGAGCGCATTCTAAAAGCTGGTCACGCATTCAACCTACTAGACGCACGTAAAGCGATCTCAGTAACTGAACGCCAACGTTACATCCTACGCATCCGCAACCTGACTAAAGCAGTTGCAGAAGCATACTACGCATCGCGTGAAGCTCTAGGCTTCCCAATGTGTAAGAAAGAACAAGCGCAAGGGGTAGAGTAACATGGCAAAAGAATTTCTAATCGAGCTAGGTACAGAAGAGCTACCACCAACGCAACTTCGCACTCTAGCTGAAGCATTCGCAGCAAACTTCGAAGCAGAACTAAAAGGCGCTGAGCTTGCTCACGAAGGCGTTAAATGGTTCGCGGCACCTCGTCGTCTTGCACTTAAAGTCGCAGCACTAGCAGACAGCCAGTCTGACAAAGTTGTTGAAAAACGTGGTCCTGCGGTTTCTGCAGCGTTTGACGCGGAAGGCAACCCAACAAAAGCGGCTCAAGGCTGGGCACGCGGTTGTGGCATCACGGTTGACCAAGCAGAGCGCATGGTAACAGACAAAGGTGAATGGCTACTGTTCAAACAAGAAGTGAAAGGTCAGCCAACGTCTGAGATCGTCGTTGAACTTGCAGCGAAAGCACTAGCAAACCTACCTATCGCAAAACCAATGCGCTGGGGCAACAAAACGACTCAATTTATCCGTCCAGTTAAGACGCTAACCATGCTAATGGGCAGCGACCTAATCGAAGGCGAGATCCTTGGTGTTGCTTCTGACCGCACTATCCGTGGTCACCGCTTCATGGGTGAGCAAGAGTTCACTATCGATTCTGCTGAGCAATACCCTGCGATTCTAGAAGAGCGCGGTAAAGTAATGGCAGATTACGAAGCGCGTAAAGCAATCATCCTAGCTGACGCACAAAAAGCGGCAGCAGCGGTTGGCGGTATCGCTGACCTAGAAGATGACTTAGTAGAAGAAGTAACGTCTCTGGTTGAATGGCCAGTAGTACTAACAGCGAAGTTCGAAGAAGAGTTCCTAAAAGTGCCTTCTGAAGCGTTGGTTTACACCATGAAGGGTGACCAAAAGTACTTCCCTGTTTACGACGAAAACAAGAAGCTACTACCTAACTTCATCTTCGTATCGAACATCGAATCAAAAGAGCCTCGTTACGTAATCGAAGGTAACGAGAAAGTAGTTCGCCCTCGTCTTGCTGACGCAGAGTTCTTCTTCAACACAGACCGTAAGCGTCCGCTTATCGACCGTCTGCCTGAACTAGAGCAAGCGATCTTCCAAAAGCAACTGGGTACGATCAAAGACAAAACAGACCGCATCACAGAACTTGCTGGCTACATTGCTGAGCAAATCGGTGCTGACGTTGAGAAATCAAAGCGTGCTGGTCTACTAGCAAAATGTGACCTAATGACCTCAATGGTATTCGAATTCACGGATACTCAAGGTGTTATGGGTATGCACTATGCTCGCCACGATGGTGAAGCAGAAGAAGTTGCAGTAGCACTGAACGAGCAATACATGCCTCGTTTCGCAGGTGATGAACTGCCATCAAACGGCGTTTCAACAGCAGTTGCAATGGCAGACAAGCTAGACACTATCGTAGGTATCTTCGGTATTGGTCAAGCGCCTAAAGGCAGCGACCCATTCGCACTACGCCGCGCATCTCTAGGTGTACTACGTATCATCGTTGAATACGGCTACAACCTAGATCTTGTTGACCTAGTAGCGAAAGCGAAGTCACTATTTGGCGATCGCCTAACCAACGACAACGTTGAGCAAGACGTTATCGAGTTCATGCTTGGTCGTTTCCGCGCTTGGTACCAAGACGAAGGCTTCAGCGTAGACATCATTCAAGCAGTTCTAGCGCGTCGCCCTACGAAACCAGCAGACTTCGACCAACGAGTTAAAGCGGTTTCACACTTCCGTGAACTAGAGGCAGCAGAGTCTCTAGCAGCAGCGAACAAACGTGTAGGTAACATCCTAGCGAAATTCGACGGCGAGCTAGCAGCAGACATCGACCTAGCTCTTCTACAAGAAGACGCAGAGAAAGCACTAGCAGAAAGCGTTGAAGTAATGACTGAAGCGCTAGAGCCAGCATTTGCTACAGGTAACTACCAAGAAGCCCTAAGCAAGCTAGCTGACCTACGTGAACCAGTTGATGCGTTCTTTGATAACGTAATGGTAATGGCAGACGACGAAGCACTTAAGAAGAACCGTCTGACACTACTGAACAACCTGCGTAACCTGTTCCTACAGATCGCAGACATTTCTTTGCTTCAAAAGTAATTCATTACTCTTCGAAGTGATTAAGAAATAACTAAAAGGGAAGCTGATGCTTCCCTTTTTTGTTGCCTTCAAACCGATGAAGGTGACGCTTATTATTCATTTTGTGAACAAGACTAAAATTTGTAGGGTGAGACGCGTTTAATTTGTTGGTGTAGAGCTCGGATTGTAGAGGCACAGTTTTGCTATAACTGGACTGTTTATTCGGGGGAAGGACACAATGAAAAAAACAATTCTCGCACTCTCTATCGGTCTACTGAGCGCCTGCAGCCAGATACCAGAAAATGCCATCGTATTAAACGTTGGTGATGACACTGCTGTTTTTGAGGAAAACTCACAAGGCTTACTTGTCGCTGAGCAAAAACTCGAAAAAGGCAGCTACACCTTTACCATTGCCGACAGTAATCAAAGCTGTGGCAGTAGCTTTGCCTTAGCAGAAGAAGATCGCATCAAATTCAATCGTCCATTAAAAATGGATAACTGCGCCACTGACGCACAAATGCCGCTGCGCATCTTCAAAGCCAATACCTATCAATTTACGCTCAATCCAACCACCAATGAGCTGACGGTAAAAATCAAACCAAAACAGAGTCAGGACATCACCTACTCTTGCCCTGTCGCAACTGACACGCCAAAAACCATCAACGTTGCCCAAACCTTTAATGATGGCACTGTCGTTCGTGATGCCTTAACCGGACAAGAAACCACTGTCGCCAATGGCAGCGTCACCATGCAACCGGGTCCTATGAGCCAAGGTCTATTGCTGCTAGAAGAAGTTGAACAGCAAGCCGACAAACCGTTCAGTTGGGACAATGCGACGGTGTACTTCGTCATGACCGACCGCTTCTACAATGGCAACCCAGACAACGACAACAGCTACGGTCGCAGCAAAGACGGAAAATATGAGATTGGTACCTTCCACGGTGGTGACTTATCGGGTCTAACGAAAAAACTCGATTACATCGAATCACTTGGTGTCAATGCTATCTGGATAACCTCACCACTGGAACAAATCCACGGCTGGGTTGGCGGCGGCGATAAAGGCGACTTTAAGCACTACGGCTACCACGGCTACTATCACCAAGATTGGACCAAGCTTGATGCCAACATGGGTACCGAAGATGAACTCAGAACCTTCGTCGATACTGCCCATAAGAAAGGTATCCGCGTGATTTGGGATGTGGTCATGAACCACACAGGTTATGCGACATTAGCAGACATGCAGGAATTCGGATTTGGTCAGCTTTACCTTGATGACCAAGAAGCCAAAGAAGTCCTTGGTGAAAAATGGACCGACTGGCAGCCAAAATCAGGACAAAGCTGGCACAGCTTCAACGACTACATCAAATACGGTGATAGCGAAGCGTGGGATAAATGGTGGGGCAAAGATTGGATCCGCACCGATATTGGCGACTACGATGCTCCGGGCTACAACGACATCACCATGTCTTTGAACTACCTACCGGATCTAAAAACCGAATCGACTCAGAAAACCGGATTACCAAACTTCTTCCGCAATAAAAACACCAATGCGCAAGATGAGCTACAAACCCCACGTGAACACCTGATTACCTGGTTATCCGATTGGGTGCGTGACTATGGCATTGATGGCTTCCGCGTTGACACTGCAAAACACGTTGAAATGGAAGCGTGGGCAGAGCTGAAAGCCAGCACCACCCAAGCGCTTGCTCAATGGAAGCAAAACAACCCGGACAAAGCCTTGGATGACCTACCTTTCTGGATGACAGGTGAAGTGTGGGCACACAGCGTAGTGAAGAGCCCGTATTTCGATAACGGCTTCGATTCCATCATCAACTTCGAGTTCCAATCTGATGTAGCACCAAAAGCGCTGAAGTGTTTCGCTCAACTTGATAATGATTACCGCCGCTATGCAGAGCGCATCAATACCGATCCTGAGTTCAATGTGTTGAGCTACCTGTCTTCACACGATACACAACTGTTTTGGTCAGCTCGCAGCCGCAGCTTTGATGACCAAGCACGTGCGGCAAATGCTCTGATGCTGGCTCCGGGTGCAGTACAGATCTATTACGGTGATGAGATAGCTCGTGATTTTGGCATTACTGGTTCAGACGCCCACCAAGGCACACGCTCAGATATGCCATGGGATAAGATTCATGGCGAACGAGAAGATCTACTGCAACATTGGCAAAAGTTGGGTGAATTCCGTAAACGCCACCCAGCAGTTGCTCAAGGTAAGCACATCACTCGCCACCAAGAAGGTTACTACGCGTTTGAACGCCAATACCAAGACGACAAGGTGTTGATTGTTTACACCGGTGAGTAAATCACACTCTCTCCACCAGCAAGGGAAGCATAAGCTTCCCTTTTTTATTGTTCTTTTTGCCCTTTTGTCTCGTTCCTCTGGTCTGATGACGCACTTTTTTCTTTTTCGGCTTAATTCACACTTTGTGTTAATTACACATTGAGGTAAGGTCAAGGATTACTCGATAAGCCGATAAAACATCGGCATAAACATACACAAAGCAATCACAATGAATTAGGTATAAGTCAGCATGCAGTTCTCAAAGTTTGGTGAAAAATTTAATCAGTATTCAGGTATTACGCAGTTAATGGACGATTTGAATGATGGTCTGCGCACACCAGGTGCCATCATGCTCGGTGGAGGTAATCCTGCCGCCATTCCTGCCATGCTCGATTACTTTCACCAAGCCAGTGAGGAAATGCTCGCCAGTGGGGAGCTCGTCGCCGCCCTCGCCAACTACGATGGCCCGCAGGGTAAAGACGCGTTCGTCAAAGCGCTAGCTCAGTTATTCCGTGAAACTTACGGCTGGGATATTTCCGAAAAGAACATCAGCCTAACTAACGGTAGCCAGAGTGGCTTCTTCTACTTGTTCAACTTGTTGGCAGGTAAACAGCCAGACGGTTCGCACAAGAAAGTGCTACTGCCTATCGCACCTGAATACATCGGTTATGGTGATGCTGGCATTGATGAAGATATCTTTATCTCTTACCACCCAGAAATCGAGCTGTTAGATAACGGTCTGTTTAAATACCACGTCGATTTTGAGCAGCTAACCGTCGACGACTCTGTTGCGGCAATCTGTGCATCTCGTCCAACCAACCCAACGGGTAATGTACTGACAGACGAAGAAGTACGTAAGCTGGACAAGCTAGCACGTGAGAACAACATCCCGCTGATCATCGATAACGCCTACGGTCTACCTTTCCCGAACATCATCTTTGAAGATGTCGAACCGTTCTGGAATGAAAACACCATCCTATGCATGAGCCTATCTAAGCTTGGTTTACCGGGCGTGCGTTGTGGCATTGTGATTGCGAGTGAAGAAATCACGCAAGCATTAACCAATATGAACGGCATCATCAGCCTAGCGCCGGGCAGTGTTGGTCCAGCGCTGGCAAACCATATAATTGGCAAAGGTGATCTGCTTAAACTGAGTTCAGAGGTGATTAAGCCGTTCTACAAGCAAAAATCACAACGAGCGGTTGAACTGCTCCAACAAGCAGTTACCGATGAGCGATTCCGCATCCACAAGCCGGAAGGCGCTATCTTCTTGTGGTTATGGTTTGATGAACTGCCAATCACAACAATGGAACTGTACCAACGCTTGAAAGCGCGTGGCGTATTGATTGTCCCTGGTGAATATTTCTTTATTGGTCAGCAAGACGAGTGGGATCACGCGCACCAATGCCTGCGTATGAACTACGTTCAAGATGATGAGATGATGCAAAAAGGCATTGCGATTATCGCTGAAGAAGTGGAAAAGGCTTACCGCGCAGGTAAATAGACGGATTGAACTCAGCCGTTCTTCTCTTTGAAATTACAGCTTTAAAATAGCGGATTTGAAAACCCCAAACTAAAAAGAGCGCCCATATGGCGCTCTTTCTCATTCTATAACCGGGTGGTTAACTGATTAGTTGTTCTCAATCAGGTTGTTGCCACCGATAGCAATCTTACGTGGTTGCATGGCTTCAGGGATTTCACGAACTAAATCGATATGAAGCAGACCGTTTTCCATTGATGCACCCACGACTTTTACGTAATCCGCTAGCTGGAATTTACGTTCAAAATCACGTTCTGCAATACCTTGGTAAACGTAGTTTTTGCCTTCTTCTGCTTTACGTTCGCCCTTCACAATCAACATGTTTTCGTTTTGAGTCAGATCGAGCTGTTCTTCAGCAAAGCCAGCAACGGCCATAGTAATACGGTAGTTGTGCTCGTCTTTTTGCTCAATGTTGTATGGAGGGTAACCGCCAGAAGTATTTTTCGCTGTATTCGCTTCCATCAGGTTTAGCAGACGATCAAAGCCAATTGCATTACGGTATAGTGGTGAGAAATCTACATTACGCATAAATCTATCCTCTTAATTAAGCAATAGTCTTAGTTCAGATGAGTTCAATCCTACTGGCGTGTTTATGCAAAAACCAACGCCGAACTAAGAGATTCTTATCATTCCACTGGCCTTGGTTTGGCTCGGAGACATGATATTGAATCTAAAGGTTTAAGTTGTGTGCTAAAACGCCATATCCTCTTCTGAGCGATCTCGTTTTAGCGATTTCAGAGGGCTGGTCTTCTAGTCTCTAGCAAGCCAGTCACCCTCTTCATAACTAGATATAAGGTCGTCAAAAATGACTTTCAAGGGAAAAAACAAAAAATTTTTAAAGCATCCACAATCCCCTTGAACAGCTTAGTTCCTCATCACTTCGCGATCAGTGATAAAAAGCCCGCCGTTCTGGAGGGCTCAATCTACACTTTACTTGCGGGAGGATTTACGCGCTTTTACAACGCCCTTTTCTGCCGCCTTTTCCTGCTTTAGTTTGCGCTTTTCTTTTAGACTCAACTGCGGTTGTTTCTTTTCTTTCTTACTCATGACTTCACCTCTATTTATTGGCACAACAGACAACCACACAGCATTTTCTGAGCTGGTGGTTGCGATTGATGAACAATTTCAGTAATCACAAAGCAGCGTCGCTGATTAAAAATTTCCACTTCGAGCGCATCATTTTTAGCTCGACCTAATAGTCGAGACCCCAAATAAGAATCGACCGCGAGCATACCTGTCATGGGTTGCCCCTTGCGCGAGCTGACCAATGTCATGCGATATTGATAGGCGCGTTCAACATCCACTAAGCGAACCGTGTCCCCAACCGCAATACGAGTTCGGTTACGGCAATGGGCTTGTTGCTCGCAGGTTTCAAATAGCGATAACAACCTTAGTGGTGATTGATAGGTTAAAAAGCGACTGGTTAACCACCAAGTTCGCAGCGCCAAGCAGTACGCTGAGAACCAGCGTTCAAACATGATTATTTCCTTCTTAATGCCTTGTCTTACAAATAAATTCAGTGCATTGAACCGGAAGTGCATCACTTCCGGCTTAGTTCAGGAAAGTCATCACCATTTTCTTAGTCTCCTTAATCATCAGCTCTTCAGCACTATAGCGAGCAGAAAAAAGAAAGCAAAAGCGCTCAAGCGAACAAAATGGCGAGAAAAAAAGAAAACAGATATAAAATGGCAGGCTTGATCGGGTTGTTGGCAGTTAGTACCAGAAAAACATCCGCTTTAGCAGAAAGTGGCGATTTTAGCTGGTGGTACAACAAAAAAAGCAGCGATTTCTCGCTGCTTTTTACTATCACGAAAAGTGTCGTTATACGTCTAGGTTCGCTACTTTCAGTGCGTTCTCTTCGATGAAGTTACGACGAGGTTCTACTTGGTCACCCATTAGCGTAGTGAACAGTTGATCTGCGCCTACCGCATCTTCAATCGTTACCTGCATCATACGACGAGTTTCTGGGTCCATGGTGGTTTCCCAAAGTTGGTCTGGGTTCATCTCACCTAGACCTTTGTAGCGCTGACGGCTTAAGCCACGCATTGACTCTTTCACTAACCAGTCAAGCGCTTCTGCAAAGTTTGCCACTGGCATAGTACGCTCACCACGTTTGATGTACGCGCCTTCTTCCAGAAGTCCATCAAGTGCTTCTGATAGATCAGCCAACTTGCCGTACTCTTTCGAGTTTAGGAAGTCGATGCTAATTGCATGTTCGTGCGTCACGCCGTGAGTACGAACCACAATCTTAGGCAAGTTTAAGCCTAGCTCTTCGTGCTGCTCAACTTCGTAGCTGTACTGGCTTGCACCCACTTCTTTCGCATTCAGCTGTTCAATAAGCTGCTTCGTCCACGCTTCCACAACTGATGCGTCATGGCATTGCTCTGGCGTTAGGCGAGGAGTGTAAATCAACTCGTTTACCAAAGCACTTGGGTAACGACGGCTCATACGTTCCGCCAGTTTAATACCCGCATTGTACTGTTGAACAAGCTTCTCTAGTGCTTCACCAGCCAATGCTGGTGCTTCTGCGTTTACGTGTAGCGATGCATTGTCCAGAGCCAATGATACTTGGTATTGGTTCATCGCTTCTTCATCTTTGATGTACTGCTCTTGTTTGCCTTTTTTCACTTTGTATAGTGGTGGCTGAGCGATGTACACATAGCCACGCTCGATAAGCTCTGGCATTTGACGGTAGAAGAAGGTCAACAGTAGCGTACGGATGTGCGAACCATCGACATCGGCATCGGTCATGATGATGATGTTGTGGTAACGAAGCTTGTCCGGGTTGTACTCGTCACGACCGATACCACAACCTAGTGCGGTGATCAGTGTTGCTACTTCTTGAGAAGATAGCATCTTGTCGAAACGTGCTTTTTCTACGTTAAGAATCTTACCTTTTAGCGGTAGGATCGCTTGGTTCTTACGGTTACGGCCTTGTTTTGCGGAGCCGCCTGCCGAATCACCCTCCACTATGTATAGTTCAGAGAGTGCCGGATCTTTTTCCTGACAGTCTGCAAGTTTACCTGGAAGGCCAGCTAGGTCTAGTGCACCTTTACGGCGCGTCATTTCACGAGCTTTACGCGCTGCTTCACGAGCACGTGCTGCATCGATGATTTTCGAACAAACCATCTTCGCTTCTGTCGGGTTCTCAATCAAGAACTCAGACAGTTTTTCACCCATTGCAGACTCAACAGCTGATTTCACTTCAGAAGAAACCAGTTTGTCTTTTGTTTGGCTTGAGAACTTAGGATCAGGCACTTTCACCGAAACAACCGCAGTTAGACCTTCACGCGCATCGTCGCCTGAAGTCGCTGTTTTCGCTTTCTTCGAGAAACCTTCTTTATCCATAAAGCTGTTCAATGTACGTGTTAGCGCAGCACGGAAACCAGCAAGGTGAGTACCACCATCACGCTGTGGGATATTGTTGGTAAAGCAGAAGATGTTCTCTTGGAAACCATCGTTCCATTGCATCGCCACTTCAACTGAAATGCCGTCTTCACGCTCAGAGTTAAAGTGGAAGATTTTTTCGATGATTGGCGTTTTGTTGGTGTTTAGGTGATCAACGAACGCTTGAATACCACCTTCATACATGAAGTGATCATGTTTGTCCGCTTCACGTTCATCAACCAATTTGATCGACACACCAGAGTTCAGGAATGACAGTTCACGCAGGCGTTTCGCCAGAATGTCATAGTGGAACTCAGTGTTAGAGAACGTTTCGGCACTTGGCCAGAAACGAATTTGTGTACCGGTTTTATCCGTATCACCCACAACGGCTAGTGGCGCTTGAGGCTCACCATGGCGGTAGGTTTGCGTATGGATATGGCCACCACGATGAATCGTTAGCTCAACTTTCTCTGATAGTGCGTTTACTACTGAAACACCTACCCCGTGAAGACCACCCGATACTTTGTATGAGTTATCGTCGAACTTACCACCCGCGTGAAGAACCGTCATGATTACTTCTGCTGCAGAGACATTTTCCTCTGAGTGGATTTCTGTTGGAATGCCACGACCATCATCGCTAACGGAAACCGAGTTATCCTCATGAATTGTCACAACGATGTCTTTACAGTGACCTGCCAACGCTTCATCAATTGAGTTATCCACCACCTCGAAAACCATGTGGTGAAGGCCGGTGCCGTCGTCCGTATCGCCGATGTACATTCCTGGACGCTTACGTACCGCATCCAGACCCTTCAGTACCTTAATACTCGATGAATCGTAATTTTCAGACATGAGTTTCTCTCTTCTAGTTTGACTCTATCCTGCCATGTTCCACATGAAACAATTTACCGTTATCGTCCAACATATCGGCGATTTGGCTTTCAGTGATAGAGCTTACAAATACTTGTGCGCCCGTCTCTTTTAAGCAGTCAGCAAGACGCTTGCGACGTTGGCTATCTAATTCCGACGCGAAGTCATCAATTAGGTAAATGCATTGTTTACCGGCCATCTCTGTCAGGTGTTGCCCTTGCGCTACACGCAATGCACACACCATGAGTTTTAATTGACCGCGTGACAGAACATCTTCAACGGGCGTTCCGTTCACTTTAATGCGCAAATCAGCTTTGTTTGGGCCACTAAAGGTGTATCCCAATGCCTGATCACGCTCAAAATTCTTTTCTAGTATCTCGTGGTATGGGGTGTCTTTATCCCAGCCACGATAATACTTCAATTGGATCTCAAATTCTGGCAAAAATGTCTGACAGATAGTTTCTGCGACAGTTTTCATCTGCTCGATGTAACTTGCTCGCCATTGGCTGATGTTTTCAGCCAATCCTGCCATTTCCTGATCCCAATAACTGAGCTCACGATAACTATTGGCGGTTTTCAACAACGCGTTGCGCTGCTTGTTCAGGCGCTTGAACCTTCCCCATGCTTGATAAAAAGCGGGCTCGGTATGAAACACGCCCCAATCAATAAACGCACGACGATGTTTAGGGCCATCTGTCAGTAAATCAAACCCTTCTGGGTGTATCAACTGCAGAGGCAGAACTTGTGCCAACTGCGCTAATTTTTGTCCAGATTGACCGCCTATTTTAACCTCTGTTGAGCCATCACGCTGCTTATTAATGCCGATAGGTAGCTCAAATTGATCCGAGTTCAAAAAACGACCATGAACAAACAGTTCGTCACACTCATTTTGTATCACTCGTCCGGTGAGAGAGCTCTTGAATGAGCGGCCATGCCCGAGCAGATAAACCGCTTCTAAGACACTGGTTTTACCGCTGCCGTTCGGCCCGATAAGAAAGTTAAAGCCTGCTGATAACTCAATATCACAGGCTTTAATGTTTCGAAACTGCTGAATGATGAGACGAGAAAGAGGCATTCAGTTGGCTTATAGACGAATTGGCATCACCACGTACATGGCACTGTCATCGTCGGCATTTTCAATCAACGCGCTAGCGTTAGCATCCGACATCGACACACGTACATTTTCACAACGCAACGTGTTCAGAACATCAAGCACATAGCTTACGTTAAAGCCGATTTCGATGGCGTCACCTTCAAAGGTTACATCAAGCATCTCTTCCGCTTCTTCTTGTTCTGGGTTATTCGCGGTTATGCGCATTTCAGTATCAGCCAGATTCACACGCACGCCACGGAATTTTTCGTTGGAAAGAATCGCAGCACGAGAGAAGGCTTGGCGCAACTCGTCACAACTTGCTATTAGTGTCTTATTGGTGCTCTGAGGCAATACACGGCGGTAGTCAGGGAAACGACCATCAACCAACTTAGAGGTAAAAGTAAAGTTATTCACCTCAGCACGAACATTGGAGCTACCGATCTGAAGTACTACAGGCTGCTCTGGCGCATCCATC
Source organism: Vibrio sp. 1249-1 (assembly GCF_033340495.1). Lineage (NCBI taxonomy): Bacteria > Pseudomonadati > Pseudomonadota > Gammaproteobacteria > Vibrionales > Vibrionaceae > Vibrio > Vibrio sp. 1249-1. The sequence continues at coordinate 23,519 of NZ_JAWOWJ010000017.1, forward strand.
AACTTTACTAATTCTTGCACACCTTTGCGTGGCACGATGATTTGCTTCTGCGCAAAGTCCGCACCTAGCTGAGTTTGCGATACCGCCATACGGTGGCCGTCCGTCGCCACGCTGCGTAGCGTGGTGCCGTCAATTTCAAACAACATGCCGTTGAGGTAGTAACGAACGTCTTGATTCGCCATCGAGAACTGAGTTTTGTCGATCAGCGTACGTAGATCGGCTTGGCTCAGTGATACTTCCACTTCGCTTTGCCAGTCTTCAATATTAGGGAAATCGTTCGCTGGAAGCGTTGCCAATGAGAAACGGCTGCGACCAGAGCGAACTTGTACGCGATCACCTTCTAATACAAATGTGATGATCGCATCGTCCGGTAAACCACGGCAGATATCGAGAAACTTACGCGAAGGAACGGTAATGCTGCCCGCTTCAAAATCACCTTCTAGCGTCACTTTGCTTACTAACTCTACTTCAAGATCGGTTGCCGTCATCGACAATACGTTCTCTTCTACTTTAAGAAGTAGGTTACCCAGGATTGGCAGGGTTGGTCGGCCACCTAAAGCGCCCGAAACCTGCTGTAGCGGTTTGATTAAATGACTACGTTCAATGGTAAATTTCATGCTTGGCTCTTTACGCTGTCAGCTCAATAAATGATTTGCTTAGAATACCGTTATTCTAACCGATTACGAAGACAGGGTGCGAATCAAGTTAGAGTAATCTTCTTTAATGTCGTGGCTCTCTTCACGCAGCTGCTCAATCTTGCGACAAGCATGAAGTACGGTCGTATGATCGCGGCCCCCAAACGCATCGCCAATTTCAGGCAAACTGTGGTTGGTTAGCTCTTTTGCTAACGCCATAGCCAGCTGACGAGGACGCGCTACAGAACGAGAACGACGCTTAGACAGCAAGTCCGCTACTTTAATCTTGTAGTATTCCGCCACTGTCTTTTGAATGTTATCGATTGTCACAAGCTTCTCTTGTAGAGCAAGCAGATCGCGCAGCGCTTCACGAACAAAATCAATCGTAATTGGACGACCAGTAAAGTTCGCGTTCGCGATAACACGGTTCAGTGCACCTTCGAGCTCACGAACGTTCGAACGCAGACGCTTGGCAATGAAGAATGCCACTTCATCAGCAAGGTGGATTTGGTGATCTTCAGCTTTTTTCATCAAGATCGCCACACGTGTTTCAAGCTCAGGCGGCTCGATCGCAACAGTAAGACCCCAACCAAAGCGAGATTTAAGACGATCTTCAACGCCATTAATTTCTTTAGGATAACGGTCAGACGTTAGAATGATCTGCTGATTACCTTCCAATAGTGCGTTGAAGGTATGGAAGAATTCTTCTTGTGAACGTTCTTTATTAGCAAAGAATTGGATGTCATCGATAAGGAGCGCATCCACGCTGCGGTAGTAGCGTTTGAATTCTTCAATCGCATTGTTTTGCAGCGCTTTTACCATGTCTTGCACAAAACGCTCTGAGTGCATGTAGACCACTTTTGCGTTCGGGTTGTTATCCACAATCGCGTTACCCACCGCATGCAATAAGTGGGTTTTACCCAAACCCGTGCCGCCGTATAGGAATAGTGGGTTGTAAGCTGCACCTGGGTTATCCGATACCTGACGCGCCGCAGCCAAACCCAGTTGGTTCGACTTACCTTCAACAAAGTTATCGAACTTGTGTTTTGGGTTCATGTTTGAGCGGTGATTGATAGCCGCAATCGCTTGAGCGTCGTCATCCCAGGTTTTGTGTACTGGCTTACGCGCCTGTAATTGCGCAGGTGCAGATGACTCGGCAGCCACATCTGCAGGCGTACGTGTCGGCGCTGGTTTTGGTGCAGAGACAGGTCGGCTCCCCACTTCAAAACGTAAGTTAGGAATATCGCCACCGCAGTATTCCTGCAGTAAGCGAGTAATATTGTTCAGATACTTATCACGCACCCAGTCCAACACAAAGCGGTTTGGCGCGAATAGAGTGAGAGTATTGTCATTGAGCTCCGCTTGTAGCGGACGAACCCACATGCTGAATTCTGTAGCTGGTAGCTCTTCTTGAAGCTGCTGCAAACATTGCAGCCAAAGCGAAGATGACACGGTGCCCCCACTGAGTAATTGAATTATCGGAAAAGACTGGCAATTTTACCTGTTGATAACCAAGATCGCCAGCGATTGATCGACGATCCAGTGAATAAGATCCAAGTTATTCACAATTATTTCTGCAAACTTGATGAGATCAACACACCTTGCCCCAAATTTGCCCACACAACGATCCACAATTGGGCAAAATTCACAAGATCGAGCGATTGGTGATAAGTCTGTGTATTATTTTATTCCCAATGCTGATTTTGTCGATCATTTCGCTAGGTTCAGTTCGCATTTTCGTCACATTTAACATTCTTCTTCTATTATCTAATAACTCACAGGTCTAGGTTATTGCTCTTGGTTATTTATTTAATTGAGCTAACTAACAGTAGTATTTCCAACCATAAAATTATGGAGATGTATTATGAAAAACTGGATTAAGGTTGCCGTTGCAGCCATTGCACTGTCGGCAGCAACCGTACAAGCCGCTACTGAAGTCAAAGTTGGTATGTCAGGTCGCTACTTCCCGTTTACTTTTGTAAAGCAAGACAAGCTACAAGGCTTTGAAGTCGACATGTGGGATGAAATCGGTAAACGTAACGATTACAAAATCGAATACGTAACAGCCAACTTCTCTGGTTTATTTGGTCTTTTAGAAACTGGTCGTATCGATACGATCTCCAACCAAATCACCATGACTGATGAGCGTAAAGCTAAATACCTATTTGCTGACCCTTACGTTGTAGATGGCGCACAAATTACCGTGCGTAAAGGCAACGACAGCATCAAAGGTGTTGACGATCTTGCGGGCAAAACCGTTGCGGTCAACCTAGGCTCTAACTTTGAGCAACTACTGCGTCAATACGACAAAGACGGCAAGATCAACATTAAAACGTACGACACAGGTATCGAACATGACGTGGCGCTCGGTCGTGCAGACGCGTTTGTAATGGATCGTCTTTCTGCGTTAGAGCTGATTAAGAAAACTGGCCTTCCTCTGGAATTGGCAGGTGAACCGTTTGAGACCATTCAAAACGCATGGCCTTTCGTTGACAACGAGAAAGGTCGTAAGCTGCAAGAAGAAGTAAACAAAGCACTGGCTGAGATGCGCGCAGATGGTACAGTAGAGAAAATTTCCGTGAAGTGGTTTGGCGCTGACATCACGAAATAAGAACTCTTTGTACTTTAGGCCGCAAAGTGGTATCACTCTCGGACTAAAATAAACTTACGTAAAGGTGGAACTTGTTTTCCACCTTTTCTTTTCTCTAGCCTTTAGGTAAGCCGTATGGGATTTGACTTTAATTACATGTTGGAACTGCTGCCGATATTGCTGAAATATCTTGGCACAACCATGGAAATGGCGACATGGGGATTGGTGTTTTCGCTGATTTTATCCGTCATTTTAGCCAATATTCGCGTATTTAAACTGCCAGTTCTGGATCAATTAAGCCAACTGTACATCAGCTTCTTCCGTGGCACCCCACTGTTGGTTCAGCTTTTCCTGCTCTATTACGGCTTACCGCAAATTTTTCCATTGATGGTCGGTATCGACGCCTTTTCAGCAGCGGTTATCGGTTTAACGCTGCACTTTGCCGCTTATATGGCGGAAAGTATTCGTGCCGCCATTATTGGCATTGATCGCAACCAAATGGAAGCGAGCTTATCGGTCGGTATGACGACATCCCAAGCAATGCGCCGAGTGATTTTACCTCAAGCAACGCGTGTCGCACTGCCTTCATTGATGAACTATTTCATCGATATGATCAAGTCAACGTCTCTTGCTTTCACGCTTGGTGTGGCCGAAATCATGGCGAAAGCACAGATGGAAGCCTCATCAAGTTTCCGTTTCTTTGAAGCTTTCCTTGCGGTTGCTCTTATTTACTGGGGCGTGGTGGTGATTCTGACTCGCGTACAAATCTGGGCAGAAGCAAAACTGAATAAGGCGTACGTACGATGATTAAGTTAGAAAATATTCACAAACGTTTTGGTGAGACTGAAGTGCTGAAAGGCATCGACCTCGATATTAAGCAAGGTGAGATCATCGTGATTATCGGCTCAAGTGGTACGGGTAAATCAACCTTGCTGCGTACGGTGAACTTTCTAGAACAAGCAGATGAAGGTCGTATCACGATAGATGACATCTCCGTTGATACTCAAAAACACACTAAAGCCGAAGTATTAGCGCTGCGTCGTCGAACTGGCTTTGTGTTCCAAAACTATGCCCTGTTTGCCCACATGAATGCGCGCCAGAACATTGCCGAAGGTCTAGTGACCGTTCGAGGTTGGAAAAAAGCCGATGCTCTCAAACGAGCGCAACAAATTCTGGATGACATCGGCCTTGGGGATAAAGGCGATAGTTATCCAGCGTCATTATCTGGCGGCCAACAACAACGTGTGGGTATCGGCCGAGCGATGGCGCTGCAACCAGAACTGCTGTTGTTTGACGAACCAACTTCTGCGCTGGATCCTGAATGGGTCGGTGAAGTTCTCTCATTAATGAAGAAGTTAGCTAATCAGCATCAAACCATGCTGGTGGTGACGCACGAGATGCAATTCGCGAAAGAAGTCGCTGATAGAGTGATCTTCATGGCGGAAGGCAATATCGTTGAGCAAGGTTCTCCACAGGATATCTTCGATAATCCACAAGATCCTCGTTTGAAAAAATTCCTTAACCAAGTAGGAATAGAGTAACGATCAAGCATCAGGATCGATTGATCCTTGAGATTTTACTCACACTACGTATAATCGCCCGGCCGGAATTTCGTACTCATTGAGTCATTGACACATTATGTGAGTGTGATTACAATTCCGCCTCTTTGTTGAGAGGCGTCGGTTGTCCTTCTCTATATAAAGAGCTTCTTTATATAAGAAAGCAAATACCCACGCCGGGTTTAACAAGAACCTAAAACTACTGATCAGTAAAGGTAATTATCATGAAACGCACTTTTCAACCTACAGTTCTAAAGCGCAAGCGTACTCACGGCTTCCGTGCTCGCATGGCAACTAAGAACGGTCGTAAAGTTATCAACGCACGTCGTGCAAAAGGCCGTGCGCGCCTATCAAAATAATCGCTAGTTTATTTTGAACACGTACGCGTTTAATCGGGAGTTACGTTTGTTAACTCCCGAGCATTATCAAAACGTCTTCCAGCAAGCTCATCGAGCTGGCTCGCCTCATTTCACCATCATTGCTCGCAATAACAAACTTTCTCACCCACGATTAGGTTTAGCGGTTCCCAAAAAGCAAATCAAAACGGCTGTCGGTCGTAACCGATTTAAGCGTTTGGCTCGTGAAAGCTTTCGTAACAATCAACATCAGCTTCCAAACAAAGATTTTGTTGTGATTGCGAAGAAAAGCGCGCAAGATTTAAGCAATGAGGAAATTTTTAAGTTGTTTGATAAGCTATGGCAACGCCTGTCTCGCCCTTCACGTGGATAGCCATTGGGCTCGTTTATCTGTATCGCTGGTTTATCAGCCCTTTGATTGGTCCTCGTTGCCGGTTCACACCAACCTGTTCCACTTACGCGCTAGAAGCTTTGAGAGCTCACGGTTTTGTAAAAGGATGTTGGTTATCAGGCAAACGTCTATTAAAATGCCACCCTTTGAATGAAGGGGGGTATGACCCCGTTCCACCAGTCCAAAAACAAGACAGAGATAACTAACGATGGATTCTCAACGTAATATCCTGCTCATCGGTTTGGCCCTGGTTTCTTTTTTGCTGTTTCAACAATGGCAAGTTGCAAAGAATCCAGAACCTCAAGCAGTTGAACAGGCTCAATCAAGCAGCACTCTACCTGCACCATCTTTTGCTGATGAACTTGACCCAGTTCCTGGTCAACAGCAAGCTTCTGCAAAAACTATCACAGTAACGACTGATGTTTTAACTCTGTCGATCGACACCGTTGGTGGCGATGTGGTACATGCCAACCTTAACGAATACTCTGCTGAGTTAGATTCATCAGATTCCTTTGTTCTGCTTAAAGACGCTCAAGGTCACCAATTTATCGCTCAAAGCGGTCTAGTGGGTCCTCAAGGTATCGACTTGAGCAGCACAAATCGCCCTCACTACAACGTAAGTGCAGACAGCTTCACAATGGCTGACGGTCAAGATGAACTTCGCGTTCCGATGACATTCACTGCAAACGGCATCGAATACACCAAAACTTACATCTTTAAACGCGGCAGCTACGCGCTTAATGTTGAATACGATGTAGTGAACAACTCAGGCAACAACGCAACATTTGGTATGTACGCTCACCTACGTCAAAATCTAATGGACGATGGTGGTAGCATCACAATGCCTACTTACCGTGGTGGCGCATACTCAACAGAAGATACGCGTTACAAGAAGTACAGCTTTGATGATATGCAGGATCGCAACCTGTCTCTTAACCTAGCCGATGGCCAAGGTTGGGCAGCAATGATTCAGCACTACTTTGCCGCAGCTTGGATCCCACGTAACGAACCAGGTACTAACCTATACACTCGTGTAATTGGCAACCTCGGCGACATCGGCGTTCGTATGCCGAACAAAACTATCGCAACAGGCGATCAGGCTAAGTTTGAAGCAACACTTTGGGTTGGTCCAAAACTGCAAGATGAAATGGCAGAAGTGGCACCTAACCTAGACCTAGTAGTGGACTACGGCTGGTTATGGTTCATTGCGAAGCCTCTTCATATGTTGCTTTCATTCATCCAGAGCTTTGTTGGTAACTGGGGTGTGGCAATCATCTGTCTGACCTTCATCGTTCGTGGTGCAATGTACCCACTAACAAAAGCGCAATACACGTCTATGGCGAAAATGCGTATGCTTCAGCCTAAGCTGCAAGCTATGCGTGAGCGTATCGGTGATGACCGTCAGCGCATGAGCCAAGAAATGATGGAACTGTACAAGAAAGAGAAAGTGAACCCACTAGGTGGCTGTTTACCTCTTATCCTACAGATGCCTATTTTCATCGCGCTTTACTGGGCACTAATGGAATCGGTAGAGCTACGTCACTCTCCATTCTTCGGTTGGATTCATGACCTTTCAGCGCAGGACCCTTACTACATCCTGCCGCTATTGATGGGTGCGTCTATGTTCCTAATCCAGAAGATGAGCCCGACAACGGTAACGGATCCAATGCAGCAGAAGATCATGACCTTTATGCCGGTTATGTTTACCTTCTTCTTCTTGTTCTTCCCATCAGGTCTCGTTCTGTACTGGTTGGTGTCGAACATCGTAACGCTTATCCAGCAAACTCTGATCTACAAAGGATTAGAGAAAAAAGGCTTACACAGCAAGTAACCTTTTAGGAAATGATTGAGAAAGGCGGCCAAAAGGTCGCCTTTTTGTTTTTGGCTGATTACAATTCAGCTAATTAATTGTGATGGCTCCCTAGGTATCTTCCCTATAGCCCAGCTCAAAAGGCAAAATTATGACTACAGATACGATTGTCGCTCAAGCGACCGCGCCTGGTCGTGGCGGTGTCGGTATTATTCGAGTTTCTGGCCCTAAAGCCAACCAAGTGGCGTTAGAAGTCACTGGCAAAACACTAAAGCCCCGCTACGCAGAGTACCTGCCGTTTAAGTCAGAAGATGGCACTGTGCTTGATCAGGGCATCGCACTGTACTTCCCTAACCCACACTCATTTACCGGTGAAGACGTACTTGAGCTGCAAGGCCATGGCGGCCCTGTCGTGATGGATATGCTGATAAAACGCATTCTAGGTATAGATGGTATTCGAGCTGCTCGCCCTGGTGAGTTCTCTGAACGCGCATTTCTGAACGATAAACTCGACCTCGCTCAAGCCGAGGCGATCGCAGACCTCATTGATGCCAGTTCTGAAGAAGCAGCAAAATCGGCACTGCAATCCTTACAGGGCGCATTTTCAGGCCGCATTAATACCTTAGTTGAGTCGCTGATTCATTTGCGTATCTATGTTGAAGCAGCCATCGACTTCCCTGAAGAAGAGATCGACTTTTTGGCCGACGGTAAAGTGGCTGGTGACCTACAAGCCATCATCGACAACCTAGATGCGGTGCGCAAAGAAGCTAACCAAGGCGCTATTATGCGTGAAGGGATGAAAGTCGTGATTGCGGGTCGTCCAAATGCGGGCAAATCAAGCCTGCTGAACGCACTATCGGGTAAAGAGTCTGCAATCGTAACCGACATCGCAGGAACCACGCGTGATGTACTGCGTGAGCATATCCATATTGATGGCATGCCACTACACATCATTGATACAGCAGGTTTGCGTGATGCTTCCGATGAAGTAGAGAAAATCGGTATCGAACGCGCGTGGGATGAAATAGCCCAAGCAGACCGCGTGTTGTTCATGGTGGATGGCACGACAACCGACGCCACCGATCCGAAAGATATCTGGCCAGATTTTGTGGATCGCCTACCAGACAACATTGGCATAACTGTGATCCGTAATAAAGCGGATCAAACGGGTGAAGATATGGGGATCTGCCACGTCAATAACCCTACTCTTATCCGTTTGTCAGCGAAGACTGGTGCAGGGGTTGAAGCTCTGCGCGATCATCTCAAGGAGTGTATGGGCTTCTCTGGCAACAGTGAAGGTGGGTTTATGGCTCGTCGTCGTCATCTCGATGCATTAGAACGTGCCGCACAGCACCTTCAAATAGGCCAGGAGCAGCTTGAAGGCTATATGGCAGGTGAAATATTGGCTGAAGAGCTACGTATCACCCAACAACATCTCAATGAGATTACCGGTGAGTTCAGTTCTGACGACTTACTGGGACGAATCTTCTCTTCATTCTGTATCGGGAAGTAAATAATCGAACGCGCGGTGCTGAGCTTAACTCACACCGCGTTTCTTTTTGTACGGCAAGCCATCCATGAGCTTTAGCCGTCGCATTCAATAAGGAAGAAGTATGATCCACATTATTACAGGCAGCACGTTAGGTGGCGCAGAATACGTAGGGGATCACCTGAGTGATCTACTCAACGAGAATGGATTTGAAACAACGATCCACAACCAGCCTTCCCTCAGTGATATCGAAAATCAAGGTACGTGGTTGGTGATCACCTCTACACATGGAGCTGGTGAGTATCCTGATAATATCCAACCTTTTATCGCAGCATTACAAAATACACCGCCAAAAATGACTGATGTAAAATTTGCGGTGATTGCGATTGGTGACTCTAGCTACGATACGTTCTGTGCCGCTGGTCAACACGCTTATGATTTATTAGAGGATATTGGTGCAACCCCTCTCGCAGATTGCTTTAAAATCGATGTACTGAGCCATGATGTGCCAGAAGACGCCGCAGAAATGTGGTTAAAAGAGAATATCGAACGTTTTTAAACTCACGACTTTCCCTTCAACAGAGTCGAAATTCGGCTCTGTTTTCTCCCATGTGAATAACTCTCCCACCAAATTATTTTGTTTAACCGCTCAAAAACCAACCAAACAGACTGTGGATAACTACAATAAGATCCAGTGATTTTCCTTTAGTTATCCCAATAACAACTTTGATCAATTTCACCCCCTGTGTATAACCACCACTTTTGATCCCAGGTAATCCTCAATCTGATCCAATCATGATCACAAGATATGATCCAAAGAAGATCCATGATCTTGTTGATCATTTTTAGGTTATCCACAGAAACGGTCGATCCTAATAGTAGATCTAATAAAAGATCATATATATAGATCTTATATATATTTATCTTGAAGCTTAAAACGGATAAAACGAGAAAACGTTTTTCTCTCTGGCATAAAGCAGGTAAAATACGGCTCCTTTATCTGTCCATTAAATCCCTTTGAATACCTGAGGTCAGTTCATGCTTTATCACGAAAACTTTGACGTCATTGTTGTCGGTGGCGGACACGCAGGAACGGAAGCCGCGCTCGCATCTGCACGCACAGGACAAAAAACGCTTCTCCTTACCCATAACATCGATACATTAGGCCAGATGTCTTGTAATCCGGCGATCGGTGGTATTGGTAAAGGTCACTTAGTAAAAGAAGTAGATGCTATGGGCGGTTTGATGGCTGAAGCCATCGACCATGCAGGTATTCAGTTTCGTACACTAAATGCCTCCAAAGGTCCTGCAGTACGAGCAACTCGAGCTCAAGCCGATCGCGCTCTGTACAAAGCGTACGTTCGTAATGCATTAGAAAATGCGCCTAACTTAACGTTGTTCCAGCAGTCAGTTGATGATCTGATTGTTGAACAAGATCGCGCAGTTGGTGTGGTAACTCAAATGGGACTTCGCTTCCATGCGAAAGCCGTTGTGCTAACCGTGGGTACCTTCCTTGGTGGTAAGATCCACATAGGTATGGAAAGCTCGTCTGGTGGTCGTGCCGGGGATCCACCATCGATCGCATTAGCGGATCGACTGCGTGAACTGCCGTTCCGTGTGGATCGTTTAAAAACAGGTACTCCACCGCGCATTGATGCTCGTACTGTTGATTTTTCAGTGCTAGAAGCTCAGCACGGTGATAACCCAACGCCTGTATTCTCGTTCATGGGCAAACGTGAACAGCATCCGCGTCAGATTCCATGTTTCATCACCCACACCAATGAACAAACTCACGATGTGATCCGCAGTAACTTGGATCGCAGTCCAATGTACGCAGGTGTGATTGAAGGTATTGGTCCTCGTTACTGTCCGTCTATTGAAGACAAAGTGATGCGTTTCGCTGACAAAAACAGCCACCAAATCTTCATTGAGCCAGAAGGCCTAACCACGCACGAGTTATACCCTAATGGTATCTCGACCAGCTTGCCATTTGATGTGCAAGTACAAATCGTGCGCTCAATGAAAGGGTTTGAAAATGCGCACATCGTTCGCCCAGGTTATGCGATTGAATATGATTTCTTCGATCCACGTGATTTGAAGCAAACGTACGAGACGAAGTTCATCCATGGTTTGTTCTTTGCTGGCCAGATTAATGGCACGACTGGCTACGAAGAAGCCGCAGCGCAAGGCTTGATGGCCGGTCTAAATGCAAGCTTGTTTAGCCAAGACAAAGAAGGCTGGAGCCCACGTCGTGACCAAGCTTACATGGGCGTGTTGATTGATGACTTATCGACCATGGGTACCAAAGAGCCGTACCGCATGTTCACTTCTCGTGCGGAATACCGCCTGCTACTTCGTGAAGATAACGCCGATTTACGTTTAACGGAAAAAGCGCGCGAGCTAGGCTTGATTGATGATGTTCGTTGGGCTCGCTTTAACGAGAAAATCAACAATATGGAAACGGAGCGTCAGCGTTTGAAAGCAACGTGGATGAATCCGAAGTCAGAGGGTGTTGATGAGCTGAACAAGCTGCTGAAAACCCCAATGGCCCGTGAAGCGAGTGGTGAGGATCTTCTGCGTCGTCCAGAGATCACTTATTCGCAACTGACGCAACTTGAAGCGTTTGCTCCTGCACTTGAAGATCAGCAAGCGGCTGAGCAAGTTGAAATTCAAGTGAAATACGATGGTTACATCAAGCGTCAGCAGGAAGAGATCGAAAAATCACTGCGTCACGAAAATACCAAGTTACCTGCTGATTTGGATTACCGCGATGTAAAAGGTTTATCAAACGAAGTCGTTGCTAAACTGAGCGAGGCCAAACCAGAGAGCATCGGTATTGCATCACGCATTTCTGGTATTACGCCTGCTGCAATTTCTATTCTACTTGTTCACTTGAAAAAGCATGGTTTGCTGAAGAAAGGTGAGGAAGAATAATGAGCGCATTGCGAACAAAGCTGGATTCACTGATCGCGAAAACCGATTTGGAAGTGTCAGAACAGCAACGAGAGCAGTTAGTTGGTTATGTCGAACTGCTCGACAAATGGAACAAAGCGTACAATTTAACATCGGTACGTGATCCGCTTGATATGTTAGTGAAACATATTCTTGATAGTATCGTTGTAAGCGCACACCTGCCCGGTGAGCGCTTCATTGATGTTGGTACTGGTCCGGGGTTACCGGGCATCCCTTTGGCAATAATGAACCCTGAGAAAACCTTCTTTTTGCTCGACAGTCTTGGCAAACGCATTCGTTTTATCAAGCAAGTCGTGCACACATTAGGGCTGAAAAACGTGACACCAATTCAAAGTCGCGTCGAAGAATTCCAACCTGAAGAAAAATTTGATGGCGTTTTGAGTCGAGCTTTTGCTTCAATGACAGACATGGTGGAATGGTGCCACCATTTGCCGAAACAAGAGCACGGGGTGTTTCTAGCGCTGAAAGGACAGCACCCTAAAGATGAAATGGATCAGCTTCCTGAATGGTGCAGTGTGACAGAGATCATATCTTTGGCTGTTCCTGAGTTGGAAGGTGATCGTCATCTAGTAATCTTATCGCGCAAGGAAAATTAGCGAGGTAATCGTGGGTAAAATTGTAGCAATCGCCAACCAGAAAGGTGGGGTCGGCAAAACAACAACGTGCATTAACTTAGCGGCTTCGATGGCGGCAACAAAGCGCAAGGTTTTGGTGATCGATCTCGACCCGCAAGGCAATGCTACGATGGCCAGTGGCGTGGATAAGTATATGGTCGATGCCACCGCATACGATCTTTTGGTCGAAGATACACCGTTCGATCAAGTCGTTTGTACCCAAACAACAGGGAAGTATGATTTGATCGCGGCGAACGGAGACGTAACCGCGGCAGAAATCAAATTGATGGAAGTTTTCGCTCGTGAAGTGCGTCTAAAAAATGCATTGTCGTCAGTTCGCGATAACTATGATTTCATCTTTATTGATTGTCCTCCTTCTCTAAACCTTCTTACAATCAATGCGATGGCGGCAGCTGACTCTGTGCTGGTGCCGATGCAATGTGAATACTTTGCGTTAGAAGGTTTAACTGCTCTTATGGATACAATCAGCAAGTTAGCGGCTGTTGTGAATGAAAACCTAAAAATCGAAGGTTTATTGCGTACCATGTACGACCCACGCAACCGCTTATCGAATGAAGTATCCGATCAACTTAAAAAACACTTTGGGAATAAAGTTTACCGTACTGTCATTCCGCGTAATGTTCGTTTGGCTGAAGCGCCAAGTCACGGTAAGCCAGCAATGTACTACGATAAGTACTCCGCAGGTGCCAAAGCGTATCTTGCTCTAGCGGGCGAAATGCTCCGCCGCGAAGAAATCCCAGTTTAACTCTAACCTAAGGAATTCAATCCCATGTCTAAGCGTGGTCTCGGAAAAGGACTGGATGCGTTATTGTCGACCAGTTCGTTTGCTCGTGAAAAACAGCATATTGCATCGCATAGCCAAGAATTATCGGCAGACGGTGAGTTAACCGATTTAGCGATTGGTCAATTGCAGCCGGGCGTATACCAACCGCGTAAAGATATGGCGCCTGAAGCGCTAGAAGAACTAGCGGCTTCGATTCAATCACAAGGCATTATTCAACCAATCGTGGTTCGCCAGGTCGAAAATGGTCAGTTTGAGATCATCGCAGGTGAGCGCCGCTGGCGTGCTGCAAGGCAGGCGGGTTTAAAACGCGTGCCGTGTTTGGTGAAAAAAGTTGAAGATCGTGCCGCCATCGCCATGGCGTTGATTGAAAACATTCAACGTGAAGACTTGAATGTGATTGAGGAAGCCCAAGCGCTTGAACGTCTACAAGATGAATTCACGCTGACACATCAGCAAGTGGCCGATGTGATTGGTAAATCAAGAACGACGGTCAGTAACCTATTACGTCTGAATCAGTTGGAAGTTGATGTAAAAGGTCTGGTTGCAGATAAAAAATTGGAAATGGGTCATGCTCGAGCTCTGTTAGCGTTAGAAGGCGAACAGCAAGTCGAAGTAGCTCAACAAGTGGCTAAGAAGCAAATGACTGTTCGCCAAACCGAACAGTTAGTAAAAAAGTGCTTAGCCCCACAAAATGAGCAAAAAGGGCAACAAGAGGATACCGAAGCCGAGCAAATGTCGCATAAATTGAGTCAGCTGCTTGATGCAAAAGTTTCTCTTACCCGTTCTGCAAACGGAAAAGCGAAATTGACGATAAGTCTTGATGAGCCTCACAAATTGGACCAACTAATTGCCAAGCTTGAGGCCTAGATGAGATAATTGATTTAGGTCAATTAATCTAATTAATCGAATTTTGTGCGAAAGTTGTCGTTTTGTAAACAAAACTGTAAGTTTTTGATGCAATCGAATTGCTTTACGTTGAACTGAACGTATAATTTTCGCCAATTTCCCAGCACAGAGAGTTAAGTGCGAAGTGGATATTACTAGAGGTACGAATACATGGTAGCTGCGTTAGCTAGACCAGGACGAGAGCTCGCAAGGCAATTGTTAATGATCCAGTCTGGCGCGGTTATTTTTGTGGCAGCAGGAATGGCGGTAGCCATAAATCCTGACTGGGGATTTTCAGCGCTGATTGGCGGAGGCATTTTTGTTGTTGCCAATGCAGTATTCGCGCTGTGTGCTTTCATGTTTAGTGGAGCTCGCGCTGCCAAGCGCATCGCTGCTTCCTTCTATACGGGTGAAGTACTGAAAATTCTCATCACGGTTGCACTGTTCTATGTTGCCTACATGTATATGCAGGTGGAACTTGTTCCCCTCAAACTAACCTATTTGCTGGTACTAGGTATTAATATCTGTGCACCAGTGCTATTCATTAACAACAAAAAATAGGATGAGTTATGGCTGCGCCAGGTGAAGCGCTAACATCGTCCGGTTACATTGCCCACCACCTTTCTAACCTATCGCTATACAAGTTGGGTTTAGTAGGGTCGGAGACAAGTTTCTGGAACGTACATATCGATAGCCTGTTTTTTTCTTGGTTTACTGGTTTAATTTTCCTCGGAATTTTTTACAAAGTAGCAAAGAGAACAACAGCGGGTGTACCGGGTAAGCTTCAGTGTGCTGTAGAAATGATCGTTGAATTTGTCGCCGATAACGTCAAAGACACGTTCCATGGACGCAACCCACTGATCGCGCCTTTAGCACTGACTATCTTTTGTTGGGTATTTTTGATGAACGTGATGGACTTAGTTCCTATCGACTTCTTACCATACCCAGCAGAGCATTGGCTAGGTATTCCTTACCTTAAGGTTGTACCGTCTGCTGATGTGAATATCACCATGGCTATGGCTCTAGGCGTTTTTGCATTGATGATTTACTACAGCATCAAAGTAAAAGGTCTAGGTGGATTCGCAAAAGAACTTGCACTACATCCATTCAATCACCCACTGATGATTCCGTTTAACCTACTAATTGAAGTGGTATCGCTATTAGCGAAACCTCTATCACTTGGTATGCGTCTATTCGGTAACATGTTCGCGGGTGAGGTTGTATTCATTCTTTGTGCGGCAATGCTACCATGGTACTTACAATGGATGGGTTCACTACCGTGGGCAATCTTCCATATCTTGGTTATTACGATTCAAGCCTTCGTATTCATGATGTTGACAATTGTTTACCTGTCAATGGCACACGAAGATCCTGATCATTAATTTTTTTAAAGCTTTTTATTTGGGCACTAAGCCAACAACTATAAATTGGAGATAGTAATGGAAACTTTACTGAGCTTTTCTGCAATCGCCGTAGGTATTATCGTCGGTCTTGCTTCTCTTGGTACAGCGATTGGTTTCGCACTGCTAGGTGGTAAATTCCTAGAAGGTGCTGCACGTCAACCAGAAATGGCTCCTATGCTACAAGTTAAGATGTTCATCATCGCGGGTCTACTTGATGCGGTTCCAATGATCGGTATCGTAATCGCGCTACTATTCACTTTCGCAAACCCATTCGTTGGTCAACTAGGTTAATCACCTTTAACTCGGGACGGGCGATTATCGCTTGTCACTGATTAACACTAAGTCCAAATAGAGGGGTAGCTGTTGTGAACATAAACGCAACTCTGCTAGGTCAAGCAATCTCGTTCGCACTATTTGTGTGGTTCTGCATGAAGTATGTATGGCCACCATTGATGCAAGCGATCGAAGAGCGTCAGAAGAAAATTGCTGATGGTCTTCAAGCAGCAGAACGTGCTGCGAAAGACTTGGATCTAGCACAAGCCAACGCTTCTGATCAATTGAAAGAAGCGAAGCGCACAGCAACTGAGATCATCGAACAAGCGAACAAGCGTAAGTCTCAAATTCTTGATGAAGCTCGCGAGGAAGCTCAGGCAGAACGCCAGAAAATCCTAGCGCAAGCAGAAGCAGAACTTGAAGCTGAACGCAATCGTGCACGCGATGAGCTGCGCAAACAAGTTGCTACTCTGGCTGTAGCTGGTGCTGAGAAAATCCTTGAGCGTTCTATCGATAAAGATGCGCAAAAAGATATTCTCGACAACATTACTGCAAAACTTTAAGTCTGGGGGCGCATATGTCTGATTTGACTACTATCGCACGCCCCTATGCTAAAGCAGCCTTCGACTTTGCTTTAGAGAAAGACCAGTTGGACCAATGGGGCCAAATGTTATCTTTTGCTGCTGAAGTGGCCAAAAACGAACAAATGAACGAACTACTAACGGGTTCGGTTTCTGCTGACAAAATGGCAGAAATTTTTGTTGCAGTTTGCGGCGAACAAGTTGATGCGCACGGTCAAAACCTTTTGAAGGTAATGGCTGAGAATGGTCGTTTATCGGCCCTTCCTGATGTTTGTACGGAGTTTTTTACTCTGAAAAAAGAACATGAGAAAGAAATTGATGTTGAAGTAATTTCAGCAACAGAGCTTTCTGATGAACAACTTGCAAACATTGGCAGCAAACTTGAAAAGCGTCTTGAACGCAAAGTGAAGCTGAATTGCAGTGTAGATGAGACCCTACTTGGTGGGGTTATTATTCGAGCCGGAGACCTAGTCATCGATGACTCAGCGCGTGGTCGTTTGAACCGCCTGAGCGATGCATTGCAGTCTTAATGGGGATTGGAGCATGCAACTTAATTCCACGGAAATTAGCGATCTGATCAAACAACGTATCGAATCTTTCGAAGTTGTTAGTGAAGCTCGCAACGAGGGTACTATCGTATCGGTAAGCGATGGTATCATCCGCATCCACGGCCTAGCGGACGTGATGCAAGGTGAAATGATTGAATTACCGGGTGGCCGTTATGCACTGGCACTTAACCTTGAGCGTGACTCGGTTGGTGCGGTTGTAATGGGCCCATATGCTGACCTTAAGGAAGGCATGAAAGTTACAGGTACTGGCCGCATTCTTGAAGTGCCAGTTGGTCCAGAACTACTAGGCCGCGTAGTAAACACGCTGGGTGAGCCTATCGATGGTAAAGGTCCAATCGAAGCGAAAATGACTTCGCCTGTAGAAGTGATCGCACCAGGTGTAATCGACCGTAAATCGGTAGACCAACCTGTGCAAACTGGTTATAAGTCAGTTGACTCAATGATCCCAATCGGTCGTGGTCAGCGTGAGCTTATCATCGGTGACCGTCAGATTGGTAAAACAGCACTGGCGATCGACGCGATCATCAACCAGAAAGACTCTGGTATTTTCTCTATCTACGTAGCAATCGGTCAGAAAGCATCGACTATCGCTAACGTTGTTCGCAAACTAGAAGAGCACGGCGCACTACAAAATACTATCGTTGTAGTTGCATCAGCTTCTGAATCTGCAGCGCTTCAATATCTAGCGCCTTACGCAGGTTGTGCGATGGGTGAATACTTCCGCGATCGCGGTGAAGACGCACTGATTGTTTACGATGATCTATCTAAGCAAGCGGTAGCTTACCGTCAGATCTCTCTACTACTTAAACGTCCACCAGGCCGTGAGGCATTCCCAGGTGACGTATTCTACTTACACTCGCGTCTACTAGAGCGTGCAGCTCGTGTAAACGAAGAGTACGTAGAGCGTTTCACTAACGGTGAAGTGAAAGGTAAGACTGGTTCTTTGACTGCTCTTCCTATCATCGAAACTCAAGCAGGTGACGTTTCAGCATTCGTACCGACTAACGTAATCTCGATTACCGATGGTCAGATCTTCCTACAAACTGAGCTATTCAACGCTGGTGTTCGTCCTGCTGTTGACCCAGGTATCTCAGTATCTCGTGTAGGTGGTTCAGCTCAGACGAAAATCATCAAGAAACTATCAGGTGGTATCCGTACAGCACTAGCTGCATACCGTGAACTAGCGGCATTTGCTCAGTTCTCTTCTGACCTTGATGACGCAACGAAGAAACAGCTAGACCATGGTCAAAAAGTTACAGAACTAATGAAGCAGAAGCAGTACGCTCCAATGTCTGTATTTGACCAAGCTCTAACTATCTTCGCGGCAGAGCGCGGTTACCTTGATGATGTAGAACTTAACAAAGTTCTAGATTTCGAGGCGGCTCTACTATCGTACGCTCGCGGTCAATACGCTGAACTAGCAGCTGAGATCGACAAGTCTGGCGCTTACAACGATGAAATCGAAGCTCAGTTGAAGAAACTGACTGACGACTTCAAAGCAACCCAAACTTGGTAATTAGGTCGGTGGCAGTTTCTGCCACCAACTAACGGAGAGTAACGATGGCCGGCGCAAAAGAGATACGTAATAAAATCGGTAGTGTTAAAAGCACTCAGAAAATTACGAAAGCGATGGAAATGGTAGCAGCTTCAAAAATGCGTCGTTCTCAAGATGCAATGGAAGCTTCTCGTCCATACGCTGAAACAATGCGTAAAGTGATCGGTCATGTGGCTAACGCAAACCTAGAGTACCGTCATCCGTACCTAGAAGAGCGTGAAGCTAAACGTGTTGGTTACATCATCGTTTCGACAGACCGTGGTCTGTGTGGTGGTTTGAACATTAACGTGTTCAAAAAAGCCGTTACAGACATGCAAGCATGGAGAGAGAAAGGTGCTGAGATTGAGCTAGCCGTTGTTGGCTCAAAAGCAACAGCTTTCTTTAAACATGGTGGCGCAAAAGTTGCGGCACAGGTTTCTGGTCTTGGAGATAATCCAAGCCTACAAGACCTAATCGGCTCTGTTGGCGTAATGCTGAAGAAATACGATGAAGGTGAACTGGACCGTCTATATGTAGTATTCAACAAGTTTGTAAATACTATGGTTCAGCAACCAACGATCGATCAATTGCTACCTTTGCCTAAATCGGACAGCGAAGAGATGCAGCGTGAGCATTCATGGGACTACATCTATGAGCCTGAACCAAAACCTCTACTGGATACGCTATTAGTGCGTTACGTAGAGTCTCAGGTATACCAAGGTGTGGTTGAGAACCTTGCTTGTGAGCAAGCGGCTCGAATGATTGCGATGAAGGCTGCAACGGATAACGCAACCAGTTTGATTGACGATTTGGAACTTGTGTATAACAAAGCCCGTCAGGCTGCGATTACACAAGAACTATCAGAAATCGTTGGTGGTGCAGCTGCGGTTTAAGCTTAGGTAAAACGAAATAGTTTAGAGGATTAACGATGGCTACAGGTAAGATCGTACAGATCATCGGTGCGGTAGTCGACGTAGAGTTCCCACAGAGCAATGTACCTAGTGTATATGACGCTCTAAACGTAACGGACTCAAAAGAGCGTCTAGTTCTTGAAGTTCAACAACAGCTAGGCGGTGGCGTAGTTCGTTGTATCGTAATGGGTAGCTCTGATGGTTTACGTCGTGGAGTAGAAGTGGTTAACACTGGCGCTCCAATTTCAGTACCAGTAGGTACTAAAACTCTAGGTCGTATCATGAACGTCCTAGGTGACGCGATTGACGAGCGTGGTGAAGTGGGTGCGGAAGAGGTTTACTCTATCCACCGTAGTGCACCAAGCTACGAAGAGCAATCAAACGAAATTGCACTTCTAGAAACGGGCGTTAAAGTAATCGACCTAATTTGTCCATTCGCTAAGGGTGGTAAAATCGGTCTATTCGGTGGTGCAGGTGTAGGTAAGACCGTTAACATGATGGAACTTATCAACAACATCGCACTACAGCACTCAGGTCTATCAGTATTTGCTGGTGTTGGTGAGCGTACTCGTGAAGGTAACGATTTCTACTACGAGATGCAGGAAGCGGGCGTTGTAAACGTTGAGAAGCCTGAAGAATCAAAAGTAGCGATGGTTTACGGTCAGATGAACGAGCCACCAGGTAACCGTCTACGTGTTGCACTGACTGGTCTAACAATGGCAGAGCGTTTCCGTGACGAAGGTCGTGACGTACTACTGTTCATTGATAACATCTACCGTTACACACTTGCAGGTACAGAGGTATCAGCACTACTAGGTCGTATGCCTTCTGCGGTAGGTTACCAGCCAACTCTTGCAGAAGAGATGGGTGTACTTCAGGAGCGTATCACGTCAACGAAATCAGGTTCTATCACGTCTGTACAGGCGGTATACGTACCAGCGGATGACTTGACTGACCCGTCTCCAGCAACAACGTTCGCGCACTTGGATGCAACGGTTGTACTTAACCGTAACATCGCTGCAATGGGTCTATACCCTGCGATCGACCCGCTAGATTCAACATCTCGTATGCTTGATCCACTAGTCGTTGGTCAAGATCACTACGAAGTTGCTCGTGGTGTTCAGCAGACTCTTCAGCGCTACAAAGAGCTGAAAGATATCATTGCTATCCTAGGTATGGACGAGCTATCTGAAGAAGATAAGCAAGTTGTATCTCGTGCACGTAAGATTGAGCGTTTCCTAACTCAGCCTTACCACGTAGCAGAAGTATTTACAGGTGACCCTGGTATTTACGTACCTCTAAAAGAGACTCTACGTGGCTTTAAAGGTCTACTAGCTGGTGAATACGACGACATTCCTGAGCAGGCATTTATGTACTGCGGTAGCATCGACGATGCTATTGAGAATGCGAAGAAGCTATAAGGCTAACTAGGAGGCGATATGGCAGCAATAACCTTTCACCTAGACGTAGTAAGCGCTGAGAAGAAAATCTTCTCTGGTCGTGTTGAAACGTTTCAGGTGACCGGTAGCGAAGGTGAACTTGGTATTTTCCATGGTCACACACCGCTGCTGACCGCTATCAAGCCTGGTATGGTGCGTATTGTGAAACAGCACGGCCACGAAGAAATTATTTATGTTTCTGGTGGTATGGTAGAGATTCAGCCTGGTACAGCGACTGTACTAGCTGATACAGCTATCCGTGGTGAAGAGCTAGACGCAGCGAAGGCAGAAGAAGCCAAACGCCGCGCTGAGGAGCAAATCCAGAATCAGCATGGTGACATGGACTTCGCACAAGCGGCCAGTGAACTGGCTAAAGCCATTGCTCAGCTACGAGTTATCGAGCTGACAAAAAAGCGTCGCTAAGCTCAATTAGCAACGTTGCATGAAAAAAGGCGGCCAATTGGTCGCCTTTTTGATTAATTTTAGTTGGAAATTTACCTTACTCCATTAACTATTTTAAAAGAGCTGTTTAAAATAACGGCCAATTAACATAAAACGTCAATAGGTTATCAATGAAATTCAGTGCTGTGATTCTTGCAGCGGGTAAAGGTACCCGTATGCATTCGAACATGCCTAAGGTGCTACACACTTTGGCAGGTAAGCCAATGGCAAAACATGTGATTGATACATGTACAGGTCTAGGTGCACAAAATATCCACTTGGTCTTTGGCCACGGTGGTGATCAAATGCAAACCACTCTTGCAGAAGAGCCTGTAAATTGGGTGCTTCAAGCGGAGCAGTTAGGGACAGGTCATGCGGTTGATCAAGCGTCTCCGAAGTTTGAAGACGATGAAAAAGTACTGGTGCTTTACGGTGATGTTCCACTGATTTCAGCTGAAACGATTGAAAACCTATTAGATGCACAGCCAACAGGCGGTATTGCACTACTAACAGTGATTCTAGATAACCCGACAGGCTACGGTCGTATTATCCGTAAGAATGGTCCTGTTGTGGCGATCGTTGAGCAAAAAGATGCAACAGAAGAACAAAAACAAATTAAAGAGATCAACACTGGCGTGATGGTTGCGACTGGTGGGGATCTTAAGCGTTGGTTGTCTGGCTTAAACAACAACAACGCACAAGGCGAATACTACCTAACTGACGTTATTGCAGCTGCACACGATGAAGGTCGTGCCGTTGAGGCAGTACACCCAGTCAATGCCATTGAGGTGGAAGGGGTCAATGACCGCGCACAGCTTGCTCGTCTAGAGCGTGCTTTCCAGTCAATGCAAGCTCAGAAGCTACTAGAGCAAGGTGTCATGCTACGCGATCCAGCACGCTTTGATTTGCGTGGTGAGTTACAGTGCGGTATGGACTGTGAAATCGACGTGAACGTTATCGTCGAAGGTAAAGTTTCACTGGGTGATAACGTGGTTATCGGTGCGGGTTGTGTACTGAAAGATTGTGAAATCGACGACAACACCATCGTTCGCCCTTACAGTGTGATTGAAGGTGCAACGGTTGGTGAAGAATGTACGGTTGGTCCATTTACTCGCCTTCGTCCTGGTGCTGAAATGCGTAACGATTCCCATGTGGGTAACTTCGTTGAAGTGAAAAATGCGCGCATCGGAGAAGGTTCAAAAGCGAACCACCTAACTTACTTAGGTGATGCAGAGATCGGTCAACGTACTAACATCGGCGCAGGTACTATCACTTGTAACTACGATGGTGCGAACAAGTTTAAAACCATCATCGGTAATGATGTTTTTGTTGGTTCTGATAGCCAGCTGGTGGCGCCTGTCACTATCGCTGATGGCGCAACCATCGGTGCAGGCACGACACTAACAAAAGATGTTGAAGAAGGTGAGTTAGTAATTACTCGCGTCAAAGAGCGCAAAATTACTGGCTGGCAGCGTCCTGTAAAACAGAAATAAGCATTACCTACACTCTGTCTCTATATTGTCAAAGCCGCTCAACAAGAGCGGCTTTGTTGTTTCTAGCTAAGGCTTCATCGCTAGTAGCTAGGAATGGCAATACGTTTTTCGAGCCAACGAACGGCTTGAGATACAAATAGGATGAGCAACAAGTACTCCAAAACGAGGAAGGTATAAATCTCTAAGGGTAAGTACTCATTCACCACCAGCTCATTAGCACGGCGAGTGAGATCGCTTAAACCAATCACGCTGACTAAAGAACTCATCTTGAGAATGTAGACAAATTGATTGCCCAGTGGTGGGAGAATTTGCCGAAATGCTTGGGGAAGAATTACCAGGCGCATCTTTTGCCAATAGCTTAAGCCCAAAGATTCAGCCGCTTCATGTTGGCCACGGCTGATAGCTTGTATCCCACCGCGAAACACTTCCGCCATAAACGCACTCTCAGCGATAGTCAGTGCAATAACACCCGCCCAAAAGTGATTGAGTGAGACATCCAATAGTGTAGGCATGCCGTAATACACCCAAAGTAGTAAGACTAAAACTGGCACTGAACGGATCACCTCGACATAAATACGGTTTATCCACTTCAGAGAGGCAGAGTCCGACAGAGCGGGTAACGCAACGATCAGGCCCAAGCTCATCGCAAATAACATACTGAGGAGTGATACCTGAATGGTGTCATTAAACCCAGCGATTAAAAACTTTAGATTGGTGAGCCCTTGATCCGTCGAAGGGTCAAGTACATACCAGCCCCATTGATAATCTGAACAACCAGTGAGTAATAGCAGTGAAAACAGCCATAGAGTTCGAAACGTCACATTTACTCCCTGAATTAACTAAAAAACTTCCTTTGTTACTGCTATGTTATCAGTAGAGCTCTAATAAAGGTTAATTATTAAACCGTATAAGGTCATTATTTTTAAGGGAATAAAAATGAGAAAGATTTTACTAGTGCTAGGAATGTGTTTGCTTGCTGCGACTCAAGTCGCTCACGCTGAAAGCCGTCTTCAATCTATTTTAGACAATGGCGTACTCCGAGTTGGAACGACGGGAGATTGGAATCCGATGACGATGAAAGACCCCGCGACAAACAGTTATCGTGGCTTCGATATCGATGTAACAACAGAACTTGCTAAAGATCTCGGTGTAAAAGTGGAGTATGTTCCCACGGATTGGAAGACGCTAGTTAATGGCATTACCGCCAACAAATACGATATTACTGGCAGCGCATCTCTGAACATGTCGCGCGCGAAAGTAGCTGGATACAGCCAGCCATATTTCTACCTTGCCTTTGTACCTGTGGTGCAAAAGAAAGATCTCGCCAAATTCTCTGATTGGGCGGATTTTAATAAACCAGAAGTAAAAGTCGCGGCGACGTTAGGTACGGTACAAGAAAAAATGGTGAAAGAGTTCTTCCCGTCTGCTCAGCATATTGTTATTGAAGCGCCAGCGCGCGACTTCCAAGAACTACTAGCTCGCAGGGCCGATGTATCGGTGACGTCCAATGTGGAAGCAGCGACGTTGGTGGATAAGTTTAAACAGTTGGCGATAGTGCCAGTGACCGCACCGCGTAAACCAACCCCAATTGCTATGTTGTTGCCGCAAGACGATCAAGTATGGATTAATTACATCAATCACTGGGTAGAGTTGAAAAAGACTCAAGGCTTTTTTAAGCAGACTGCCAAGAAGTGGGGGTTGAAAAGCTTATAAACAGAAAGAGCCGCATTGCGCGGCTCTTTTTATTATCTGAACGATTAAAGTTCGTCTTCACTCACGACTCGGGCGTTGTCAGGAGTCGTAAAGTGCTTGGATAATTCGCGATTCGACAGAATGTATCCCATCCACAGCCCACCCATACAGATGATGATTGCGATGCCAGTAACCATCTGAGCTTGGCTTGCCATTGCGGCTACCAATGCACTTGAGAAGCTACTTACACAGATTTGCAGGCTGTTTTGCAGACCTGCTGCTGTTGCAGGGCTCTGTTGTGCGCTGGCCAGTGCACGGTTTACCACTATTGGGTACAGCGCGCCGTTAGCAACGGCAATCAAACAGAATGGCGCAAGAATAGGCCAAATCGATGACAGCTCCCACTGTGAAGCAATGAAAATCATTAATGCCGCGACACTAAATAGGCCAATCAGTTGGCGCAGAACCTTTTCATCACCAAATTTTCGAACGCCTACTTTACCTAAGTAGCCACCAGCCATAAACGCGATGGTTTGTGGGATAAAGCTCAAACCAATATCTTTTGCTTCGTAGCCCAGTTGCGCCATGATTTCTGGCATCCCAGTTAGGTAAGCAAAGAATGCAGCCGAAGCCGTCGCAAACATAAACACGTTGCCAAGGTATTTTTTAGAACTCAGCAGCGCTTTGATGTCGGCAGACATACTGGTTTGTTTGATTTCTGCTTTCTCGTCTTTTTGGGCCATGGTCGCAAAGACCAAAAAGACACCAACCAGTGTTAGCGTAATAAAGATACTGTGCCAGCCGAAGTTATCTGCCAACACAACCCCTAATTGAGGTGCTAGTGCTGGTGATAGCGCGACGAGTGGCATGATTGTCGCAAAAATTTGTTGGCTACTGCTTGAGTAGCGTTTAATGACCATAGCCTGCCAGATCACGGCTGGTGCACACACACCGATAGCTTGGATAAAGCGCAGTGTGAGTAGTTGCCATACTTGATCACAGAAAGCCAAACCGAATGACGCGATAGTAAATAGCACCAACCCGGCTGCGAGTGTATTACGATGGCCAAATTTATCGGATGCCAATCCCCACATTAGCTGGCCAATCGCCATACCAACGAGGAATACCGTTAAAGAGAGCGCAATTTGCTCAGGGCCTGTTGCAAAGTCGATTTCCATCGCTTTGAATGCTGGCAGATACATATCGGTAGCAACGAAGCCAAGCATCGATAATGCTGCCAGATAAATGAGCTGTAGTTTTGAGATTTTCATGATTCAACCAGTCAAATTATTTAATCATTTTTTAATCAACATCAGTTGGCGCCAACCGTGATTTATTTACCTTATTATTCTATTTTTCGATTTTGAGAAAATAAAACGCTAAAATTGTTGGTTATCAATCAAATTTTTTGAAAGGTTAAATCATGTTCTCTAAAGCGTCTTTGGAAATGCTGGATACGGTTGCCCGTTTAGGCAGTTTCACCGCTGCGGCTGAGGTATTGCATAAAGTCCCCTCAGCCATCAGCTATGGAGTAAGGCAGGTCGAGCAAGATTTAGATGTGGTGCTGTTTCGACGTTTACCAAGGAAAGTCGAGCTAACTCCAGCGGGTGAACTTTTTATGGCCGAGGCGCGCTCTTTGCTGCGTCAAATGGAAGAGGTGAAAGCACAAACGCGGCGAGCGGCTCAAGGATGGAAAAGCACGTTAAAGCTGACCTTAGATAACGTGGTGAAGTTAGAAAAACTCAAACCTTTGGTGGAAGATTTCTATCGCGAGTTTGAATTTGCTGAATTGCAGATCAATATGGAGGTCTTCAATGGTTCTTGGGAAGCCATAGCACAAGGTCGAGCCGACATTGTCGTTGGCGCGACATCTGCGGTTCCCGTTGGGGGAGATTTTGAAGTCAAAGATATGGGCGTATTAGATTGGGCATTTGTAATGTCACCCGCTCATCCTTGCGTTCGACAACAAGTGCTTACTGAAGTGTTTGTGAGTCAATTTCCGGCGATCTGTCTTGATGATACTTCGAACGTGCTGCCAAAACGCCATACTGGCCATTATCCGCAACAGCGCCGATTATTATTGCCCAATTGGTATAGTGCGATTGAATGTTTAAAAAATGGGGTGGGCGTGGGTTACATGCCACGTCATATTGCAACACCCTTAATCAATGATGGTGTGCTGGTGGAGAAGGTCATGCCGGATGATAAACCGCTCAGTCACTGCTGCTTAGTATGGCGCAAAGATGATAATCATAAATTGATCCAGTGGATGGTGGACTATCTTGGGTCGCCTAATCAGCTACATAAAGATTGGTTACAGTCATAAAAAACACCTCGCATTAGCGAGGTGTTTTCATTGATATGTTTAAAATGTGGCGTTTTATGACAAGAAAAACTTATACGATGGGTTGTCTGTCTCGTCTTTGCATTGATAGCCAAGTTCACGTAAATGTGCAGAAAACTGAGCTAAATCGCTTTCATCTAACTCGAAACCACATAAAACACGTCCGTAGTCAGCGCCGTGGTTACGGTAGTTGAACAAGCTGATATTCCAATGAGTACCGAGTGTGCTTAAGAACTTGAGTAGCGCTCCCGGATATTCTGGGAATTCAAAGCTGTAGAGGCGCTCTTTAAGCGGCTTAGACGGCTTACCACCAATCATGTAGCGCACGTGCAGCTTCGCCATTTCATCATCAGACAAATCAACCACTGGGTAGCCACCATCACGTAAGTCGTGAATGATATGTTCTAGCTCTTCCTGACCGCCTTGCAAACGCACACCGACAAAGATATTTGCCAATGCGTCATCGTTGTAGCGGTAGTTAAACTCCGTTACGGCGCGGCCGCCAATGAGGTTACAGAACTCAAAGAAGGCACCTTGACGCTCAGGAATGGTGACGGCAAGCAAACCTTCACGTTTCTCACCAAGCTCGCAACGCTCAGAAACATAACGTAAGCCATGGAAGTTAGTGTTGGCACCAGACAGCACAGTACCTAAATTCTTACCTTGCAGTTTGTTTTGCTCAGCAAACTTCTTCAAACCCGCCAGAGCAAGCGCGCCAGAAGGCTCTGCAATCGCACGGGTGTCTTCAAAGATGTCTTTTACTGCTGCGCAGATTTCATCGCTAGAGACGGCAATATGGCCATCAATGTACTTTTGGCATAGACGGAAAGTCTCTTCGCCAATGCGTTTTACAGCGACGCCATCGGCAAACATGCTGACTTGGTCTAGTACTACTGGCTCACCAGCATCCAAAGCAGCTTTGAGGCATGACGAATCTTCTGGCTCAACTGCAATCACTTTGATTTCTGGCATGAGCTGCTTCACAAGTACCGCAACACCCGCAGCCAAACCGCCACCACCGACAGGGACGAAAATGTAATCAAGGTGACCATTTTGCTGCAGCATTTCCATGCCGATGGTGCCTTGACCTGCAATCACCAGTGGGTGATCGAAAGGAGGGACAAATGTGTACCCATGCAGATCAGAAAGGCGTTCCGCTTCCGCTTTTGCCTCATCAAAGTTGCTGCCGTGCAGCACTACATTGCCACCGAAGCCACGTACCGCATCGACTTTGATGTCTGGTGTGGTTTTAGGCATCACGATGGTGGTTTTGATGCCTAGCTTAGTACCAGAGAGCGCCATGCCTTGAGCGTGGTTACCTGCCGATGCTGCAATGACACCAGCGGCTTTTTGTGCTTCAGATAAACTCGCCACCATGTTGTATGCACCGCGCAATTTGAACGAGTGTACGGGTTGGCGATCTTCACGCTTGATCTGCACGTTATTCCCGATACGTGCAGATAAACGAGGCATTTCTTGCAGTGGCGTCACTGTTGCTACTTCATAAACAGGTGCGCGAAGGATTTGGCGCAGATAATCTGCGCCAGTTTGGTTCACTTGTTTTTCGGGTTGAGCTTCCATCATTGCTAGCCCTCTAGCTTCGACTTGTCTCGTACTGCACCCTTGTCAGCACTGGTTGCCATACTCGCGTACGCTTTGAGTGCAAATGAAACTTCACGTTGGCGGTCAACTGGTTTCCAGCCTAGTTCGTCTTGTTTTGCACGGCGCTCAGCAAGTTCTTGTTCAGACACTTGGAGTGAAATTGAACGGTTTGGAATATCAATTGCGATCATATCGCCTTCTTTTACCAGGCCAATTGCACCGCCGTTTGCTGCTTCAGGAGAGGCGTGGCCGATAGAAAGACCTGATGTGCCGCCAGAGAAACGGCCGTCAGTCAGAAGTGCACACTCTTTGCCAAGGCCCATCGATTTTAGATAAGTGGTTGGGTAAAGCATTTCTTGCATGCCCGGACCACCTTTAGGGCCTTCGTAACGGATAACAACCACGTCGCCAGCTTTTACTTTGCCGCCTAAGATGCCTTCTACGGCGTCTTCTTGGCTTTCGAAAACTACGGCTGGGCCAGTGAATTTATGAATGCTCTCATCCACACCAGCAGTCTTAACGATACAACCATCTAATGCGATGTTGCCTGATAGAACGGCTAGGCCACCTTCTTGGCTAAAGGCATGATCGATAGTACGAATACAGCCTTCCGCACGGTCGTCATCAAGGCGATCCCAGCGGCAATCTTGTGAGAACGCTTGAGTAGTACGAATACCCGCAGGACCTGCGCGGTAGAACTTAAGTACTTCTTCGTCTTCAGTTTGGATGATGTCGTATTTCGCCAGCTGCTCTTTCATCGAAAGGCCAAGCACGGTGCGCGCATCATTGTGTAGAAGACCTGCACGATCTAACTCACCAAGAATCGCCATGACGCCACCTGCGCGGTGTACGTCTTCCATGTGATATTTCTGGGTAGATGGTGCCACTTTACATAGGTGTGGTACTTGACGTGATAGGCGATCGATATCTTCCATATCGAAATCCACTTCACCTTCTTGCGCCGCGGCAAGTAGGTGCAGAATGGTGTTGGTTGAACCGCCCATTGCGATGTCCAATGCCATTGCGTTTTCGAACGCATCAAACGTAGCGATGTTGCGCGGCAGTGCTGATTCGTCATCTTGCTCGTAGTAACGACGAGTCAGTTCAACGATACGACGGCCTGCATTAAGGAACAGTTGTTCACGGTCAGCGTGCGTTGCCAGCATAGAACCGTTGCCTGGTTGAGAAAGACCCAGTGCTTCCGTTAGACAGTTCATTGAGTTTGCAGTGAACATGCCTGAACACGATCCACACGTTGGACATGCGCTGCGTTCGATCTGCTCGCTTTGCTCATCAGACACTTTTGGATCCGCGCCTTGGATCATCGCATCTACAAGGTCTAGTTTGATGATCTGATCAGAAAGCTTGGTTTTACCCGCTTCCATTGGACCACCAGAAACAAAGATAACCGGGATGTTGAGACGCATAGATGCCATCAACATTCCCGGAGTGATTTTGTCACAGTTAGAGATACATACCATGGCATCGGCACAGTGCGCGTTGACCATGTACTCCACAGAGTCTGCGATCAGTTCGCGTGAAGGCAGTGAGTACAGCATGCCGCCGTGACCCATTGCGATACCATCATCAACCGCGATGGTGTTGAATTCTTTTGCGATGCCGCCGGCTTTTTCGATTTCACGCGCTACAAGCTGGCCCATGTCTTTCAGGTGTACGTGACCCGGAACAAATTGAGTAAACGAGTTTACAACGGCGATGATTGGTTTACCGAAGTCTTCTTCTTTCACACCCGTTGCACGCCACAGTGCTCGTGCACCCGCCATGTTACGACCATGTGTGGTGGTAGCTGATCTATATTTTGGCATTTCCTAATCCTTCTTACTTCTGTTCTGGGTACACATAGTCTAACCAGCCCCACTTATCTTCCGTGGTGCCGTCAAATAGGCCAAAGTAGGCTGCTTGTAGTTCTTTAGTGATAGGGCCGCGCTTACCAGTGCCCACTTCAATCTTGTCGATGGTTGCCACAGGCACAACTTCTGCTGCGGTACCGGTCATGAATACTTCATCCGCAAGGTAAAGGGCTTCACGAGCAATGTTCGCTTCACGGACTTCGTAGCCTTTATCGCGTGCAATTGTCATGATCGAGTCGCGAGTGATGCCCGGTAGAATCGCGCTAGTTGCTGGTGGTGTGGTGATTACGCCATCTTTGATAACGAAGATGTTTTCACCAGCCCCTTCCGATAGGTAACCATCTACGCTTAGCGCAATACCTTCGTCGTAACCGTGACGACGCGCTTCACCACCAACCAGTAGTGAAGATAGGTAGTTACCGCCTGCTTTAGCTGCAGTTGGGATGGTGTTTGGCGCAGCGCGGTTCCAGCTTGAAATCATCGCATCGACACCTTTTTCTAGCGCTTCTTCGCCTAAGTAAGAGCCCCAAGGAAATGCTGCAATGATTAGATCCATCTCAGTGCCAACTGGTGGACATACGCCTAAGCCAACATTACCGACAAAACCCAATGGACGAATGTAAGCGCTGTCGAGTTTGTTTTGGCGCAGTGTTTCGCGGGTCGCTTCCATGATTTCTTCTACAGAGAAAGGGATCGGAAAGCGGTAAATCTTGGCAGAATCTTTTAGACGTTGTGCATGCTCACGGTGACGGAAGACAATTGGGCCTTTTGGTGTGTTGTAACAGCGCACGCCTTCAAACACGGATGTACCATAGTGCATTGCGTGAGTCAGAACGTGAACGTTCGCCTCTGCCCATGGAACCATCTCACCATTAAACCAAATGAAATCTGCAGTTTTCGTTGCCATTTGTTGCCTTCCTTATGCACTTACGTGTTGTTGTAAGTTGTGATTTGGCAGTTCATCGTTGCGGATTTTTAGCACCTCAACCTTACGAACGTCCCACAACTTCTCTATTTGATTGATCAAAAACGAGATTGGTCGATCGCTGTCGACGATGATCTCGACGCTGGCTACTTTGCTTTCGTGGTTTTGCGTAGCAGCGACTTGTTTGATCACGAAGCCTCGGTGACGAATCACACGTAGAACGCGCTCCAACAGTACCGGTTTGTCATCGGCTTTGATGTCGAGTAAATATCTGTCCATGCGATTGTCTCCTATGTATTTTCCAACATATCACTGTTTGATGCGCCAGGTGGCACCAATGGCCACACGTTTTCTTCTTCATCAATCAAAACGTGAAGCATGTAAGAAGTTTCACTCGCTAGCATCTCTTTGAGAGCAGGTTCGACTTCTTCTTTCTTGGTGATGGTTTTGCCCGGGATATCGAACGCTTTTGCTAACATCACGAAATCTGGGTTGTCATCAAGAATGGTTTCACTGTGGCGACCGTCAAAGAACAATGACTGCCATTGGCGAACCATGCCAAGACGTTGGTTATTAAGAAGGACAATCTTCACTGGAATCTGACGACGCTTCAGCGTGCCCAATTCCTGAACGTTCATCATAAATGAACCGTCACCTGTAATAAGGATAGACTGATCATCAGGACGTGCGACTGCAGCACCCATCGCCGCTGGCAAGCCAAAGCCCATGGTGCCAAGGCCAGCAGAAGTGATGAAATTTTGTGGTTCGCGTGGCTGGATATGTTGCGCTGCCCACATCTGGTGCTGACCGACGTCGGTCGAGACAATTGAGCTATCTGGCATCATGTCAGACAGCTGTTTAAGCAATAGCGGTGCGTAGATTAACTCGCCCGGGTGGTCGTAACGCCACTTAAAGCCGCTGCGCAGACTTTCACTGTGATGAACCCACGGTGAGATATCTTGAGTCAGCTCTAGCTGAGGAAGAATGGTGTTGATGTCGCCACGTAATGGTGCGTTGGCGTGGCGCAGTTTATGAATCTCCGCAGCATCAATGTCGATATGAATCACTTTCGCATTTGGTGCAAACGTGTCGAGCTTACCCGTCACACGGTCATCAAAGCGCGCGCCAACCACGATCAATAGATCGGCTTCTTGAACCACTAGGTTAGCGGCTTTGGTGCCGTGCATACCCAACATACCAAGATAGTGAGGATCATGGCGTTCAATGGTACCGAGGCCTTTTAATGTGCTAACTGCAGGCATTGGGTTTAAGCGAAGAAATTCGCGTACTGCATCGGTTGCTTTCGCAAGTTGCACGCCACCACCAACATACAACACTGGGCGAGTAGATGCTGCCAGCACATCTTGCGCACGTTTGATATCTTCAGCGCTGACATCTTCGATTGCTGGTGCTATGTATGGAGGAAGAAGGTCTGTAGGTGCTTGAGCGAGTTGAACGTCTTTGGCGATATCGACAATGACAGGACCCGGACGACCGGTTTTTGCGACCTCAAAGGCTTCGGCAAGTGTCGGAGCTAGATCTTCAATTTCAGTCACGAGATAGCTGTGCTTAGTACAGGCTAGGGACATTCCGATCACATCCATTTCTTGGAATGCATCGGTACCGATATGAGAGCTAGCAACCTGGCCTGTGATGGCAACTAGAGGTACGGAGTCAAGGAAAGCGTCGGCAAGGCCGGTAACAAGGTTAGTGGCTCCTGGGCCGGAAGTTGCCATGCACACAGCAACGTCTTGAGTGGAACGAGCCATCCCGATAGCTGCCATAGCGGCCCCTTGCTCGTGACGGCATAGGATGTGTTCCACCCCACCGTCATACAAAGCATCATAGATTGGCATGATGGCCCCGCCGGGGTAGCCAAAAACGGTTTCGATGCCTTGCTGTCTTAAAGCGGCTACGACAAGTTGTGCACCAGTCATCGTAAACCTCCTTTGCTACGTTGTGGCTCGTAGCGATTGCCATATTTATTGCACTTCATGTGCACTCCCATTCTTCCCGTTAAACTGTCCGAGGGTTAGACAGATGACAACTTGTAGTTGTAAAAAAACCCCCGGACTTTTCAGTGCGGGGGTTTTTTGTAATTTGTGGTTACCTTTCGCCCACAATACCCCGCGCGGTGCCAATAATGACCACGATAATCAGGGCTAGCAGTGCGTTGATATGAGCGAAAAGGTTCATCTGTCTGTCGTTCTTTTTTCGTTAAAAAATGTTGTGTAATGTTCTACGAAATTGTTTGCGTCATTAGTGGTATCACACAATTCCGCTGCATGACAAGCAAAAAGTCATTCTTTTTTCACATTAACTCTCAATTGGGACGCGGTATATAACATAACCAACTAGATAAAACATTTGTTTACAGAGTGTTCAAAAAATTGAGGAACGTATGGGGCTGGCAATCATTCATAGTCGAGCAAGCGTCGGGGTGCAAGCGCCATCGGTTAGTGTAGAAGTTCATATCAGCAACGGCATGCCAGGGTTTACCTTAGTAGGCTTGCCAGAGACAACGGTAAAAGAGTCCAAAGATCGCGTACGCAGTGCGATCATTAATTCTAACTTTCAATTTCCTGCTAAGCGGATCACCGTGAACTTGGCTCCGGCAGATCTACCCAAGGAGGGAGGACGTTTTGATCTTCCTATTGCATTGGGAATTTTGGCCGCTTCGGATCAAATCGCGACAGATAAGCTCAAAAACTACGAATTTGTTGGTGAGTTGGCGCTATCTGGTGGTCTAAGACCTGTAAAAGGTGTGCTGCCTGCTGCGCTGGAAGCCAGTAAGATTCAACGTCATTTGGTCGTCCCACATGTGAATGGCGATCAGGCGGCGCTAGTGGGGAAGGAACAACATAAATCGGCCCAATCATTACTGGAAGTATGTGCCGAGCTTTGTGGTCAACATCGACTGAATCTTTTTCAAACGCCTAAGCGAAAAACGATCGAAAAACATGGTCGAGACTTACAAGATATTATTGGCCAACAACAAGGTAAGCGAGCACTGGAGATTGCTGCCGCTGGAAACCACAACTTACTTTTCCTTGGCCCGCCAGGTACTGGAAAAACGATGTTGGCTTCGCGTTTGTGTGACTTATTACCGGAAATGAGTGACGAAGAAGCAATGGAAACCGCTTCGGTGGCATCGTTGACTCAGAGTGAAATTAATGAGCATAACTGGAAGTCGCGTCCGTTTCGTTCTCCGCATCATTCAAGTTCAATGGCGGCATTAGTCGGCGGTGGTTCGGTACCCAGACCAGGGGAGATCTCTTTAGCCCACAACGGGTTATTGTTTCTCGATGAAATGCCCGAATTTGATCGTAAAGTTCTAGACTCGTTACGCGAACCGCTCGAATCTGGCGAGATCATTATCTCTCGAGCGCAAGGTAAAACACGCTTTCCGGCTCGCTTCCAATTAGTTGGAGCATTGAACCCAAGCCCGACAGGATATTACGAAGGCAATCAAGCACGCACCAATCCACAAGCTATTTTGCGCTACCTTGGTCGATTATCTGGACCACTGTTAGATCGCTTTGATATGTCTTTAGAAATCCCAGCTTTGCCCAAAGGGACATTAGCAGAAGGAGGTGATCGCGGTGAGCCGACTGCTATCGTAAAAGCGCGTGTGAGCCATGCGCGTAACAATATGCTAAACCGCAGTGGTAAGGTCAATGCACTGCTAGGTAGTCGAGAAATTGAGGCGTTTTGTCCCTTGCATAAGAGTGATGCTGAGTTTCTTGAAACCGCTTTGCACCGTTTAGGACTCTCGATTCGTGCGTATCATCGTATTATCAAAGTGGCGCGAACAATCGCCGATCTGGATGGGGCGGAGCAAATTGAACGAACGCACTTGGCCGAGGCACTTGGGTATCGAGCGATGGACCGTTTACTGAAACAGCTTACGGCGCAAGCGGTATAGACAGCAAAGTGTCATCGCAACAAGTGTTGTAAGCACCTTGTTGCGATGAAGGACGTTAGAAGGTGTAGTTGAGACCAAGCGACAATAGGTACTCTTTCTCCTCATAAAACGTGATATTCGAGTCAGTTTGGCTATAGCCGGCTAAAGAAATGAACGACCAGTCTTGCCAGTCAAATACGTTTTGATATTCGTAGGCCGCAAATAGGCTGATGGTGTCGTCATTTCGTGTTTTAGCAAAAGTTTGGCTAGCGGCTTGATAGTCTTTCCATGCATAACCCGCTGTGAGGGCCAATCGATGGCGGTTGATAAATTTAAACCAGCTAATGTCAAATCCGTACGAATCAAATGACTCCGCTTTACCGTCGGCATCTTGATTGATGTAGGTGAAAGCGGGTTGCAACATAGACGTTTGGTTGAGTGGAATGCGATAGTCGCCTTTGACATAGTAAAGGTTAGCATCGCGAGCAAGTGAGCGGTCTGTCACTTCCTCCTGCTCGATGTCTTTATCAGCATAAGCAAGATCAAGGTTGAAGTTCTTATCAATTAACCCTTTGATCTGAAAGCGATACGCATTGCCGTCAACATCCGTCTCTTTACGTGCGGTTCCTACTTGATAAGGGTTGCGCCAAGTTTCGCCTTTGAGTACCGTCGGCAGATAGGAAACATCGAGCACGGTGCCAGATTGTAGCTCGTGTTGATAGCCCAACTGAAAAGCGAGTGTACCTACCGCGACATCTGAGCGTGTGGTACCGGCGTAAACTTGGTGGTTGAGTCGGCTACCAAAGGTGTATGTCACACTCCCTAGCGGTGCAGCGATAACAGAACTGTCACTATCGGCACGCTTATCGAGAGAATCGATGGTGTTACTATTTTCTGTATTGAAATTGGATTCTGATGATATGAATCCGGCATTCAGCGAAATTTCACCGCCAAAACCTGCGGTTTCAGCGAGTTGAGCCTGAGCAGAACTGACGACAAAGGCCAAAGGCAAGATAAGTAGCCTTGGTTTCATTCGTTATCTCCTTGTTGTCGAATGAGTGGTGCACATATTGGTTACGGTAACAAATCTGACCATTCCCACGCATGTTCCAATGTGGCAAAGGCGCAGTATAATTACACGCTGTTTTATTCTTCACACATTATCACTGTTGTTTGACTATCATGTTGGCATATTTGTTATTTTTTTTTAACGCTTCTTTTGTGATTCTCAATTCTGCGGTTTGTTCACTCGCAATTTGTGTTATCGCTGTATTTAAAATATTGCTTCCTGGCGTAAAGCTAAAAGCGATAGCGACCGCTTGTGCCAATAAGGTGATGTGGTTATGGGCTACCGTTAATGCGTGCATTCTGGCGGTATCTAACCGTGTTGAGTGGGATGTTCAGGGCGGTGAAGCGCTTAAAAAAGACGGGTGGTATCTGCTGATCAGTAACCATCTCAGTTGGACAGATATTGTTGTGCTTTGCTGCGTGTTTAAAGACCGTATTCCCATGCCGAAGTTTTTCCTCAAGCAACAACTGCTGTATGTGCCTTTCATCGGGATGGCGTGTTGGGCGCTCGATATGCCATTTATGCGTCGCTATTCGCGAGAGTATCTGATCCGCAACCCTCATAAGCGAGGTCAAGATTTAGAGACGACACGTCGCTCGTGCGCTAAATTCAAACACACTCCAACCACAGTGGTTAACTATGTCGAAGGAACCCGATTTACCGAAGAAAAGCAGCGTAAGAGTAAAGCAAACTATCAATATTTGCTGCAACCAAAGTCGGGCGGGATTGCGTACACGTTAGCGGCGATGGGGGAACAGTTCGAGAGCATTATCGACGTGACGTTGGCGTACCCAGAAAATACGCATAAACCGTTCAAGGATTTATTGATGGGCCGCATGAGCAAGGTGGTTGTGCGTGTAAATGTGTTACCCGTTGATGAAAGAGTGCTTGGTGATTACTTCAACGATAAGCCCTATAAGCGACAATTTCAGCAATGGTTGGGGGATGTGTGGCAAGAAAAAGATCGGTTGCTACAAGAGATTTACAAATAAACAAAAGGGGAGCGACGTGCTCCCCTTTTGATTGATATCGATGTGCTTATTTTAGTGTCAGCAAGTAGTTCACCAGAGAGAAGTACTCATCCATCGTTTTGATGCTTTGTGCTTGAACTAGGTATTTGTTGTTAACGATAACCGCAGGAACGCCGGTTAGACCGCTGTTTTCAAATTGCTTGTCCATACGGCGAACCATTGAATCAACCGCGAAGCCTTTGAATGCAGAATCGAATTTTTTCGCGTCTACACCTTCATCAAGGAAGATTTGACGAAGTTCTTCATCATTACGTGGTGCTTTCTTTAGATTGTGGATGCGGTTAAACATCACTGGCACCATTTTGTCTTCCACTTTTAGTGCAACCATCGTTGCGTAGGCTTTGCTCATTGATGGGCCCATGTTGCCACCCATGAAAGAAACGTGGTTTTTTAATAGCTTAGTACCTTCTGGCAACTGCTTTTTCAGTTGCTGGATAACTGGTTCAAAGCTATTACAGTGCGGGCAGTAGAAAGAGAAAAACTCCGTCACAAGAGGTTTTTTTGATGCCTCAAGATCCAATACTTTGTAATGTTCACCTTCTTTGAATTGCGCTGCATGTGCCGACAGGCTTAACATCAGCATAGAAAACAGTGCGAACAGTTTTTTCATCGAAATATCTCCATTTTTGAATTTTTGGCCTGACTTACCATTGAGGCATTAAAGACAGCGGTGCTTCTTCTAAAGCGGCGATCTGCTCTTTAAATGCAAGGACCTGACCTTCCCAGTATTTTGGCTCATTAAACCATGGAAAAGCGAGAGGAAATGCAGGGTCATGCCAACGTTTTGCTAGCCATGCCATATAGTGCACCATTCGTAGACCGCGAAGTGGCTCGATTAGTTTCAATTCTGCAGGATTAAAGTCGCAAAACTCTTGGTAAGCCTCTAAAACAATATCCAACTGCATCAGTTTGTCTTGGCGTTCACCGTTCAGTAGCATCCATAAGTCTTGTACTGCAGGGCCGTTACGAGCGTCATCCAAATCAACAAACATAGGGCCATCTCGCCACAAAATATTGCCTGGGTGGCAATCGCCATGCAAACGAATCATATTGAAGCCTTCTTGCCAGTGGCTTTCAATTGATTTGATCAGCATATCCAAGTCATTGAAGAAGCTGTTCTCCAAGTGCATTGGAATCATATTGGCGTTTTGCAGAATCTCTCTTGGTTGATACAGGTATTCTTGTAAGCCGATCGTAGGGCGATGTTGGAAGGCTTGGCGGTTGCCAACTTTATGGATGCGGCCAAGGAAACGCCCTACACCTTCGAGCTGATCTAAATTGTCAACCTCGTATTGGCGACCACCCACGCTATCAAACAGCGCAAAAGCATAGCCTTGATAGTGATGCAGGGTTTCACCGTTGATGCGCACAGGTGGTGCGATGGGGATCTCATTGCCAATCAGCTCTAAAGTAAAGTCGTGCTCCTCTTGGATCTGTTCATTGCTCCAACGTTCAGGACGGTAAAACTTGACGACATAACGACGACGCTCTTCGTCAGTAAATTGATAAACACGGTTTTCGTAGCTATTGAGGGGAAGAAAGCCTGATTCTGCGCGAACGCCGATGCTTTCTAACGCGTACCACATAAAGTCTGGGGTAAGGGCGTCAAAGTTAAACATACTTTGGGACATATAAACAAAAAGGCTCATTACTGAGCCTTTTTCCGTTAGTCACTGAAGTAGCGCTATAGTTTTTTAATAAAACGGCTTTCTACTTCAATAGTGAATTCGTTGCTCTTATCGGTGAGTATAAACTGAATTGTCGTAATCGCAGAGTTTAGCTTGTCAGGATCGGCACCAAGACTCATTGGCAGGTTCAATACCTCACCTGGCTGGACCTGAATTGTCTGCTTACCATACCAGCTTACATCGGATAGCCCTTCAACATCCAACGAGTACTCTTGCACTTGCTGAGTTTTGTTGATCACCTTGAGGGTGTAGGTGTTTTCTACTTCTCCCGAGCCATTAACGCGGAACAGTTGGTTACGGTCGCGAATAACACTCATGCCGGCTGGGTCTACCGCTGCAATTTGGGCAAAGAAAAGACCGACCATGACGAGTAGTACGGCACCATAGCCTAACAGCTTCGGACGCATGACTTTGGTACTCTTACCCGATAAGCGATGCTCGGTGGTGTAACTAATTAAGCCTTTCTCGTAGCCCATGCGATCCATGGTGTTATCACACGCATCAATACAGGCGCCACAGTTGATACATTCATACTGCAAGCCGTCACGAATATCGATACCTGTTGGGCACACCTGCACACACAAATCACAATCAATACAATCACCCAAACCAAGTTGCTTTGGATCGGCTTTACGCGGACGTGGGCCACGTTTTTCCCCACGTTTTACATCGTAGCCAACGATGAAGGTGTCTTTATCAAACATGGCAGACTGGAAGCGCGCGTAAGGACACATGTGAATACACATGATGGAACGCATCCAACCAGCATTACCATAGGTACAAATGGCAAAGAACATTACCCAAAAGACGGGCCAGAAGTTGGCGTTAAAGGTGAAAAAGTCGATAACCAATTGCTTCATTGGCACGAAGTAGCCAACAAAAGTAAAACCAGTGGCGAGTGCAATGGCAAACCAAGCTATATGTTTGACGGTTTTACGCATCGCTAAATTCGCCGTCAGCTTATTGGAGTCTTGTTTACGGCGTTTATTGGCACTACCTTCGAGCTTCTCTTCAAACCAGATATACATGAAGGTCCAGACGGTTTGTGGGCAGAGATAGCCACACCAAACTCGACCTAAGAAGGTGGTAATAAAGAACAACCCAAACGCCGCGATCACAAACAGCAAGGCGAGTAGGGTAAGATCTTGTGGGTACAGTGTGGTACCGAAAAAGTTGAACTGCTGGTTGCCAATATCAAGCAAGATCGCTTGACGTTCACCGTAAGGGATCCACGGTATCAAAGCGAAGAGAAGCAGTAAGAACCAACCACCGTAACGACGCAGTTTCTGGTAAGTCCCTTTGCTTTCGCGTACATAGATGCGATTACTTGGGTTGAACCGATCCCCGTTTCCTTTATGGGTTTTGGGATTATAGGTTTTAGGAGTCACATCTTTGATATCGATCTTGTCCTGACTCATGCACTCATCCTTCTTAGGCTTTTATAATGTACGGCGTCATTTCTATTGATGTCGCTCGATGACATTGCTGCTCGTTCCGTCATAAAGATGACCGAACATAATTATTTTAGTAAATACTGATGAACGGCGATTATACAATCAATAACAATTCCGTTTCTTTAACGCAGTCAATGTTTAACAACAAAAATCAGTACAGTTAACCTGATAATTGGCTGAACAGTTATAACCAATTGTGGGACTAAAAACTTTGGTTATAAAAAAGCGACTCACAGAGAGAGTCGCTTAAAGAATACTGGCTGTTGAGCTGGTTATTTGATGATGCCACGAGCGCGTAGGATCGCCGTTTTAAAATCGTCCTCTTGGTCTTTTTTGAGTCCAGGGATCATTTCATCTTTGCTGCTATTACGCATTTTAAGGTGGTAGATCAGTACATCGTCGGTCAGATCTTCTAGCTTTCCTTCATAGCCTGCTTCTTTTGCCAGCTTAACGATGAACTGTAATAGGTTCAGCTCTTGCTCTTTATGCCATTCAGGCTCTAGTAGCTCAAGCAGCTCTTCAATGCGATGACACTTCATTTCTTTCTCCACAGAATTTATAGGTGTAATTAGCAGTAAAGGTACCAAATTGCTTTGCGAAGACCAAATAGGAAAAACTATCTCTTTCACTGTAGTTTGTTCTAAGTCTTTGAAGCTTTATGAGTCGCGTGCAAAGAAAAAAGCGCAGCTGGCGCCGCGCTTTTGATTAAGCTGCTTTGATAACTTTGGCCGGAACACTCGACATCATTGCTGTCTTCTCAACCAATGTCATTGCTGGCGCAACTTGCTTTGCCTTTGGTGCAGTAGTAAAGCCACTGCGGCGGCGCATTGCACTAGTATTAGTGTGTGCGAACCTGACTGTTGTTGGGCGCATTAATTTACCTAACTGTCAGGCATATCCATTGCCGATGTAATGGCCTGAATCATTATGAGCTAGGCTCCAACAAGATTGAAGAATCACTCTTCTGGCTCTCGCCAATCCAGTTAATGAGTCAGGAATACCGATATGCATGCATATCAAGTGTAAGATTAGCATCCTTGTAATAATTGGTCGAT
Source organism: Vibrio sp. 1249-1 (assembly GCF_033340495.1). Taxonomy (NCBI): domain Bacteria; kingdom Pseudomonadati; phylum Pseudomonadota; class Gammaproteobacteria; order Vibrionales; family Vibrionaceae; genus Vibrio; species Vibrio sp. 1249-1. Next base: position 64,905 of record NZ_JAWOWJ010000017.1, read on the forward strand.
AGTTGAGCAATTGAATTGTTTAGATTTTGTCATTTTGTCGCGATGTTCGAGGCAATTTTTGTTTGATCCCACGATCAGCAGTAGTAGTATGAGATCTCGATGAAGGAGGTGCCTATGTCATTTTTGAAGAAGACACTTGCCAGTTTTGGGATTGGGAGCGCGAAGGTAGACTCAATCTTAAACCAAGACGTGCTATACCCAGGTCAAAGTGTGGATGTGTCGATCCATGTATATGGTGGTGCGACTGAACAAGCGATCGACAACATTGATTTAAAACTCTGTTGCCGCTACATCGCAGAAGCCCCTGATGACCGTGGTGCGCGAGAAGGACACAGCATGCGCCGAGTACCTCAAACTCATGTGCTTGCTAAGTGGAGTCTCCCTTACGCATTTACCATCCATTCCGGCGAAGAGCGTACCTTCGATGTTAAGCTCGATGTGCCTTGGAACACGCCTGTCACCATTGGTGATGCCAAAGTATGGTTAGAAACCGGCTTAGACGTTGCTGCTGCTTTGGATCCGACTGATAAAGACATCCTCACCGTTCGACCTGATCCACTGATGGATGCGGTACTATCTGCATTTGAAGCGCAAGGTTTACGAATTCGCCAGGTGGAATGCGAGGAAGTGAAAGGATTCGATCTACCATTTGTGCAAGAGTTTGAACTGGTGCCAACCGACGGACCTTACCACGGCGTGTGGCGCGAATTAGAATTTGTTGCCCACCGAAGTGAGCAAGAGCTCAAGTTGTGGTTTGAAGTTGACCGCACACGCAAGGGGCAAGGTGGCATGCTCGCGAGCTTACTGGGTAGTGGCAAACTCAAGCGAGAGCTGACCATCCCTGCCACGACTAAGCCAGATCAAGTTGGCGAACTTGTCCTCAATTATCTCGATCAAACTACTGCCGTTCATGAGTCTTAATTTAAGCTTACACGTGTAAGCCTAATGTGCCATACTAGAGCAAATTTCAAACTCTAGTATAGGCGCATTGATGTCCGAGCTGCAGAAACCTCAATACAGTCAACGTGAAGAACTGGCCAATACCATCACCCACGGTATAGGGATGATTTTTGGTATTGTTGGCTTGATACTGCTGTTAGTTAAAGCCATAGACCATCAAGCTGACACTTTAACGCTTACCAGTATGACGATTTATGGTGCGAGTATTATCGTGCTATTTTTGGCCTCGACGCTCTATCATGCGATCCCTCATCCCAAAGCGAAACGTTGGCTAAAAACCTTCGACCATTGTGCTATTTATCTTTTGATAGCAGGCAGCTATACCCCTTTCTTGTTAGTCAGCTTAAGAACACCTCTAGCATTTGGGTTGATGATCGTTATTTGGAGCATTGCGTTGATCGGCATCATCATGAAAGTTGCGTTCGTCTATCGATTTAAAAAGCTTTCTTTGATGACGTATTTGGTGATGGGATGGTTATCGTTGATTGTGATTTATCAATTAGCTATTAACTTGGATGTCGGCGGACTTACACTGCTTGCTGCTGGTGGAATTGTGTATTCACTAGGGGTAATTTTCTACGTCGCGAAGCGCATTCCCTTTAACCATGCGATTTGGCACGGCTTTGTTTTGGCTGGCTGCGTGTGCCATTTCTTTGCGATTTATTACTTTGTTGAGCCTATCTAACCGATAGGCTCAACAAAGAATATTAAACACGTATTAGCGAGTTTTTACCTCTAGCACTTTGGCAGAAAACTGATATTGCTGTGATTGCGGTACAGCCAATTTAATGCTCTTACCTTGTTCCGCTTGCTGTGGTCGCAGGTAGGTATCCGCCATGCGCTTGATGGATTGCCAAACTGTTACGTTTTCTTTTGCCAGTTGCTGACCAGACATATCAAACACTTGCACCTCAACTTCCACTTGAATGACAGATTGAGAGCTTTGGTTGGTGATTGATGTAGGTAAAACAAGCTCACCGCTTTGATAGCTTGCTGAACCAATCAATACATCCACACCTGAATCTGATAGCTGCATGGTTGGCTTTTTGGCGTTTACCACCACGGTCGTGCCAACGGTTTTCGTTACCACTGGAATTGTCGCAATCGCAGGAGCTGCGATTGTTTCAACTACGCTTGCTGTTGTTTGTGTCTCCGTCGCTTGCTGCGCCGGTTTTTTCATGACGTACTCCCAGGTAAAGTCATCGTTCAACTTCACTTCTCGACCATCGGCTAAAGTGATGACCTCGGCGGCGTATGTGGATGAGGCGGCAAGTAGGGTCGCCAGAGTAATCCATGTTTTCATTGTTATACCTTTTAATTAGAGTCTGCTTAGCGGCGCCAAAACGCAGGAAAGAACAGTACAAGAATAGTCAGAATTTCCAAGCGGCCCATTAACATCCCAAAGCTTAAGAGCCATTTGGCAGTATCGGGCAGAGGCGCGAAGTTGCCTGTCGGGCCAATCACACTGCCCATACCAGGGCCAACATTGGCAACGGCGGTGATTGAGCCAGAAATACTGGTCACAGGGTCGAGGCCAAGAGCACTTAAACAACCCGCGATAAAGATAATGGTGATAAAAAACATCAAGCCAAATGCCACCACTGAGCGAACAATATCATCATTCACCGGTCGCTGGTTATAACGCTGTACAAACACCCCTGAAGGGTGAATCAACTTCATCATTTGTTTGTTTAGCAGCGTCATCGCAATTTGGAAGCGGAAGATTTTGATCCCGCCAGACGTTGATCCTGAGCATGCTCCCGCCATCATTAAGAATGCGAAAAGAGTGGTGGGTAATGCGCCCCATGCGGTGAAGTCTTCTAAGCCAAAGCCAGTTGTGGTGACGACAGAGACAATATTAAACATCGACACTCGCAGGGCATCCAAAATGGTGTACCCATCTCGAATCACTAGCCAAGCTGAAATCACTAAGCTTGAGAATACGAACAGGTACGCAAATCCTCTAACTTGAGCGTCGTTAACCAACGCATCAATACGGCGTTTACGTAATGCGGCGATAAAGAGCAAAAACGGCAAACCACCTAAGAACATAAATGTAGTGGCCACCCAATGTGCGCCATTAGAGAAGTGGTTCATTGACCCATCAGATGTAGAGTATCCACCCGTCGATAGCGTAGTAAAGGCATGGTTGATTGCTTCGAACAGGTTCATGCCGGTGATCAAGTAGCCCAAAATACATAGGCCCGTTAGCATCAAATAAACCGCTACGATGTTTTTGGCGACCGTTTTCGCTCTTGGACTACTTTTATCCGACCAATCTGATGATTCGGTTTGGAATAGCTTCATACCACCGACATTCAGCATAGGTAGCACTGCTACCGCCATCACGATAAAACCAATGCCACCAAGCCACTGTAAAATAGAGCGCCACAACAATATGCTCGGCGCCATGTTGTCTAGGCCACTGAGCACCGTTGAGCCCGTCGTGGTGATACCCGACATCGTTTCGAAGTAGGCGTCGGTGAAGCTGATGTGGTTGATAAACACAAATGGCAAGGCGGCAAACGCACTCGCGATGGTCCAAACCAAACTGGTGATGAGGAACATATCGCGTACGCTGAGTTTGAACTTGGCGGTTCGACCTATCGTTAGGCAGATGAAGGCGGCAAGGTGCGTGATCACAACGGCTTGGGCGAAATCGAGGAATCCCCCCGTACCGGTAAAGAAAGCGACCAAAGTCGGCACGTACATAAACAGGGCCAGTTTGGATAAAACCAGCCCGATAACAAACAGTACGGGACGTAAGTTGACCATAGGAAAATCCTAGAGGAAGAATGGACTCGGCTGGAATAGCGCTTCGACGTCTGATACGTATTTTTTGTTGACCAGGAACATCACCACATGGTCATCCTGCTCGATGACCGTACGGTCGTGGGCAATAAGAACTTCTTCGCCACGAACGATAGCACCAATGGTGGTCCCAGGTGGAAGCTTTATATCTCCAATCGCACGTCCAACCACTTTAGATGTACTTTCATCACCGTGAGCGACGGCTTCAATCGCTTCCGCAGCGCCGCGGCGAAGTGAGGATACGTTTACGATATCAGCGCGACGAACGTGCGTTAGCAAGGCTGAAATAGTGGCTTGCTGAGGTGAGATTGCTACATCAATTACGCCGCCTTGTACCAGGTCTACATAAGCGCCACGTTGGATCAGCACCATCACTTTTTTAGCGCCCATGCGTTTTGCCAACATTGCAGACATGATGTTGGTTTCATCTTCGTTGGTCAGCGCGATGAAGACGTCGACTTGGTCGATGTTCTCTTCCGAGAGAAGCTCTTGGTCTGCCGCATCACCGCAGAACACGATGGTGTTTTCTAGTTGCTCAGAGAGCTTTTCTGCACGCTGGTAGTTACGCTCAATCAGCTTCACGCTGTAAGTTTGCTCTAGGCGTTTTGCCAAGCTTGCGCCAATGTTACCCCCGCCAACAATCATGATGCGGCGGTACGGTTTTTCTAGGCGCTGAAGCTCACTCATCACTGAGCGAATATGATTACTTGCTGCAACGAAGAACACTTCATCGTCGGCTTCAATAATCGTGGTGCCTTGTGGGCGAATCGGGCGACCCTGGCGGAAAATCGCCGCCACACGGGTATCGATGTGCGGCATGTGCTCACGCAAAGCAGACAGCGCGTTACCCACCAACGGGCCACCATAGTAGGCTTTCACCGCCACTAGGCTGACTTTCTGTTCAGCAAAGCTCACCACTTGCAGCGCGCCTGGGTATTGGATCAGACGTTCGATGTAGCTCGTGACGAGTTCTTCTGGTGCGATAAGGTGATCAACAGGAATAGCGCCAGATTTAAACAGGGCTTCTTTTTCTGCCAAGTATTCTGGAGAGCGAATACGTGCAACGCGGTTTGGGGTATTGAATAGAGTGAACGCGACCTGACAGGCAGCCATGTTGGTTTCATCAGTGTTGGTTACTGCGACGAGCATATCGGCGTCTTGCGCGCCAGCTTCATGCAGCACGTCTGGGTGGCTCGCATGGCCATTGACCACACGCAGGTCGTATTTGTCCTGCAATTCACGCAGTCGGTCGGCATTATTGTCGACGATGGTGATGTCGTTGTTTTCACCCACTAGGTTTTCTGCCAGTGTGCCGCCAACCTGACCTGCACCAAGAATAATGATCTTCATACTCTTTTCTCGTATCTGAAAAAGGCGATTGAAATCACTCCAATCGCCCTATTTAGCATGCTGTTACGCGTGTGTTTTAGTTAGCACTGCGTAGTAGAAACCATCCATATCTTCTTCGCCTGGTAGAATTTGACGACCAGGCTGGTCGGGATCAGAATCCAGCAGTTGCGCATCCGCGGTACGTGCTAAAAACGCTTTTACTTGCTCCACGTTTTCTTGCGGTGTGATTGAACAAGTCGCGTAAACCATTGTGCCGCCGGGTTTCAGTTGCGTCCACATGGCATCAAAAATTTCACTCTGTAGCTCTGCTAATGCGGCGATGTCGTCTGCACGACGTAGCCATTTGATGTCTGGGTGACGACGAATCACGCCAGTCGCAGAACATGGGGCATCCAGCAAAATGCGATCAAATTGCTCGCCTTGCCACCATTCTTGTGGATTACGCGCATCACCGCAAACCACTTTTGCCTGAAGGTTGAGACGCTTCAGGTTTTCATGCACACGTTTCAGGCGTGTGTCGTCGCAGTCAATCGCGACCACTTCACTGCCCGACGTGCGCTCTAGAATATGCGCCGTCTTGCCACCTGGTGCAGCACAGCAATCTAAAATCAGTTCGCCGTCTTGTGGTTTTAGGTAGTTGATCGAAAGCTGCGCCGCCGCATCTTGTACCGAAACCCAACCTTTCTCAAAACCAGGCAGCTTCATCACATCACATGGTGCGGCCAATTTTATGGCGTCCATTGCTTCTGTGTGTGGCGTGCTATCAATGTTTTCATTTTTGAGCAGCGCAAGGTATTCATTTCGAGTGTGGTGTTGGTGATTTACACGGAGCCACATTGGTGCTTTCTGGTTGTTTGCTTCAACAATGCTTTCCCATTGCTGTGGGTAGGCCTCTTGCAGCAGTTTTAGTAACCAGCTTGGGTGACCGTACTTGCCAGCGTTGTTGCTGACGGCCATTTGGTCGAGTTCTTCTTGGTTGCGCTGGTAGTTACGCAATACAGCGTTAATCAAACCACGCAGACGAGGACCTTTCAGCTCTTTAGTGCCTTCAACCGTTTCACCGACAGCTGCGTGCGCAGGAATGCGCATGAAGCTCAGTTGGTAAATACCAACCAGAATTAGGTGATGGAATACACGTTGTTTGCCTTTTAGCGGCTTATCCATCAATTGGTTTGCGATCATTTCTAGGCGAGGTAGGTAACGTAGCGCACCGTAACAGATCTCTTGTAACAGAGCGTGGTCACGAGGTCGTACCGTTTGTTGAGCCGCTGGAAGAGCGCTTGAAAGTGAGTGGCCCTTGTCGACGACAAGATACAGGACGTTAGCAGCCGCAGCGCGAACATTCATGATGAGTACCTTAAAGTAAAGGAGGGCATCTCTGCCCTCTAAAAGTTCGTATAATTGGGGATAATAACCCCTAGTATGGCTTAAACCAGCAGAGTGCCAACTTCAAACCAAGCCGCACGCGAATTCAGAATATCCTGAACTGACATGGCTTTTTTGCCAGGAACTTGCAGTTGCTCTAGCACCAGTACGCCGTTGCCTGTCGCAACATAAATACCGGTTTTATCTGCTTGTACGATGGTGCCGGCTGGCTTGTCACTGGTTTGCTCTGCCACACGGCTTTGCCATACTTTGATGCTGTTTTCTGCCGCCTCAAAGTGGCTCATTGGCCATGGGTTAAATGCACGAACGCAGCGCTCAATGTGCGCCGCATCGTCGTTCCAGTTGATGCGTGCTTCTTCTTTGCTGAGCTTTTTCGCATAGTTCGCTAGCTCATCGTCTTGCTTCACTGGCACTGCTTTACCCGCAGCAATGTCTGCTAGGCAGTCAATCAGGGCTTCTGGACCAAGCTCAGCCAATTTTTCGTACATTGAAGCGCTGGTATCTGTCGCTTCGATTGGCAGAGTTGCAATCTTCAGCATATCACCAGTGTCGAGACCGATGTCCATCTGCATGATGGTCACGCCAGTTTCTGCATCGCCCGCCCAAATAGAGCGTTGGATTGGAGCCGCACCACGCCAACGAGGTAGGATAGAACCATGTACGTTGATACAACCCAGTTTAGGGGTATCAAGAACCGCTTGTGGCAGTAGCATACCGTACGCCACGACAACCATGAGGTCGGCGTTCAGATCGGCAAGTTCTTGTTTCGCTTCGTCGGACTTAAAGCTTTCAGGTTGGTAAACCGGGATGTTGTGTTCCAGCGCCAGTTGTTTTACCGGTGGCGCAGCCAATTTCTTGCCACGACCCGCTGGACGATCTGGGTTTGTGTAAACCGCGATGACTTCATGCTCCGAAGACAACAACGCCGCCAAGTGACGGGCGGCGAAATCCGGAGTACCTGCAAAGACAATACGTAAAGACTGACTCAAGGTAGACTTCCTTCTAATTGGTATGGTTCGAGATTAAGCGTTTTGCTGCTTCTCGTTAAAGCGTTTGATTTTTGCTAGCTTGTCCTGAATGCGTTTGCGTTTCAGTGGTGATAGGTAATCCACAAATAGCTTACCTTGTAGGTGATCAAGCTCGTGTTGAATACAAATCGCTAGCAGGTCGTCGGCTTCAAAGGTGAACTCTTTGCCATCACGATCCAGTGCTTTAACGGTAACTTCTGCAGCGCGAGGCACAAGTGCGCGTGCACCTGGTACCGACAGACAGCCTTCTTCGATGCCATCTTCGCCACGCTTTTCCAGAATCTCAGGGTTGATTAGCACCATCGGCTCATCGCGAGTTTCTGAAATATCAATCACTACGATACGTTTGTGGATATCAACCTGCGTTGCAGCAAGGCCAATACCTTCTTCGTCGTACATGGTTTCAATCATGTCATCGACGATTTTTTGAATCTCAGGTGTCACCGCTTCAACAGGCTTTGCGACTGTGCGCAGGCGATCATCCGGGAATGTTAATACTTGTAATACAGACATATTCACTCGAAATATTGAACTGTGCCGAAACAGCACAAACCTTGTTGGCTCAATTCTAGACATTTTATAGCCTAAATGACAGCATCCTTGCACCAATTTCCATTCTGGTTCCTGCTTAATAGACCAAGGACGAGGGTCATGAATCGAATTTTCCGCAACGTTGCCAGTGTTACGTTGCCGTTACTTTTCTCTTTCAACGCTGTAGCAAATGTGGATGCGAACCCACTGACAGTTAAAGATGATGCGCCACAAACGTATGTAGTCGTGAAGGGCGATACGCTATGGGATATTTCGGCCATGTACTTGGATAGCCCGTGGTTGTGGCCTCGTTTATGGCAAGTAAACCCGGAAATCGACAACCCTCATTTAATTTATCCTGGAGACAAGCTGTCTTTGGTGTGGATTAACGGTCAGCCCGTGTTGAGCCTAAAACCGGTTAAGAAGCTGAGCCCGAAAGCTCGCATCACAGAAAAGAAAGCCGTACCAACGGTCGCGGAAGGTTTGGTGATGCCTTACCTCAAATCGGATCGGTTGCTAGATAAAGATTCGTTGAACAGAGCAGCAAAAGTGATGGGTAGCAGCAAAGGCAGTAAGTATCTGACTGCAGAAGATGTGCTGTATATCAATGGCAATCAGACCGCGACAGGTTGGGCTATTTACCGACCAGTAGCTACCTTTTCGCGTGACGATGTGTCCGAAGAGATTACCGCGCTGCGTTTGATTGCCAAAGGCGAGCTCGTTGAAGCTTCGAGTGATTATTCAGGTTTGAAGCTTACATCGCAAATGCAAGAAATCCTACGTAACGATATCGCGTTGCCAAATCAATCGGTTGAGAATACTGACTTCACGACTACGTTCTATCCGCTGCCGTCGCCACAAGGCAGTTCTGCAAAGTTGCTAGGTAATATCGAAGGTATTCGCTTTAGTTCAACTAACCAAGTCGTGGTGATTGATAAAGGCACGTCAGACAATCTCAAGCAAGGCAGTGTGTTTGATTTAAAAGAAGACGCGCACCCAGTTTACAAAGACGGCGATGAGTTCAAGAAAGAGTTTGGCGTGCTTGATAAGAAAATCACTTTGCCTCAAAGCAAAGTTGGTGAGTTGCTGGTCATTCGTCCTTATGAGTACTTTAGCTTGGCACTGATCACTAACAGTACGAAACCCATTAACCAAGATATTTCGGTGGTGTCACCGTTGGCGGACGAATTAACCATCGATGAATCGACGAAATAACGATGATCTCGCTGCCTGGTTAAAACTGAGTTGTTTACCAGGCATTGGCGGCGTCAAAATGAATAAGCTACTGGCAAGAGACACGCCATGTAACATCGTAAACTTCTCTCCTGAACAGCTACAACAACTTGGGTTAACAACTAAGCAAATTCAAGCTTGGGCTTCAACAGATAAAGAAGTCGATGCTTGTTTAAGCTGGCTTGAGGCTTCTACAAACCATCATATCCTGACACTGACTGACCCGCGTTATCCACCTCAACTCAAACAAATCGTTGCACCGCCACCTCTACTTTTTGTTCAAGGAAACCCTACTTGTCTTTCTCAGCCACAAATCGCGATGGTTGGAAGTCGAAATGCGAGTATTGATGGATTACAGCATGCACGTCAGTTTGCTGCAGAGTTTGTTCAGCACGATTTTATTGTCACCAGTGGTCTCGCTTTAGGCATTGATGGTCATGCGCATGATGGTGCGTTGCAAGCGGGTGGTAAGACGATTGCGGTGCTAGGATCTGGCTTAGAAAATATTTATCCGGCACGTCATCGTGGTTTAGCGCAACGTGTTATTGAACATGGGGCTTTGGTGTCTGAGTTTCGGCCTAATGCCAAGCCGCGCCCAGAAAACTTCCCGCGTCGTAATCGTATTATTAGTGGATTATCGCTTGGTGTGCTGGTCGTCGAGGCGGCGAAAAAGAGCGGCTCGTTAATTACAGCTCGTTACGCGCTTGAGCAAGGTCGAGAAGTATTTGCGCTGCCAGCGTCAATCAATGCCCCCAATGCCTGCGGTGGAAACCAGTTGATACGTCATGGCGCTTGCCTCGTAGAAAAGACGAAAGATGTCTTAGATGAAATACAGTCCTTGCTTGATTGGTCTATTAATCAGAGTACCGATTTATTTTCTACGTTAAATGATGAAGAAGAATTGCCATTTCCTCAGCTGTTAGCTAACGTAGGAAGTGAAGCTACACCGGTTGATATTCTTGCAAACAGGACCAATATACCTGTCCAAGAAGTCATGATGCAGCTCTTAGAGTTAGAACTCTCTGGGCATGTCGTTGCGGTTTCAGGTGGCTATATTCGAAAGGGGAGGGGCTAGCTATGATGATGGATATACTGATGTATCTATTCGAAACCTACATCCATAGCGATGCAGAGTTACAGGTCGAACAAGACGAGTTGGAAGAAGAATTGCTTCGCGCTGGCTTCCAACAAAAAGATATCTATAAAGCCCTTGTCTGGTTAGAAGAGCTCGCAGCGCTGCAGCAAAGTGATACATCTTCTGCGATTTCGGCTTGTATCGCGTCATCATCGACTCGTATCTACACTGCGAAAGAGATACCGCGTTTGGATTTGGAGTGCCGAGGTTTTTTATTGTTCCTTGAGCAAATCAATGTATTGACGACAGAAACTCGTGAAATGGTGATTGACCGAGTGATGGGGCTAGAAACGAGCGAGTTTGAGCTTGAAGACCTCAAATGGATCATTTTGATGGTGCTGTTTAATGTGCCTGGTAATGAAAACGCTTATACGCTAATGGAAGAGCTGTTGTACACCAAAGAACAAGGGATTCTTCACTAACCCAATCTAGGCAAGTTCGAGTTTAGCTAGCAAGAACGCGAGCTTGTCTTTTGGTGTGTTTTTCACGAAACGGTAAGTATGAGTAGTAAAATCGACAACACCCTTTTCTCTGCCCATGAACACGCTTTGGAACACGAGCCGTGTCCAAAATGTGGTGGTGAGCTGACCCTCAAACATGGCAAACACGGTCCCTTTCTTGGCTGTAGCCACTACCCAAGCTGTGATTACATCAAAGCCCTGCACAACAATGATGGACACATCGTGAAAGAGTTGGGTGTGCCTTGTCCTGAGTGTGGCAATGAGTTGGTACTCCGCCAAGGGCGCTACGGCATGTTTGTTGGTTGCAGTAACTATCCGGCGTGCCATCATATTGAGTCGATTAATCAACCAGAGCCAGAAAAACAGTCGCAAGAGCATCAAGCGTGTCCTGAATGCGGTAAAGGTCGTTTAGTTGAACGTAAGACGCGTTTTGGTAAAACCTTCTACGCATGTGACAACTACCCTAAATGCAAATTTGCTGTGAACCTTGCTCCGGTCAAGGGGCGATGCGAAGAGTGTGGTTTTACTCTGTTGGTGGAGAAGAAACTTGCCAGTGGTGTGAAATTGCAATGTGCCAACCGTAAGTGCCAGCACACCCAACAAGGGTAAATGAATTAAAGGAATTGAAAAGGGTCGCATCGTGCGACCCTTTTGCTATTTATTCTGCTGCTTTTCTAGGCTTGCCACTGCTTGGCAAATTCATGCACAGCAGGGAAAGTCTGTTCATCCAAAACATCTGCTAATGCACAAAGTTTGCGATTAAGTTCGCCAGTGTAGTCACCACAGACGTTGATGTGGCCCATCTTGCGACCCGCACGTTTTTCTTTGCCGTACCAATGAATGTGGCAACCATCCATCGCTAGCAATGCTTCTGGTAGTGTATCTTCACCAAGAATATTAATCATCGAGGTTTCACGAACCAACTTAGTGCTACCCAAAGGCATGCCACACACGGCGCGTAGGTGGTTCTCAAACTGACAGGTTTCTGCACCCTGTTGAGTCCAGTGACCAGAGTTGTGTACGCGTGGTGCGATTTCATTAACTAGCAAAGTACCGTCAACATCGAAGAACTCCAGCGCTAGCACACCAACGTAATTCAAGCTGTTGGCAACGGCCGTGAACATCTGTTTTGCTTGCTCTTGCAACTCTGGTGCATCAATCGCAGTAGAAAGGCTCAATACACCATTGGTGTGGACGTTCTCTGCGAGAGGGTACACTTCAACGCTCCCATCTTTACCGCGAGCACCAACCAGTGATACTTCGCGGTTAAAAGGAACAAACTCTTCAGCAACAATCGCTTGAGTTGGTGTTGCCGCGATGCACTCTGCCATCTCAGTCCAAATGTCTTCGACTTGAGAAGTTTCTTTTAAGCGCCACTGGCCTTTACCATCGTAACCACCCAATGCACTTTTCAGAACCATTGGCATACCAACGTGTTCAATTGCGCGGTCAAAGTCTTCACGAGTTTCAATGACGTAGTATTTCGCGTTGCGCACGCCAGCATCATCAAGCAGTGCCTTTTCAATACGGCGATCACCACCTGCTTTGATGGCTTGCGTACTTGGTAGGAACTTGCCGCTCGCTTCGCAAACTTTGAGCACGTCATGTGGAATATGCTCGAACTCGGCAGTAATCACATCAACTTGCGTAATCGCATTTTCCAAACCATGGCCAAGTACCTGTTGAGTTAAAGGGTGAACGACATCACCGTTGGTGACATCGTAAGCTGAAATTTGAATATTCAGTGGCGCACCAGCCAGAGACATCATACGAGCCAACTGACCCGCACCAAGAACCAGTACATGCATCTGATTAATCCTCTGCAGGGTTTGGATTTGCGAGAACTGTTTCCGTTTGCTCATTACGGAATGCTTCTACCTTCGCCATGATGTTTTCATCATGAGTGCCTAGGATTTGCGCTGCTAGGATACCGGCGTTTGCTGCGCCCGCTTCGCCAATCGCCAATGTACCAACCGCAATTCCCTTTGGCATCTGTACAATAGAAAGCAGTGAATCCATACCTTTCAGTGCACGAGACTGAACGGGAACCCCAAGCACTGGCAAACTAGTAAACGCCGCCGCCATACCTGGTAGGTGGGCTGCACCACCTGCGCCTGCGATGATAACTTTGATGCCGCGTTCTTTTGCGCCACTAGCGTAGTCAGCCAGTAATTGAGGAGTTCGGTGTGCTGACACGACTTTTGTTTCGTAAGGCACGCCAAATTGGTCTAGCATGTCCGCTGCTAGTTTCATGGTTGGCCAATCGGATTTAGAACCCATGATGATACCGACTTTCATCTCAAACTCCTTTAAGCTGCAAAAATTAGGTGAGCTATAAATTTGTGCGCATTATACGGGGATTTTTATCTCAAGCAAACGTTTGCGCCTTGTTGTTGGCGCTATTGATACATTTTATAAAAAAATTGCTTTAGTGTCTGAGAATGAATATTTGTACACTTAGTGAAAACAACACAGTCAAACAAATAGGAAGTAATCGGTGGATAACTTTGAACAAGTGCTCAACGCACTCAAGCAAGGCGAAGTGATTGCCTATCCAACAGAAGGGGTTTTTGGTGTCGGATGTGATCCAGATAACCCAGAAGCAATTCAAAAGCTATTAGAGCTCAAGCAGCGTCCGGTAGAAAAAGGGCTGATTCTCATCGCGGCAAGTTATGATCAGCTCTTGCCTTATATTGATGAATCTCAGTTGACTGGAGAACAATTACAGACTGTTCATGCCACTTGGCCAGGCCCATACACTTGGATCATGCCAGCGAGCGATAAAGTATCCAACTGGGTTTCAGGGCAGTTTGATTCAATTGCGGTTCGTGTGACTGATCATCCTTTGGTGCAAAAAATGTGTAATGCATTCGGAAAGCCGTTAACCTCTACCAGCGCGAATCTTTCCGGCTTACCACCGTGTATGACCACGGAAGAAGTCGAAGAGCAGTTGGGGGATAAGCTGGTCGCCATTCTTCGTGGCGAGACCAGCGGTCGTGATAAACCCAGCGAGATTCGTGACGCCAAAACTTCACAAATATTAAGACAGGGTTAACCCTGCTAGCCAGCCATCATTAGGTTTCACGTAATAGGTAATAACGTATGTCAGCGATCGATAAGCACGCCGTAAAGCAGTTCTTGATGTCACTTCAGGACTCCATTTGTCAGCAGTTAGAACAAGAAGATGGAAAGGCCGTCTTTGTCGAAGATGCATGGCAACGTGAAAAAGGAGAGCGTCTGGGTGGCGGTGGTCGCTCACGTGTTTTGCGTGATGGCCTTGTTTTCGAGCAGGGAGGCGTGAACTTCTCGCATGTGGAAGGGAAAGAAATGCCAGCATCTGCGACAGCGCATCGTCCAGAGCTAGCGGGTCGTCGTTTTGAAGCGATGGGTGTTTCTTTGGTTATTCACCCTAAAAACCCTTATGTACCGACTTCACACGCCAATGTCCGCTTCTTTATTGCAGAAAAAGATGGCGAAGACCCAATTTGGTGGTTTGGTGGTGGTTTTGACCTAACGCCGTTCTATCCATTTGAAGAAGATTGCCAATCATGGCACGACACTGCAAAACTGCTTTGTGCGCCATTTGGTGACGATGTTTACCAAGAGCATAAAGCATGGTGTGACAAATATTTCTTTCTACCACATCGTAATGAAACTCGCGGTGTTGGCGGTTTGTTCTTTGATGATCTAAACCAGTGGGAATTTGATAAGTGTTTTGCTTACATCAAAGCAGTCGGTGAAGGCTATTGCCAAGCTTACTTGCCGATCGTTTCTCGTCGTAAAGAGATCGAGTATGGTGAGCGTGAGCGTGAATTCCAACTATATCGTCGTGGCCGTTACGTAGAGTTCAACTTAGTGTATGACCGTGGTACCTTATTTGGTTTACAAAGCGGTGGGCGTACTGAGTCGATTCTGATGTCAATGCCGCCGCTCGCTCGCTGGGAGTACTGCTACGAGCCAGAAGCGGGATCGCCAGAAGCTGAACTTTACGAGCGATACCTAACGCCACGAGAGTGGTAAGCACGGAATCTCCTTTTCTATATAGATAGATAGTGATAGGGTCATCTGTAATCAGGTGGCCCTGTTTTCTCTATATCTAAGTAAGGAACAAAGGTAAGGAAATGACCCAGCAAATCGATCGCTATGCCGTGTTTGGTAATCCTATCGGACACAGTAAGTCGCCATTCATTCACACCTTGTTTGCTCGTCAAACTAATCAATCTTTGGTGTATACCGCAGAAAGTGCACCTGTTGATGGTTTTATTGACGCGGCGAAGGTGTTTTTTGCTGAAGGTGGCAAGGGGTGCAACATCACTATGCCATTTAAAGAAGATGCTTATCAATTTGCTAGTCGATTGACAGAACGGGCTCAGTTAGCAGGCGCGGTAAATACCCTCAAGAAGTTAGACGATGGTGAAATCATCGGTGACAACACTGATGGTGCAGGTTTAGTGCAAGATCTGCTTCAGCATCAGGTTGTATTGGAAGGCGCGCGAATCCTAATTATTGGCGCTGGTGGTGCAGCTCGTGGTGTTATTAAGCCACTACTCGATCAAAAGCCGACCTCTTTAACCATTACCAACCGTACCTTTAGTAAAGCACAGGAGCTTGCAGAGCTGTTTGTCTCTCACGGTCCTATCCGCGCCAAAGAGATGGCAAGTATTGATGAAGAGTATGATGTCATCATTAACTCCACATCCGCTTCTCTAAGTGGTGAACTGCCGACTATTTCATCCTCCATCTTTGCCGCTAACAGTACAAGCTATGACATGATTTATGGCAAAGGGGTGACGAGCTTTAACTTATGGGCAAAAGAGAATGGTGCCGCTCATGCGTATGACGGTCTTGGAATGTTAGTTGGGCAGGCTGCGGAAAGCTTTATGCTTTGGCGTGGCTTACGTCCTGGTGCTAAACAAGTTCTCAGAGAACTAAGAAAGAACCTTGAAGGTCAATAAGCGATGAATCAATCCATCTTATTCCCAGATATTCAATCATGGGATGAAGTATCACAATCGGTAAACTTTTCGGCGCAACAATCAGGCGCGCTAATAGAGTGCTTTGTGACGAAACAAAAGTTAGAAAAGCTCAGTGGTTCACTGATTGAAACTGAGCAAGCGGCAATTAAAGTGTTTACTGATTACCGATTCGACCTAGAAGAAATGGCTGAAGAGCTAATAGAAGATGAAGCCTTCAACGAAGAAGGCCATATCATCATCGGTTAACAGGGTTTTAGTTCAAGTCTTTTACTTCATTTAAGTAGTCGTTTTTGTTCTGCACATAGTTGTTGGCAGACTTTTGCAAGAAAGCTCGTTCTTTTTCTGATAGAGGGCGAGCTTGTTTTACTGGGCTTCCAACATATAAGTAGCCACTTTCTAATACTTTCCCAGGTGGCACTAAACTGCCTGCTCCGATCATCACCTCTGACTCAATTACAACAGCATCTAAAACAATAGCTCCCATACCAACCAAAACACGATCGTGGATCTCACAACCGTGCAGCATCACTTTGTGGCCAATCGTAACGTCATTACCAATAATCAATGGGTAGCCGTTTGGGTTTTCGGCGTTCTTATGGGTGACATGCAAAACACTGCCATCTTGAATATTCGTTCGATCACCAATGTGAATGTGGTTTACATCGCCTCGCGCTGCTACCAATGGCCAAATGCTAGAATCATCGCCAATTCGGATATCACCGACTAAAACAGAGGTTGGGTCAACGTAAACACGCTCACCAAGTTCAGGCTTTATACCTTTGTAGCTTCTCATTGAGCTCATCTTTTTTCCTTATTCAGGGCGATTACAGGGTGTATGGAGGTAGAATAGTAGTGAAAACTCGCCTTTTAGAATAAAAAACACCCAAACGATAAAAAAATCAAAAAAAACGAGAAAAAGGGCTTGCCAATGTGATCGCAATCTCTATAATGCCACCTCGCTGA
>NZ_JAWOWJ010000018.1:0-77337 GCF_033340495.1 Vibrio sp. 1249-1
CACTCAATAGCCAAGAATGGATCAAGTGCTGAGTGTCACACTTTTTCTGTCAATAGGGGCTTGGTGAACACTTACAATTTCAGAGCTAAAAAATGAATGTAACGAACACGTACGGGGTATTATAGGCCACATAAATGTAATGTCAGGCAATGCGGAAATTAACCTATCTAATATTACTTGTAGAGCAATAAAGCTTTGTTTTTCAAGGTTAGTAAAAAGGCTAGACAGTCATGCTAGTAACGTATTAAATACCCTGGAGTAACAATAAAATAAATTAGCCATCGTTTTATATATACGCTTCATCGGTCTTAAATTATTTGAATTATAAATAATAAAAGTGCGAAGCTATTTTGCTTCGCACTTTTATTGAGTCCAGCACGGCTAACTATATTAGAAGCGATACTCTACACCTAGTGATGCTTGGTTAAAGTCTGTTTCCGTGTTTGCACCGTTCGCGACATTCTCCGCATTGAGTTCTACGTCGTACCACATATATTCTGCGTTAACTAAGAAGTTATCAGTAACTTTAAAACCCACACCGGCACCAGCGAATACACCTTCATCATCTTTGTTGCCTTGGAAGCCCGCAACGTTGTAATCCGTCGAGTACCACATTTGACCGCCTTTTGCGTAAAGGTCGACACGATCAGCAATGGGAGCGGTAACTTTTAGAGCCGCTGTATAGCCGTCCGTTTCGGCATTTGCTAGGTTATTACCATAGCTACCGAAATCAATGTAACCACCTTCCAACGCTAAGTAAGGATTAAAACGGTAACCAACTAAACCTTGAATAACATCGCTGTCATCATCAAAGTCATCTTGTCCATCAACTTTTAAGTAACCGTAGTTGGCGCCAACATATACACCATGATCGTTGGAGTCCGCAGCATGTGATAAAGTACTAAACGTTGCTAAAGAAAAAAGGCTAATCAAAGTAACAACATTGCTTTTCATTTCGTTCTCCTAATATAAGTTCCATTGAAGGTTCGAATAGTAAAGAGCAAATGCAATGCCAACTTTAAATTAATGAAAAATATATTTAATTTTATAGAATACTGACAATCCTCTAAAGAACGCCGAACAAAAACAGAAAAAACGATCTGTCTGTTTACTTTATATAAACAATACTAAATTGAGGTTAATCGATGATGTGAAAAAGATTCTTGTTAATTTGTAGATTTTTCAAAGAAATTAAATAAACATCTAAAATACTCTTGTAGATTAATCAGTCAAAAAACGCTTAGCTAGTTTTTATAAGAAAGGAAGCTAATCACACATACGTTGCATCTTACTTTGCTTCAAGCCGTGAATACTCTACTCTTTGCCTAAGCAGAGTTTAATGGAACTGAAGTATGTTAAAAGGCAGTGAATACCCTTCTATTCGAGCATTAAGGACGTTTGTCGCGGTCTCTAATTACCTCAGTTTCTCTAAAGCAGCGGATGCCCTATGTATTACGCAAAGCGCAGTAAGCAAACAAATCGCATCGCTGGAGCAATTGGTGGGTTTACCTTTAATACAAAGAAGGGCGAGTGGTATTGAGTTAACCGAAGAAGGCAAGCGTTATCTGCCGCAAGTCACAGAAGCTTTGGAGCTTATTCAGCATGCAACTGCCAACTTAATCCAGTCAGATTCAAAGCAAGAATTACTCACCGTGGACGTAACCCCTTCTTTTGCCAGCCTTTGGTTGATACCTAATATTGATGACTTCCACCAGCAACATCCTAACATCCGAGTAAGAGTCTGTACCGGGGATGGGAACGTCAAAGATTCGAGCAACGAAAGTGACTTACATATTCGCTGCCTTCCATTATCCACACATTATGAATACAGCCACTTACTGTGCGAAGAAACATTGTTATTAGTCGGTTGCACAAATGCTCCTGCAATTGAGAGTGTGCACGCTGTTAGTAATTATCCGTTTATACCTCAAATCACTCGCCCTCAGCTATGGGAGCAATTTAAAACTGTCTACACTGTAGAATCTCCCGTTACCTATCAACCTGTAGGCGTCGAACATTTTTACCTAGCTTGCGAAGCTGTCAGAATGGGAAAAGGGCTCGCCTTGCTTCCTGATTTTATGGCGCAGTATTCGATTTTAAGAGGGGACATTCAGCATGTTCTCAACCTCTCTTTACAGAGCGGTTATGGTTATTACGTGATGATTCCAAATTATCGACTTTCAGCTAAAAAAGTAGTGGCATTTCACGAATGGCTGAAGAGCAAGCTAAGTTAATGTTGTTTCTTTAAACTCGTTTAGGTAAACCAAAACAACTCAAAGACTTCGGTATCTGTCTGCTCAAATTTATGGCATTCTCATCCATACTATTTAAAAAGGATAAATGGATAGTAGGATATGGACAGCAACACGCCAAGACTCTCTTTACGCACCATTGAGCCGACCGATTACCCAGAGCTCGCGGAATTAATGGACCTTGTTTTTCCTGATGTTGGTGGCTCATGGCCACGCCTGACCATCATGGATCTTATTCATCAGTTTCCTGATGGACAAATCTGTATTGAGGATAACGGAAAAATTGTCGGCGCAGCGCTAACAATCAAAGTGGACTACAACCGATTTTCACTTCCTCACCTGTACACCGACATCATCACCGAGAACAACGTCATCCAAAACCAAGTGACCGGTGACGCCATGTATGGTCTCGATGTATTTGTTCACCCGGACTACCGTGGGCTGCGTTTAGGTCGCCGCCTGTATGATGCGCGTAAAGAACTTTGCCGGAGTAAGAATTTCAAAGCAATTTTAGCCGGTGGTCGCATCCCGAATTACCACAAATATGCTGACGAACTGAGCGTGGCTGAATACATCGACAAGATAAAACGCCGTGAGCTTCACGATCCTATTTTGTCTTTTCAGCTTGCAAATGACTTCGATGTAAAGCGTATTATGCGTGGTTACTTGCCAGAGGATAGTGCTTCTAAAGGCTACGCAACTCTACTGGAGTGGGATAACTTCTTCTACGAAGAGGATATTCAATCCGTACACGATGTAGAAAAAACGCTGATTCGGATTGGTGTTGTGCAATGGCAAATGCGTGCTATGAATGACTTAGAGGACTTGCTCGATCAGGCTGAGTTCTTCATCTCTTCTCTTGCGAACTACAAAGCCGATTTCGCCCTATTCCCTGAATTCTTTAACGCGCCGCTGATGGGATTGCAAAACGACCAAAATTCCGTCGAAGCAATTCGCTTTTTGGCTAGCTTTACAGAAGAGATCAAAAACCGCTTCTCGCAGATGGCCGTCACCTACAACATCAACATTATTGCAGGCAGTATGCCCGTCATCGAGGATGGCAAGTTGTATAATGTGGCCTACTTGCTGCAACGAGATGGTGAAATAAACGCTCAATATAAGATCCACATCACGCCCCATGAGCAAAAAGACTGGGTGATCGACGGTGGTGACAATGTTCAAGTGTTCGAAACCGATGCAGGCAAAGTCGGCATACTGATTTGTTATGACAGCGAGTTCCCAGAGTTGGGAAGAATGCTCGCCGAGCAAGGCGCACAAATTGTGTTCGTTCCTTTCTGGACAGACACAAAAAATGGCTACCAACGAGTACGAATCTGTTCCCAATCACGAGCCATCGAAAACGAATGCTACGTTGCAATTGGGGGCAGTGTCGGCAACTTACCTCGTGTTGATAATGTCGATATCCAGTACGCACAATCTGCCGTATTTTCACCGTCGGATATCTATTTTCCACACGATGCGACCTTGACAGAAGCAAGCGCCAACACCGAAATGATAATCTTCGCTGATGTTGATTTGACTAAGTTGAAACAGCTTAATACCGAAGGCTCTGTCACCAACTTACGTCATCGCCGCCTTGATTTGTATGGTGCATTCACCAAAGCCAAAGAGTCATAAGGATCTCCCTAATTCGCCGCTACCAAAGAGCGTGGCGGCGAATAAAGCCTGCTGCAGGTTGATTCTGCGCAATTATCAGAGGCATGTCAGTTTTTCTCAATGGTGAGAAACAAGAATTGACCCAATAGGACATTCGGAGTATCACTCCAACTTCGTTCCGCTTTTATTAGGGGAAAGCTTTTGGAACATATTAACGAACTTCTCATGTCAATGAAGCCTTTGCTTGAGCAATACGGCTACGTTGCGCTGATTGTCAGTATATTTCTAGAAGGGATAGGTATCCCGATGCCTGGTCAATCACTGATGATCGCGGCATCTTTGCTCTCGTCAGAACAAGTCATGAACCTAAGTATGGTAATGATGGTATCGTGGCTGAGCTGCTTTTTGGGTAATACCTGTGGTTACCTAATCGGCTATTACTTTGAAGGCTGGTTGGATAAAAAAGGCTACATTTCCGGCCCGAAGATGCAAACGCTTCAATTGACTATCCAGAAATACGGCCCTACGTGCTTGGTCGTCAGCCGCTTTATTGAAGGAATGAAGCAATTTATGCCTCTTGCATGCGGTATCGCGAAAATGCCACGTAGAGAGTTTTTGCTCGGTAACGCCCTCGCGGCGACGGTTTGGGTATTGGTATTCAGCTTGTTAACTCACTTTGCATTTGAACATTTAAGCGTGTTGAGCAACCTGTACACCGAATACAAATATCTGGTATGGGCATTTGCTGCTGTCTTATTTACGTGGATGGTTTTAGGTATTGTTAAACGCAAAAAAGCCAAATCAATGCAATAACGATAGTCTCTTCATTAGCGCATAACTAAAGCTCGTGGTATCAGTGAGATACGCAACACGAGCTTTTATCTTTTTCTTTACGTGTAAAATTTAAACAGCCATTTAGACGTCTAGACGTTGACAATGTAGAAGTGTGATATTAGTCTGCTCTTCTCTCTTATCATTAACATTGTCGTTTACATGTCCGGTTCCCAACAAACTACTAAAACAGTTGCACCGTCTGCGGTCGCACTGATCCCATTAATTGTATTCCTTGCGCTATTTATTGGCGTAGGCACATACTTATCTTTGCAAGGCGTGGAATTTGCCTTCTACCAGCTGCCTGCACCCATCGCGGTGTTACCAGCCATCATCATTGCGTTTCTTTTAAGTAAAGAGAAACTTAACCGCTCAATCGAACACTTCATGCGTGGTGTTGGCCACCCAGACATCATCGCAATGTGTATGATCTATCTGCTTGCAGGTGCCTTTGCTGCGGTAGCAAAAGCCTCTGGCGGTGTTGATGCAACAGTGAACCTTGGTTTATCCGCTATTCCAACCAGCATGATTTTACCGGGCATTTTTCTGATTTCTGCTTTTATCGCAACAGCAATGGGGACTTCGATGGGTACCATCGCAGCCGTTGCCCCCGTAGCGTTGGGTATTGCTGAATCAGCAGGAATGAGCTTACCGTTAACCGCAGGCGTTGTACTGAGCGGCGCTATGTTTGGTGATAACCTTTCTATCATCTCTGACACCACCATCGCGGCGACACGCTCTCAAGGTTGTGAGATGAAAGACAAGTTTAAAGAGAACATTCGTATTGCTTTACCTGCGGCGTTGATCGCGATTGCAGTGTTCGCTTTCAACAGTACTGCGACTCAAGTGCCTGCAACTGGCGATATTGAGTGGCTAAAAGTCTTGCCGTACATCACTATTTTGATCCTAGCGGTATCTGGTGTGAATGTGTTTGTGGTTCTGTCGATTGGCATTCTTTTGGCTGGCGGCGTGAGCTTGGCATCGATTGACAATTACGGACTAACTAATCTAGCCCAAGACGTATACAAAGGCTTTGGTAACATGCAAGAGATCTTCTTGTTATCCATGCTGATTGGTGGCTTGAGTGAACTGATGCGTCGCCAAGGTGGTCTTGCTTTTCTAACAAATTTCGTTAGTAGCCTTATCCACGCGTTTGGCTCTAGTCACTCTAAGCATGCGAACAGTCGTGCAAGCGAGCTAGGTATTGCAGGTTTGGTATCAATGGTCAATGGCTGTACGGCAAACAACACCGTAGCCATCATTGTATCGGGCAGCGTTGCTCGCCAACTGGCGGAAGAGAATAATGTCTCTCCTCGCCGCTCAGCAAGCTTGTTAGACATTTTCTCATGCGTGGTGCAAGGCGTGTTGCCTTACGGTGCTCAAGTACTACTGCTAGGTTCCGTGTTCAACCTCTCGCCACTTGAAGTAGTTGCCAATTCTTACTACTGTTTTGCATTAGCGATAGCGGCTGTTGTCGCGGTGTTTATCAAACATCCCGCTCGTCAACCTGTAGCGCAAACTGAGAACTAACGACAAATACCGAAAAGGCTCCGATGGAGCCTTTTTACTTTCCTTTCTTCTTTTTTTCTTTTCCGCGAGCAGATTTACTTCAAAGCTGAACGCAAACTTTGCGCACTGCGTAAAGGAATCGCAAAGCGATGCGCCACATCGCGTAGAGCTTCCACCTGAGCCGCGTTACTGATTGCTAATTCGCCTGCCACATCGAAGTGGTTATTCTCAAACCCCACTCTAACATCGAATCCAAGTAACATCGCACTCGCTAAACAGTCTTGCTCTCGCGCACCAAAAGCACAAATGGCACATCGAATTTCTTCCTCGTCAAAACGCGCCAAATTCAAACCTCGTAAATCCCATGGCGAAGACTGTTGAGTTTGGTGATAACGCCCTAACACCACTAATGCATGCTGATGCGTTTTAGGTAACACGCCCGCATCGCGTAGTTGGAAATAACGTTCAATGTCGGTTGTATCGTAGAGAATAATTTGGCTCACGATGCTGTTCTCTGCCAACCAATGGAAAAAGACATGCCCTTCTTTCTCACTTGCGCGATCGGGGATTAACTCCCTCAATGCGAAAGAAGCCGCTTCAGGTTTCACAGCTTTGACTAACGCCCTCTGTTGTGGCGGAGAATATAAACCCACAGCTTCTGTGGTGAGCTGAACCATCATGGTTTCTCCCACCGCTTCTTTCACGGCATGGTAAATTGCCATGTTGTCGTCGATGTCTAATGAATGACATCCGTTGGCGTCTCTAGCATGCAAATGGATCATGGCAGCCCCTGCCGTTTGACAAGCGATAGCCTCTGCAACCAGTTCGTCTTTTGTCATAGGTAAGTTGGCGTGATCGTGCTTAGTTTTTCTAGCACCGTTTGGGGCCACGATAATGGCGATAGGTTCTCGCAAATATTGGTTTGCTACTTCCATGTCTCCGCCACCTCTTTTAACGTTAATGAGAGTTTACCGACTAGTTCATCAATATGATGAGACTGAATAATGAATGGCGGTGCGAGCAAAATATGGTGCCCATTAACGCCATCAATCGTTCCGCCCATTGGGTAGCACATTAAGCCATTTTCCATTGCTCGCTGTTTGATGCGTTTGTCTGCCAATGTGGCTTTACTCAGAGGCGCCTTGCTTTCTTTATCCGCCACCAGCTCAATGCCAAAAAACAAGCCTTTACCACGAATGTCGCCAATGTACGGTAAATGGGCCAATGCAGAAGTAAGCTCATTACGCAGCAAAGCACTTTGCTGATTCACCGCCGTTAATAAATCATCTTGGAAGATGGTTTCAATTGTTGCCACGGCAGCAGCGCACGCCACAGGGTGCGCCATAAAGGTATGACCGTGTTGGAAAAAACCGCTTCCATCAGCAATAGCTTGATAGACTCGATCATTCGCAACCACCGCGCCAATAGGTTGATAACCCGCACCAAGCCCTTTAGCCATACACACCAGATCGGGTTCTGCCTCTTCTTGCTCAAACGCAAAAAAACTGCCACTGCGTCCAACGCCACACATGACTTCATCCAAGATCAATAACACATCGTATTGGTCGCATATTTCGCGAATACGCTTGAAGTAACCTTGTGTGGCAGGCACAGCTCCAGCGGTGGCTCCCACAATGGGCTCAGCGACAAAAGCCATGACATTATCAGCCCCCAACTCAAGAATTTTTGCCTCTAGCTCATTCGCCGCTCGCAATGAGTAATCCAATTCCGACTCATGACTCTGCTGATAACGATAAGCATAGCAAGGGGCGATATGATGGCTCGGGTGTAAGATGGGTTTGAACGGTTCACGTCGCCATTCATTACCTCCGACAGCCAGAGCCCCCAAGGTATTACCGTGATAACTTTGCTGACGCGCGATGAATTGCTTTTTCTCTGGCTTACCTGATTCCACGAAATACTGCCGCGCCATTTTTAGTGCCGACTCCACTGCCTCTGATCCGCCACTGACTAAATACACATGGTTGAACTGTTCAGGCATGTACTGACAAATCAATTCTGCTAGGCGCTCACTGTTGTCACTAGTAAAAAATCCAGTATGAGCAAATGGCACTCGCTCGATCTGTTCCAACATGGCTTTTTTAACGGCGTGATGACTGTGGCCAAGGTTTGATACCGCAGCACCACCACAAGCATCGAGATACTGCTTTCCATGCTTATCGAATAGATAAACACCTTCACCTCTATCGATGATTGGTAGCGTGGCATGGCAATGACGGTGAAATACGTAAGACATTTGAGTCCCTTCCAATGTGTAATACTTGCACACATCATCAGGAACAAACCCAAACGTGACAAGAGAATAAATCTCACCCTCTATGAGCTTTTGGAATACCACAAACCAAAAACACCAAATCCCTTGATATTTAAACAATAAAATAAAAATAGGCCAGCTTTTTTAAAGGCTGGCCTATGGGTAACCCAAAGCTAAAAACAGAATCGTTTTACGCGTTTAGTGCCTGTTCTAAATCGGCTAGAATATCGTCAATATGCTCAATACCCACCGATAAACGAATCATCTCTGGAGACACACCAGCTTGTTTTTGTTCTGCTTCGCTCAATTGACGATGAGTCGTCGATGCAGGATGGCAAGCCAATGATTTTGCATCGCCAATGTTCACCAAACGCTTAAAGATTTTCAAAGCATCATAAAAACGCACACCAGCGTCATAACCATCTTTTAAACCAAACGACAAAATCGCAGAAGGCTTACCTTTCATGTATTTTTCGGCGAGATGGAAGTGTTCAGAACTTGGTAATCCGGCATAACTTACCCAACTGACGTTGTCATTCTGTTCCAAGAATTCAGCCACTTTGAGTGTGTTCTCGGTATGGCGCTCCATACGCAGCGGTAACGTTTCTAGCCCTTGCATAAGCATAAATGCATTCATCGGTGATAATGCGGCTCCGGTATTACGCAGTGGTACGGTACGCGCACGCCCGATAAATGCCGCCTCACCAAACGCTTCGGTATACACCACGCCGTGGTAAGAAGGTTCTGGTTGGTTGAAAACAGGAAAGCGGTCTTTGTGCTGCGCCCAAGGGAATTTACCTGAATCCACAATCACGCCACCTAATGTGGTGCCATGCCCACCAACGTATTTAGTGAGAGAGTGAACTACGATATCCGCACCAAATTCGATGGGTTTGCAAAGCACTGGCGTCGCAACGGTGTTATCCACAATCACAGGTACGCCTTGTGCATGAGCAAGCTCCGCCACACGTTCTAAATCGATGATATTGCCCGCAGGGTTCCCAATGCTCTCGCAGTACACCGCTTTGGTATTTTCATCAATTAATTCGGCCAAACTTTCTGGCTTGTCATCTTTAGCAAACTTCACCTGAATACCTTGATTTGGGAGCATGTGCGCAAACAAGGTATAAGTACCGCCATAAAGTTGCGGCGTAGAAACGATGTTATCGCCCGCTTGCGCT
Organism: Vibrio sp. 1249-1; assembly: GCF_033340495.1. Taxonomy (NCBI): domain Bacteria; kingdom Pseudomonadati; phylum Pseudomonadota; class Gammaproteobacteria; order Vibrionales; family Vibrionaceae; genus Vibrio; species Vibrio sp. 1249-1. The sequence continues at coordinate 9,666 of NZ_JAWOWJ010000018.1, forward strand.
AACGTCAGAATCGCATAGTTAATCGCTGCACTCCCCGCACTCACGACCAATCCAGCAATGCCGCCTTCTAACGCTGCCATGCGTTTTTCCAGCACGTCATTAGTCGGATTCATGATGCGAGTGTAGATATTCCCCGGCACTTCCAAGTTAAACAGATCAGCGCCGTGCTGCGCGTTATCAAACTCGTACGCGACCGTTTGATAAATCGGTGTCGCGACAGATTTGGTGGTCGGGTCAGTTTCGTAACCAAAATGGATAGATAGCGTTTCGTCTTTCATGTTCTTCCCTGTCTTTCATCACTCAAATAGCGGCAAGAAAAGCACTTACCTTGCTTAAAACTTATATTGCCCAATTTTTCAACAAATAACGTAGGGATGAATCACAGAGATAAAACGCTAATTCAACTGTCCAAGTAACCAGTGACGAAACGTTTCTGTCGCATTCGTACGTGTGTTCATGATCAAGTAATACCCTGCATTGGCAGGAATCGGTTTGAATGGAGAAACCAAACGCTCTGTCGTCAATTCATCCTCAATCAATGCCATTCGAGCCATCGCAATCCCAACGCCAGCTTCGGCTGCAGACATCGCCATATCCGTTCGATTAAAAAAGTGTCCGACATCGGTTTTAAAATCCAACCCCATCGCTGACGCCCAATATAGCCACTCATAGTCACGCGTCGCTTTTTCCCATGGCATCGCATCGTGTAGTAGCGTCGCCTCTTGCCATTGCTTCACTGGCATTGAGTTTTTTTGCTCACCAAACAACGTTTTTAGCCAGCCATGATCCTCAAGGTATTTTGGACTCATCACCGGTAGCAGATGCTCATCCAAAATCAGCTCCGCGTTAGCATTTCTATAAGGATGAAGACCATAGTCAATTGCGGCGTCATAGTCTTTTATCTCACTATTTACCAGCGCACCTTCCGCAAAGATTTGTACTTGGATATCCGGATTATCATGATGGAAGCTTTCGAGCTTTGGGACTAACCATTTGAAAGCAAAAGAAGGCGTCAACTTCAAACGAATTTCATTGGTTTGCTTTTCTACTTTGAGCTCATCAAGCAATTTGCTCAGTTCCGAAAAGTGAAACTGCGTCGCTTGGTGTAACTGAGTGCCTTTTACGGTTAAACGAATACCGCGAGAGTGGCGTTCAAATAAAGTAAAACCTAATAACGCTTCCAAATGAATAATTTGTTGGCTTATGGCACCAGTGGTGAGGTGTAAATGTCTTGCAGCACCAGTAAAGCTGTTGTACTCCGCGACTTGGCTAAATAAACACAAACCACTTATCAGATTACTTTTCATCCTTGAGCCTATAGTTTTTCTAAACGCTGTGTGTAATTTATATCGATTGTTAACAAAAGGTAAAGAAAAGAAACTGAGCACTCTGATAAATGTGTGGAGTGCATCAATGGAAGTCATCGTATTAGGCAGCGGCGTTATCGGCTTAACCTCTGCTTGGTATTTATCTCAAGCAGGCTATCAAGTTACCGTCATTGACCGCCAAGCAAGCAGTGCCATGGAAACGAGCTTCGCCAATGCCGGGCAGATCTCATATGGCTATTCTTCGCCTTGGGCTGCGCCTGGTGTTCCTGTTAAAGCCATTAAGTGGTTAATGGAGGAGCATGCTCCACTTAAAATCAAACCCACTCTGAATGCCGACATGATCCGCTGGGCAAGTAAAATGGTCGCGAACTGCACCCTACCTCGCTATCAAGTTAACAAGGCTCGCATGCTTTCGATCGCCAACCACAGCCGTATTTGCTTAGAACAGTTACGCCAAGAACACGCCATTGAGTATCAAGGGCGTCAGTTTGGGACCTTGCAAGTATTCCGAACACATCAACAGCTGCAAGCTATTGAAAAGGACATGCAGCTCCTTGAACAAAGCGGAACCCGATTTAAGCTAATGGACGTCGAACAATGTATTGAACAAGAGCCAGGGCTTGCACTTGTGAAAGACAAACTGGTTGGTGGCTTGCATCTACCTGATGACGAAACGGGCGATTGCCATCAATTTTGCCAACAACTAACGGAGCTTGCTAAGACAAACGGTGTCCGATTTGAGTTCGATACTGAAGTAAGCAATTGGGTTACAGTAGGCAAAAAGATCATAGGTGTCCAAACGAACCGAGGACAATTTAAAGCAGACCAATATGTGGTGGCCTCTGGCAGCTACTCTACAGCGCTACTCAAGCAACTCGATATTGATATTCCGGTCTACCCTGTCAAAGGCTATTCACTCACCATCCCGATGGAAGATGAACACTTCTCTCCTCGATCTACTGTGATGGATGAAACCTATAAAGTCGCTATGACTCGATTTGATGACAGAATTCGCGTAGCTGGCACCGCAGAATTAGCAGGGTTTGATACTTCCCTTCCACAAAAGCGGAAAAACACTATCGAAATGGTCATCCGTGATCTTTTTCCTCGTTGTGGTGACTTCAGCCAAGCTGAGTTTTGGAGCGGCTTTAGGCCAATGACGCCTGATGGCACACCAATTATCGGCGCGACTAAATACGATAACCTTTTTACTAATACCGGACACGGAACTCTGGGCTGGACGATGGCTTGTGGTTCAGGTCAATTGCTAGCAAGCGTAATGAAAGGTGAAAAAGCAAAAGTGATGGATAATGCGGAACTTAACCTTTGTCGTTACGCCTGAGCACATGACTGAACAAAAAAACAGACAGACACTTACTCCACAAAATGCATAACCATTGGCATTTTTAACTCATCAAAATCGCAGCACATTTAAATGACAATGTGCTGCATAATTAATCATCAGGCAAATCTTCTACCTAAAAGGAGCAAATAAGCAACAAGAACCAAATTTTAACAACTACTCTCCATTCTGTGTTCATCATCACGCTACAAAGGATTTGTAGCTAAAAAAGTTAACAATTGCATTACATAAAGGGTAATGTATTGTGTGAAAAACAACCACAAACACAACTAACAGGGAAAATACTCATGCAGTCATTAGTTGATTTTCTGAATGGAATTATTTGGAGCCCGGTACTGATCTATTTGTGCCTTGGCGCAGGTTTGTTCTATTCAATCATGACGCGTTTTGTACAAATTCGTCACTTCTTTGAGATGTGGCGCTTATTACTTTCAGGGAAGAGTTCAACAAAAGGGATATCATCATTTCAGGCACTTGCCGTTTCACTATCTGGCCGTGTAGGTACAGGTAACATTGCTGGTGTTGCTGCTGCTATCGGTTTCGGTGGCCCAGGCGCAGTATTCTGGATGTGGGTCGTTGCCTTCTTTGGCGCTGCAACCGCATACGCAGAATCAACACTTGCACAAATTTATAAAGAAGAAGACGAAGGCGAGTTCCGTGGTGGCCCTGCTTACTATATTGAGAAAGCAATGGGACAAAAATGGTACGCTTGGATCTTTGCTATCGCGACCATCTTTGCTTGTGGTGTTCTACTTCCTGGCGTTCAATCGAACAGTATCGGTAACGCAGTAGAAGCCGCATTTGGCTCAGGTGACATGATTGAAACCGCTATTGGTACCTTCAGTTTTGCTAAAATTTTCACTGGTACGGTTGTTTGTGTCATTTTGGCTTTCATCATTTTTGGTGGCGTAAAGCGTATCGCGAACTTTACCCAAGTCGTTGTACCATTTATGGCGTTAGCTTACATCATTACTGCGTTTGTCATCATCCTTCTAAACATTGGTGAGGTTCCGCGCATTTTCGGCATGATTATTGGTGACGCGTTCACACCAATGGCAGGCGTTGGTGCCGCAATTGGCTGGGGTGTAAAACGTGGTGTCTACTCCAACGAAGCAGGTCAAGGTACTGGTCCTCACGCAGCAGCAGCAGCGAGTGTTGATCACCCTGCTCAGCAAGGTCTTGTTCAATCTTTCTCTATTTACATCGATACACTACTTGTGTGTTCAGCAACCGCGTTCATGATTCTTATCACTGGCGCGTACAACGTAAATGGTGCGATTGAAGGTACATTCCTGGTTCAAAACCTACCAGCGGATATTGGTGCAAATGGCCCTGTGTTTACACAGATGGCGATCGAAAGCGCACTACCTGGCGTGGGTAAACCATTCATCGCAATCGCTCTATTCTTCTTCGCGTTTACGACCATTCTGGCTTACTACTACATTGCAGAAACGAACATTGCTTACATTCGTCGTACGTTCAAAGTAAATGGACTGATGTTTATTCTGAAAGTCATCATTATTTCATCCGTGTTCTACGGAACCGTGAAAACCGCCAACTTAGCATGGGCGATGGGTGATGTAGGTGTAGGACTGATGGCGTGGCTAAACATCATCGGTATTTTGATCATCTTCTTTATGTCGAAGCCTGCACTCAAAGCATTGAACGACTACGAAGAGCAACAAAAACGTGGTGTGACCGATTTTACATTTAACCCTGTTGCACTGGGCATTAAAGGCGCAGATTACTGGGAAGATAAGTACCGACGTAAAACGGGTAAAGCACCAACGGCAGACAGCAATAGCGCAGAAACTGTTGAGCAACCATCAACATAGCGTTATCACATAAATAAGAAAAAGCAGTGGTCCGATTAAGGACATAAAAAAGGGGGATTAACCAATGGTTAATCCCCCTTTCTTCTTTATGAGTAACAGCTTAGGCGATAACCGCTTCAACTTTACGAGCGATTTTTGCTTTACCCACAGGTAACACTTCACGACCAAATTCGTTGTTCAGTACTTGCGCCATTGCGAAGTAAATTGCACTTGCGCCACAGAAGATACCCTCGAAGCCAGCGATAGCACCGATCACTTCGCTACCAGTGAAATCACGAGCAGCAAGCAAGAAGAACAGGATAGTTAGAGAGCCAAATACCACTTGCTTCGCTGTTGGGTAACATAGAGAACCAATGAACATGAAACCAGTGAAGATGCCCCAAAGCGCTAGGTACCAACCCATAAAGCTTGCAGGGCTTGCAGGAAGACCCATGTGAGGCATTACGATTAGACCAACCAATGTTAGCCAAAATAGACCGTAAGAAGTAAACGCAGTTGTGCCGAATGTATCACCGCGTTTAAAGCACATGATGCCAACGATTACTTGGCTAAGGCCACCGTAAAAGATGCCCATCGCTAGAATCATAGAGTCAATTGGGAAAAATCCTGCATTATGAATATTGAGCAGAATAGTGGTCATACCGAAACCCATAAGACCTAGCGGTGCTGGGTTAGCCAGTTTTGTCGACATGTACAAATACCTTTTTTCAAAAATGTTGATAAAAAATGCGCGCGAATTTTAATGGGCTCCAGAACAAAAGAGAAAAGCTGTTATTGAAAACTTAGATTCCATAAATAAACCACTACATATATAAAAAAAGACCCTGCAAAAAAGCAGAGTCTTTATAGATGGTTAGGTTGTTTTTTACTCGATCACTGACAAGAAATCTCGTCCCAGAACCAGTTGCTTTGCGTTGGGCTTTCCCACACTCCTGGGCCATTTTTCGCAACAAAACATTTGTTTTGGTACGTCACTTTATCGCCGTTAGCGACTTGCGTTACACCCGGCTCCCACTGAATAAAATTGCCTGTCACTGGTGGTTCTGGCTCGGTTACTGGCGGCTCTGGCTCAGTCACCGGTGGTTCAGGTTCCGTTGTAGGCGGCTCCGTAGGAGTGCCTGAAACCAGCTTCCAAGGGTCTCCTTTCGTTGGCTCATTACCTTGTGACCACCATTTCGCTTCGTAAACAGCACCTTGGTAAGAAACTTGATCACCCGTGTTATATACTTTGCCAGAATCCCAAGCTGCCACACCACCTACAGGCGGATCGACCGGATCCACTGGGTCTAACTTGTCAACTACACGAACTTCTGGCCAACCCGCATGAGATTGGTAGAAGTTAGTTACACATTTCTCATAGTCACCCGCAACTAGCGCAGAGTAAGCCGTTTGGAAACCAACAAGTTCACATTCAAAAGAGTGGCCTCCCGGACGATCTGAGTAGTATTTCCAGTTCCCATCCCAGTTGGTGTACAACACGTCTGTCGCACCATTCAGATTTAAGCTGCCGTAAGGCGTCTGCTGCCAACAGGTATTGGTCTCATCGGCTTCAATTGGAATTTGATAATGAGCGGCAAGTCCTTCCCAATAGCGAATACGGTTAACAGGTTGGCCTTTATCTTTGTTTTGCTCTCCACACTCAATACCACCATTGATCACGTTGATGGTGGTACCAAAGCCGTAACCAATGCCAGCATCAAGCTCACGCTGTGAAGGCACCCAAGTACGGTCAATCACATGTAGCATTGCAGGTTTCGGTGCTTGTGGGGTTAGGAAGAACCAGATAGCCGATGCTAAGTTCAGCCACGAATCCGCAACCAAGCCTGGATTTTTCAGCAATACAGATGCATCGCCATCAAACATCACTTCAGAGAACGCGCCATAGTTAAAATGGTAAGAAAGCTGCTTTGCACCACGTCCAAAGTAACCTTGTCCAGACTCACATGGCCAGCGTTTGTTTTGCCAGTCATTTTGACCACAACCTGTTGTGTAACCTTCTTGCCCTTCAGACCATCCCATTTCTCGCACATGAACCAAAGCTTGCTGCCACTCTTCCAACCCTAGCGGATTATCCGATACGTTATCAATCGAAATATGGCCACCGGTTTCTTGTGCAAAGTGAGCAAACGCTGTCACGATCGATTTTTTACAAATTGCATCCGAATCACGACCGTCTGTGTACTCACCACAGAATGCAGGGAACTTACCAATTGCACGTAGGAAACGCGTGTAAGTGTATTCAGGTGCCGCCATTTGAGTCAGGAAGTCCCACTCACTTTCGGGGAATACACGCTCTACACGCTTCACGTTTTCTGGGTTGGTTGTCGCCCCTGGAACAATCGCTTCAACCACTGAGTTCGGGCGTGTCTCTAATGCTTGTGACCAAATGGCATACATAGGATCAGAAGTTTTGCTTTGCTCTACGGCTTGAACGTCACCACGAGCAATAACATAACCATTCGGATTTTGCGGATCGGGCTGAATATTCATACTCGCATTCACTTGTGCTGCTAAGACACAACTCAATGCAAGAGGAAGATGTTTGAGTGCAAACATGTCTAGTCTCCGGATTTCAACAATACAATATACGAGGAATAACTAGACATATAGTGGATCATATATACGAAACACCGAGCCAAGTACGTTGATTCTGCGAGACAAAATGAATAAATAGGTCCTCACACACATTTTGTCACAAGAAAAATGTTACCTTGACTCAAAAGAAAAGCGGAGACCCTGTGAGCCTCCGCTTTGTGATGTTTCTCTCTTTATTGTTCTGCCGAAACCACCTCTAGCTTCGCGGTTGACTTTTGTTTAGACAGCACAAAATAAACCACACACTGAGAAATAATTGCGGCAAGCACAATCACTGGTGAGGCGTTGATTCCAGCTAAAAGAAAACACCCTAATGCGATCATTCCATTGAGTAATGCGTAAGGCAATTGTGTACGGAAGTGCTCATACTGTTCACACCCCGCTCCTGTCGACGACAAAATCGTAGTTTCAGAGATGGGAGAACAGTGATCGCCAAACAAGCCACCAGATAATACCGCACCAATACAAACCAACAGTGGTGCATCAATCGCAACGGCAGTTGGGATCACTAATGGCATCATGATGGCAAACGTCCCCCAAGATGATCCCGTAGCGAACGAGATAATACCGGCCAGTAAAAACGCAACCGCTGGCAATAACCAGTAAGGGAAACCGGCTTGAGCTTGTTCAGCAATGTATGCAGCTGCACCTAATTCTTTCCCAACCGAGCTAAGCGCCCAAGCCAATACCAGAATCACCGCCACTGACATCATGTTTGACATCCCTTTCAGATAAACCTGAATACCATCCGAAAGCTTTCTTACGCCATAAAACGCCATCAGCGCAATTAAAGTGAAGGCCGCGAAGAAATATGCAGAAGAAAGTGCAGCCCTAAACGTTGATCCTGCCACTTTTTGAAATGGAAAACCGTGTGGCACGAGGATGGTACATAGAACCACCAGCATAACGAGCAAAGGTGCCCATACAAAACTAGATTTTGCATTTTTATGCGTAAACACATTCATGGACTCCTGCACTTTCCCAAAGTCGGAGCCCTGCTCTGCTAGTTGTTCAGCCTTCGCCATCGGTCCGAAATCTAATTTGAAGAAAGAGACAATCGGCACAATCGCGATCGCAAGAAAGGCGTAAAACTGATACGGGATCGCACCAATGAAAGCATCCCAATCACTCATACTGACATTCAGGGCAGTAAACTCTTTTTGAATCAATCCCATGATGTAAACGCCCCATCCGATAAAAGGGATCAAGATTGCGACGGGAGAGGAAGTAGAGTCGATAATAAAAGCTAATTTTTGGCGTGATACTTTTAACTTATCAAATAAAGGGCGAAAAACAGGGCCAACAATCAGTGGTGTACCAAGGTCTGAGAAGAAAATAACCACACCACCGAACCATGCGGACAGTTGAGCTTGGCATTTACTCGCAACCCATTGAGTAACCTTTTTAGCAAACGCCACACCACCGCCAGATTTCTCCATCAAGGCAACAAAGCCACCAATAAAGACCAAGAGCAAAATGACGCCCGCATTGTAGCTGTCAGTTAATTGCGGCAGTAGATAGCTTTTCATCAGTGCACTAAACGAGTCTAGTGGCCCTTTTTCGACAAATGTCCCTTCGAGCATAGCGACACCACTCACCACACCCGCGAATAAACCAACAACGACATTTCTTGTGGTCAGCGCGAGGAAAAGAGTAATAAGGATGGGAATGAGAGAGGTAACGTCAGCCTGTTCCATAGCAATACCATTTATGATAATTAAACAATTAAAATGAATATATATTTAATTTAACCGCATGTATATATCTCTCACAAAAAAGTTGAGCCACCTCTTCACAAACTTGAAGTACAAAAAAACCAGCCCGAAGGCTGGTTCTTATAAACTCAACTGTCTAGAGGAAAATTATTCCCACTCGATAGTCGCTGGTGGCTTACCTGAAATGTCGTAAACAACACGAGAAATGCCATCAACTTCGTTGATAATACGGTTAGATACCTTACCTAGGAAGTCGTATGGTAGGTGTGCCCAATGAGCAGTCATGAAGTCGATAGTTTCTACCGCACGTAGAGACACAACCCAATCGTACTTACGGCCATCGCCCATTACACCAACAGAACGTACTGGTAGGAATACCGTGAACGCTTGAGATACTTTGTTGTATAGATCAGCTGCGTGAAGCTCTTCAATAAAGATAGCATCAGCACGGCGTAGCAAGTCACAGTACTCTTTCTTGATTTCACCAAGAACACGAACACCTAGACCTGGACCCGGGAATGGGTGGCGGTAAAGCATGTTGTAAGGCAGGCCTAATTCTAGACCAATCTTACGAACTTCATCTTTGAACAACTCACGTAGTGGCTCAACAAGACCCATTTCCATGTCATCTGGAAGACCGCCCACGTTGTGGTGCGATTTGATCACGTGCGCTTTACCAGTCTTAGATGCAGCTGACTCGATTACATCAGGATAAATCGTACCTTGAGCTAGCCATTTCGCGTTTTTCAGCTTCTTAGACTCTTCATCGAATACATCTACGAATACGTGACCGATAGTCTTACGCTTCTCTTCTGGGTCAGACTTGCCTTCAAGTGCTTTTAGGAAGCGTTCTTCAGCGTCAACTTTGATGATGTTCAAACCAAATTGGTCGCCGAACATATCCATTACTTGTTGACCTTCGTTTAGACGAAGTAGACCGTTATCAACAAATACACACGTTAGCTTGTCGCCGATTGCGCGATGAACCAGCATCGCAACTACCGATGAATCAACACCACCAGATAGACCTAGGATAACTTCGTCGTCACCCACTTGCTCTTTAATGCGAGCAACCGCGTCTTCGATGATAGATTCCGAAGTCCATAGACGCTCACAGCCACATACGCCAAGAACAAAGTTCTCAAGCATTTGTAGGCCACCTTTTGTGTGTGTCACTTCTGGGTGGAACTGAACACCGTAGTATTTCTTCTCTTCGTTCGCCATCGCAGCGTAAGGACAAGTGTCTGTCTCACCAACTTTTACGAAATCGGCTGGGATCTCTACTACTTTGTCGCCATGGCTCATCCAAACGTCTTGAGTTGCTTCAAGGTCTTTAAATAGAGCACATTCACCAGAAACTTTAACCTGAGCGTAGCCAAACTCACGTTCGTTAGAGCCCGCTACTTTGCCTCCTAGTTGTTCCGCCATAGTTTGCATGCCGTAACATACGCCAAGTAGAGGAACGCCAGAGTCAAACACATATTGAGGCGCGCGTGGAGAGTTCTCTTCCGTTACGCTTTCTGGACCGCCAGATAGGATAATGCCATCTGGGTTGAATTCGCGAATATCCGCTTCTTCTACATCCCAGCTCCATAGTTCACAGTAAACGCCGATTTCACGTACGCGGCGTGCTACTAATTGAGTGTACTGAGAACCGAAGTCCAAGATCAGAATACGTTGGTCATGGATATTTTTAGTCATTTTGAGCAGTCTTTTTAAGGCTAAGTGATTAAAACCGAGGCGAGTGTACTCGCCTCTTCTTAATGCTTCAAGGAAAAAGCAAACGTTTCCGTTGGGTAATTAGTTCCCTAGACGGTAGTTCGGCGCTTCCTTAGTAATTTGAACATCGTGTACATGAGACTCTTGCATACCTGCACCAGAGATACGTACAAATTCAGCTTTCGTACGCATATCTTCGATAGTTGCAGAACCAGTTAGACCCATGCTTGAACGTAGACCACCCATTTGTTGGTGTACGATCTCTTTTAGACGGCCTTTGTATGCGATACGACCTTCGATACCTTCTGGTACTAGCTTGTCCGCTGCGTTGTCAGACTGGAAGTAACGGTCAGAAGAACCTTGAGACATAGCACCAAGAGAACCCATGCCGCGGTAAGATTTGTAAGAACGGCCATTGTATAGAATCACTTCACCCGGCGCTTCTTCAGTACCAGCAAACATAGAACCAACCATCACACATGATGCGCCTGCTACGATTGCTTTACAGATATCACCTGAGAAACGGATACCACCGTCAGCAATAACCGGAATACCATAATCATTAGCCACTTCTGCCGCATCTGCGATTGCAGTGATTTGTGGAACTCCCACACCCGTTACAATACGAGTTGTACAGATAGAACCAGGTCCGATACCCACTTTCACTGCGCTTACGCCAGCTTCGATTAGTGCTTTAGCACCAGCACCAGTTGCTACGTTACCACCGATGATGTCTAGATCTGGGTAAGCAGCGCGAGTTTCGCGGATGCGGTTTAGTACACCTTCAGAATGTCCGTGTGAAGAGTCGATAAGTAGAATGTCAACGCCTGCTTCAACTAGAGCAGCAACACGCTCTTCGTTACCAGCGCCAGCACCAACGGCTGCGCCAACACGTAGGCGACCACGCTCATCTTTACATGCGTTTGGTTTACGTTCTGCTTTGTGGAAGTCTTTCGCAGTAATCATACCGGTTAGTTGGAACTCATCATTCACAACCAATACTTTCTCTACACGAGCTTCGTGCATTTTCTCTTGCACTTCTTCTCGTGTTGCACCTTCTTTAACTGCTGCCAACTTCTCTTTTGGCGTCATTACTGAAGATACTTTCTTAGAAAGGTCCGTCACAAAACGAACGTCACGACCAGTGATAATACCAACAAGCTCATTGCTCTCAGTGACAACAGGGAAACCTGCAAAACCATGCTTTTCAGTGAGTGCAACAACATCAGCGATGGTCGCGTCAGGGTTTACAGTAACCGCGTCAGTTACCATACCAGCTTCGAACTTCTTAACTTTACGAACTTCGGCTGCCTGCTGCTCAATAGACATGTTCTTGTGGATAAAGCCAATGCCACCCTCTTGCGCTAGCGCAATCGCTAGACGAGCTTCAGTAACAGTGTCCATAGACGCTGAAATCATTGGGATGTTTAGGGTGATGTTCTTAGTTAGCTGAGTGCGAAGATCAGCTGTGTTTGGGAGAACGGTGGAGTGTGCTGGCACAAGTAGTACGTCATCGAATGTCAGCGCTTCTTTGGCAATTCTTAGCATTTGCAATATCTCACAATTAGAGGAGTAAAAAGAACAATCCAATCTCATCGTTTCGCATAATGAGGGTAACCTGTGTTAGCAACAAGCTACATTTGGATTAGATATTGCGGAGGGATTATACGGTTAACGCAATCGCTTGACCACAAATTTTTTAATTTTTTTTCTTGCAATTACCCCCTTGCTATGTATTATATTGCCGCTAATTTCCATACTCACGTCTAAGAGATTAGCTGTGCTCTCCAAGACCAATCAAAACATCTTTACTGTTTCTCGTCTCAACGCAGAAGTTCGTTTACTCCTTGAAAACGAAATGGGGATCGTTTGGCTCGTCGGAGAGATATCCAACTTTTCAGCTCCTGTCTCTGGTCACTGGTACCTCACTCTTAAAGACTCTCGCGCTCAAGTTAAATGTGCCATGTTTCGTGGTAACAATCGCCGCGTTACTTTCAAACCCGCTAACGGTAATCAAGTCCTAGTAAAAGCTCGTCTGTCTCTTTATGAGCCTCGCGGTGACTACCAATTGATCATCGAAAGCATGCAACCGGAAGGTGATGGCCGTCTTCAACAAGAGTTTGAAGAGCTGAAAATGAAGCTTGCAGCAGAAGGGTTGTTCGCGCAAATCAATAAGCAATCTTTGCCTGAGCACCCTAAACGTGTTGGCGTCATCACATCGAAAACTGGTGCCGCGCTTTACGATATCTTAGACGTATTGAAACGTCGTGATCCTTCCCTACCTGTTGTGATTTATCCGACAGTGGTACAAGGTGAGGACGCAGCCATTCAAATTGCACAAGCCATTGGTCGCGCTAACAGCCGTGATGAATGTGATGTACTAATTGTGGGCCGAGGTGGTGGTTCATTAGAAGACTTATGGTGCTTTAACAACGAGATATTAGCTCGCACGATTGCAGCAAGCCAAATTCCTATTATTAGCGCCGTTGGACATGAAGTTGACGTAACAATAGCTGATTTTGTCGCCGACGTACGCGCGCCTACTCCATCAGCAGCCGCTGAGCTAGTAAGCCGTGATAACAGCCACAAAGATCAAGCTTTAGTTACCCGCCAGCATAAGTTAGCGAGTGCGATGCGTTACTACCTAGCACAACAAAAGCAGCAATCTGCTCAATTAGTGCACCGTCTAGAGAGACAGCACCCAAGCTATCGCTTGCAACGTCAGACGCAACAGTTAGATGAGTTGGACATGCGCTTACAGCGAGCGATGAGTCGTTTTATTGCCTTGCGTCAACAGCGAATCGAGCGTCAACATTATCGGCTGCAATTAAATTCTCCTGTAACACGCCTTGCCGAGCAGAAGTCGAAGCTAGAACGTGTTGAGCAAAAGCTCATGGATGCAATGGATCGCAAATTACTGACTATGCGCCATCAACTCGCGATTGCTGCAGAGAAGTTAGACACCGTCAGCCCACTAGCGACATTGAAACGAGGTTACTCAATTACTCAAACTGAGCAAGGTAAAGTGATTACTCAATCTTCAGATGTAAAATCGGGAGATATATTGATTACTCGATTAGCCGAAGGCGACGTTCGCTCTACCGTTAACTGAATACAAACTCTGGTTAACTGATTTTCTGGAACTTAAATCGGACACGTGATTTTGATTTGAGTTCATTACACACATTACAAAAGTAACTCGCAGCACCGCATGCTTGCAGCTTCTCCAGCTCCGCCTCACAATCAGGGCAAAAACCTACTTTTTTAAAATCCGATTCACACTGTGCACAATGGTATTGTCCTGTCCATTCCAGTTCGACATTGCAAGTCGGGCAAATGTTCTGCTGCATATCCCGTTCCTCTCTCTAAACTAAGCAATTTCGAGTAACGCATGCTACTCAAAATAGCGAACAAGTATGTTGATCTTCATCACCGCCCCAACAAGTTTCACGAGGCGTTAACCATACTTGATACGTAGGATCTTATACTGATCGTCTGATATTTACTCCTTGATCAGCGATCACCCCTTAAAAGAATATTTATATAACCACACACCGAAAGCATAAGTTACATATTCTGCATTCCAATTTAAGGCAGAATAAAAAACCTTAAAAAGATTTAATTAAACGAAAAATCAGAATTTAATAAAAAGATCTTATTCAAAAAGCAGTGTTTACATTGGTGTGCATTTCGATAGTTTGAGCGTCGAGCTTAACGAGTTTAACTTGGATAAAAGCAAACTCATTTAAATGGCTCGCATGCGTTCCACCACAAGGGATTACCGCTAATTGACCTTCCCCTAAATCGCACTTCCAATAGCGAGAATCCGTTAATCTGTCACCGTGGCATTCCATGGTGATCATCGCATCTCGTCGAAGCCATTCCACAAGTTGGCTATTCACTTTTTTTGCAATCGCCTGGAGGTCATTCAGCATATCTGCACTGTTTAATCCTCTTTTACGGAGTGTTTTGCCTAAACGGTACGTATCGAGGCACTTGTCTGGAGTAACATAACTCGTAACTTGTGCATAGCTATTAAAGTCATAATAACCATGTGGGTCTTTGCGGTCTGCGTCTTTTCGCCAATAGTCTTCCGCTAGTACTTTATTCAACGCCAAATACGCTAAGTGTCCTGCAGTGTGGCCTCGACTCAAAGCGCGTTGGTAATCCTTATCTACCGCCAATGTCACCAAATCATCAGTAACAAGTGATTCCGTACGTGATAAAACATGCACAACGACAAACACCCAACCTTCAGCATCACGCTTTACAGGGATGTCACTACCCACATACAAAGCACCACTCTCCTGCTCCACTGCTCCAACTTGGCAATCTACTACGTCATGCTCAGACCCATTCACCTTCAACGTTCCTTTATCTGCAGGGTGATCCGGCCACATGTGACTAACGGGATGGAACGGCGTGACATCTGTAATAACGTAAGTCACTTCTTCCGTAGATTGAACGAGCTGTATTTGTGCTTCTAATTGCCATGTTTGATGACAAAAACGAGTCTTTGTTGCTGTGATAGTCATTTTTACGATTACTTTTGATAAAAAAATACCCAAGTAGAAACTTGGGTATTCGAATTTCATTATTTATTGCGGTTTTTCACCATCGACATCATACGTTTGCGTTTACGCTCTTGTGATAGCGTAAGCTTATTCGTACGGTTCTCGTATGGGTTATCACTGTTGTGGAAGTTAATGCGAATCGGTGTTCCCATAATTTCCAGAGACTTACGGAAGTAGTTCATCAGATAACGTTTATACGAATCTGGCAATTCACGAACCATGTTACCGTGGATAACAACGATCGGTGGGTTGTAACCACCTGCGTGTGCGTATTTGAGTTTGATACGACGACCACGAACCATTGGCGGTTGGTGATCATCCACAGCCATCTTCATGATACGCGTCAGTACTGACGTACCCACACGCGTTGTCGCCGAGTTATATGCTTCTTGAATAGATTCAAACAAGTGACCAACGCCAGTACCGTGCAGCGCAGAGATAAAGTGGATACGCGCGAAGTCGACGAATCCTAGACGGCGGTCCAGTTCTTTCTTCACGCTTTCTTTCACGTCACTGTCTAGACCATCCCACTTGTTAACGGCGATGACAATTGAGCGGCCAGCATTCAGTGCAAAACCAAGCAAGCTTAGGTCTTGGTCTGAAATATTTTCACGTGCATCAATCACCAGTAGAACGACGTTTGCATCTTCTACCGCTTTCAGCGTCTTAACAACAGAGAACTTTTCAACCGTTTCATTGATACGACCACGACGACGAACACCTGCGGTATCAATTAGTACGTATTCGCGTCCATCACGCTCCATCGGGATGTAGATAGAATCGCGCGTTGTACCAGGCATATCGTATACAACCACACGTTCTTCACCCAGAATACGGTTAGTCAGTGTCGATTTGCCTACGTTAGGACGACCGATGATCGCCAACTTAATCGGCTGCTCTTGAAGGCGTTTGAATTCAGCTTCTGCGTCTTCTTCAGTGTAATCTTCAACAAGAGGCTCTTCGTCTTCGAATCCAGTCAGGTCTTCAATCTCACCTTCTTCAGATTCACTTGTTAGTAGATCATCAAAGAATGGAGATAAAGCACGCTCAAGCAAAGCGGTCACACCACGGCCATGAGCAGCCGCAATCTGGTACATATCATCCACGCCGAGCTGCCAAAAATCAGCACACGCCGCATCGGCATCAATACCATCGATTTTGTTTACTACCAGCATCGCTGGCTTTTCAATTTTACGCAGATGCGCAGCAATTGCTTCATCTGAAGGTGTCAGACCAGCACGACCGTCAACAAGGAACAATACAACATCAGCCTCATCAATCGCGGCTAATGACTGTTCTGCCATCTTTGTTTCCACGCCTTCTTCTGTGCCATCGATACCACCAGTATCAATCACAATGAATTCGTGCTCTTCACCAAGTCTCGCCTGGCCATATTTACGGTCTCGCGTTAGGCCTGGAAAGTCCGCAACCAACGCGTCACGAGTGCGAGTCAATCGGTTAAATAGTGTAGATTTACCTACGTTCGGACGCCCTACTAGAGCTACAACAGGTACCATAACAACCTCTACAATAATCTTTCTTCTGTAGTTATAGGTAACGACTTGCTCGATGCCAAATCAAACCAGCTTTTTACCTATAACCACGTCAGGGTTAATAAATTCAAACAACAAAACGGCTCCTAGCTGTCACCAGCCAGGAGCCGAATGTGAATTATATCACGATATTATTCGTTAATGGTTAGTTTCTTTACATCGCCGTTGCGAGTTGTAATCACATAACCATCCGACAATAACGTCGGGCCAACTGCCAAGCCACTATCATCGACAAACTGCTGCGCAACAAATTCGCCCGTTGAACGATCCATCCAGTGAAGGTAACCAAGCGTGTCACCGACAACGAGATAATTGCCAACAATAACTGGCGCTGTAAGTTGTCGGTGCTCAAGCAAGCTGTTTTCCCACAACTCAGTCCCGCTTCGTGAATCAACGGCAACAACATGATCTTTTTCCGTTATCACAAAGATGCGACTACCATCTGTAGAAATGTCTGTCGCAGATGAGTAATTACGCTTCCAAATCGGGTTCGCTGAACGTAAGTCAATGGCGATAAGTTGACCATTGTATCCAATGGTGAAAAGAGTACCGCCTAGCACAATTGGCGATGAATCAACGTCAACCAAACGATCAATTTCTGTCGCGCCTTTTGGCGTACCAACAGGCTGTTGCCAAATCAACTGACCACGCTCAACGATAGCAGCTGCGAGTCGGCCATTTGCCGTTCCCCAAAATACACCGCCGCCAATTGCAGTCGGAGTACTGTCGCCACGTAAAGTTAAGTTCGGCACTTCTGTGCTCAATGCCCAGCGTTGCTCACCTGTACTCTCATTAAGGGCAATCAGCATGCCTCGGCTAGTATTGATGATAATAAGGCCTGAATCTGCAACTGGCTTCGCCAGTACCTCACCACCAACTTTTACACGCCAAACAATTTCACCTGTTTCTTGGTCAAGAGAGATGACTTCACCATTCTCAGAGCCAATGTAAAGGTTTCCGTATGCCGCTGTGATACCACCAGAGAGACGAGCAATGACATCTTCTTCTAGGTCCGTTTGCCAACGTTGTTTACCATTCTCAGGATCCAGCGCTTTTACTAAGCCATCACGACTTGCCACGAACAATGTATCATTCGCAAATACAGGGGATAGTTTTGAAAAGTAATGACCAACACCATCGCCAACCGATGTGCTCCACTCACTACTGGTTGTAAACTGACTGTCTACCTGAGGTAGTGGCGCCATTACAATGGTGTCTTTCTCACCTGCACAACCGGCAAGTACTCCCATTGTTAACGCCCCTAGCAAGGCTTTCTTAAAGACTCTTTTCATCCAATGCGGTCCTTATTTCGCCAGATCGTCCAATTTCATTTGTAGTGTCGGGCTTGCATCTGCCGCTTGCTGAGCTTCAGTATACGCAGCGTACGCAGCATCTTTGTCACCTTGGCGAATCGCAATATCGCCACGAAGTTCAGCAATACGACCTGTCCATGCTGTATCAGTGACGTTACTTAGCTCTGCCGTTGCAGCGTCGAAGTTACCCATTTCCGTCTCAATACGCGCAATGCGGTAACTAATCAATGGTAACAACGCAGCATCTTGAGTGTTGCTTTGCGCCCACTTCAGTTGCTCCAATGCAGCAGAAAGGTCTTGAGCTTCAACTTGTGCTTTAGCAAGTTGTAGTGCAGCCAATACTGAATATTCTTTTACTTCATTTGACTCAATGAAAGCTTTCACGTCAGCTTGAGCATCAGTGCCTTTGTCTTGCAAAGCATTCATTGCTGTCGTGTAGCTTTGAGAAGCTGCTTCACTCGCCTGAATCACAGAATCCTGGTAGTAACGCCAGCCAAATAGACCACCTAAACCAACAACCGCACCGATGATGACGGCTTTGCCGTTTTCCTTCCACCAGTCTTTAATGGCTTCAACTTGTTGTTCTTCAGTATCGTAAAGTTCCACTTCCTGTCCTCTTAAAACATGTAAATGGCAGCTTAGCTGCCATTGTTCCTATTTCGTTTAAAGGCTCCACATTTGGGAGCCTTAGCTTACGAACTAGGATGTAATTTTGTTAGATTACTAAAAGACTTAAATCAGTGCTGCGATCTTTTCTGCAACTTCTGCTTGGTTGTAAGTCTCTTGCTCACCACCAGCTAAGTCTTTCAGTACTACGGTATTATCCGCAACTTCGTTTTCGCCCAGAACCAATGCTACAACAGCACCAACTTTGTCTGCGCGTTTAAACTGTTTCTTGAAGTTACCGCCACCGAAGTGATTCATCACACGAACGCCTGGAACAGACTCGCGAAGCTGTTCTGCTAGCTTCATTCCTGCCATCATGGTGCCTTCACCCGCTGTGACTACGTACACGTCAACACTGCGACGAACGTCTGTCAGTTCCAACGTTTCTAGCATCAGTACTAGACGCTCTAGGCCCATTGCAAAGCCAACCGCTGGTGTTGGTTTACCACCTAATTGCTCTACAAGGCCATCGTAACGACCACCGCCACATACAGTGCCTTGAGCACCTAGGCTCTCAGTGATCCACTCAAATACCGTGCGATTGTAGTAATCCAGACCACGAACTAGACGTTCGTTAACTGTGTATTTGATACCTGCGGCGTCTAAAAGTTCACATAGACCTGCGAAGTGTGCTTTAGATTCTTCACCCAAGTAATCTGAAAGGCGAGGCGCATCACCTAAAATAGCTTGAACGTCTGGGTTCTTCGTATCCAGAACACGCAGTGGGTTCGTGTGCATGCGACGCTTACAATCTTCATCTAGCACATCAATATGTTGCTCAAGGAATGCAACCAGTGCAGTACGGTAGTCTGCGCGGTCTTCTTGAGAACCGATAGAGTTCAGCTCAAGACGAACATGTTCATTGATACCTAGCTCACGCCATAGACGCGCCGTCATCATGATAAGCTCTGCATCAACATCTGGACCATTTAGACCAAACACCTCAACACCACACTGGTGGAATTGACGGTAACGACCTTTCTGCGGACGTTCATGGCGGAACATAGGCCCCATGTACCACAGACGCTGTTCATCACGGTTGATCAGGCTGTTTTGGATACATGAACGTACACAGCCCGCCGTACCTTCAGGGCGAAGTGTTAGGCTGTCACCGTTACGGTCATCAAAGGTGTACATTTCTTTTGAAACGACGTCTGTCTCTTCACCAACAGCGCGGCTGAATAGGTTTGTTTCTTCAACGATTGGCATGCGCACTTCGTTATAACCGTATGCGCTAATTACATTTTTCACTGTGTTTTCTAATTTTTGCCACAGTGGCGACTGAGTTGGGAGGCAATCGTTCATGCCTCGAATTGCTTGAATTGTTTTTGCCACAATACTTACCGTAATTCTCGTTGAGATTAATCTTGTACTTTAACTTCGATGCGGTTTTCGCCATTCATCATAGCTGCTTTCGCACGGATCTTAGCTTCTAGCTTATTCACAAGGTCATCGTTATCAAAGCGCTCTTTCTGGCGTTTACCATCTTCGTAGAATGCGCTCTTCTTGTTACTACCTGCTAGACCTAAGTGAGAAACTTCTGCTTCACCAGGGCCGTTTACCACACAACCGATGATAGACACATCCATTGGCGTGATGATGTCTTCTAAACGTTGCTCCAGTGCATTCACCGTACCAATCACATCGAATTCTTGGCGTGAGCAGCTTGGGCACGCAATAAAGTTGATGCCTCGAGAGCGAATGCGCAGAGATTTAAGGATGTCGAAACCGACTTTGATTTCTTCAACTGGATCGGCAGCCAAAGAGATACGCAGCGTATCTCCTATCCCTTCAGATAACAGCATACCTAAGCCAACAGATGACTTAACAGCGCCAGCTCGAGCACCACCCGCCTCTGTGATACCTAAATGAAGAGGCTGATCGATTTTCTTCGCCAGCAGACGATATGAATCCACCGCAAGAAAAACGTCTGAAGCTTTCACGCTAACTTTAAATTGGTCAAAGTTAAGACGATCGAGATGATCTACGTGACGCATCGCCGATTCAACCAAGGCTTCTGGCGTAGGCTCACCGTATTTCATCTGTAGATCTTTTTCCAAAGATCCACCATTGACACCAATACGGATCGGGATATTTTTATCGCGAGCGCAATCAACAACAGCGCGAATGCGCTCTTCATTGCCGATGTTACCTGGGTTGATACGTAAACAGTCAACTCCGTACTCCGCAACTTTCAGCGCGATACGATAGTCGAAATGAATATCAGCCACTAATGGTACAGAAACTTGCTGTTTAATCAGTTTGAAAGCTTCTGCTGCGTCCATCGTAGGTACAGAAACTCGAACGATATCTGCGCCGACTTTTTCTAGTGCTCGGATTTGAGCGACTGTCGCTTCTACGTCAGTCGTGCGAGTGTTAGTCATTGACTGTACTGCAATTGGCGCACCATCACCAATTGGCACATCACCCACATAAATACGCGTCGATTTACGACGAATAATTGGAGATTCGTGTTGCATAATTTTTTATAACGGTAGAGTGAATCTAGCTACTTTGCCTGAAGTATACCCAGAAAGGTCGACAGGTTCACTTGCAAATGTCATTGTAACCCCTTCCGGTGCGCCTAATATCACTTTAAATGGCGCTTTTCCGGTAAGTTCTACATCTTGTCCTGGCTTATGAGTACCACTTACCAGCGTTTTACCATTGGTGTCTTTTACTTGAATCCAACAGTCCGCTTTAAACTTCATAGTAAGAAGTGTCATGCCTTCAGGTACTACTGGCGCAGGCTGTTCCTCTTCCGCCGCTTCAATCACGGCAACAGGTTCTTCAGAATCTACGCTTGTTGTATTTTCAGTTTCAGTCAGCAAAGGATCCGCCCCTTGCTCAACGGGTGCTTCAGTCAATTCAGCAACACCTTCATTAGTTGAAGCAACTTCTTCAGGAGTGCTTGCGATTAACTCTTCAGCCGTCATCAAATCGATATCAGCTAATTCTTGAGCAGTGGGCTGCGGCGCTTCAACACTTGAATCCGTTACTTCCTTAGTTAGGCTATTCTCTTGTTGGTTTTGCCACCACCATGCAGCTGAAATGCCAATAATGACTAGCCCGATAACCCAAGTAAGGAGCATAATACGGCTATTGTGCTTCTCGTCTTTTGTTTTACGAGAGAAGCTTTGCATTTCAATTTCTTGCTCTTGAGGCTGAGCATCGGCAGTCTGCTCTAACGCCGTCAAAACCACCTTCTCATCAAGACCTACGAATTTAGCGTAAGAGCGTAAGTAACCACGCGTAAATGTCGCGACTTGTTGAGATTCAAATCGGTTATTTTCAATATCTTCAATCACAGAAATGCGAAGCCTCAGGCGGTCGGCAACTTGCTTTTGGCTCATTCCCAAGGATTCACGTTTGTTTTTCAGTAATGTGCCAGCTTCAATAGAGAGTGGCACTTCATTCGTATTTTCGTGTTCTGTCATAATGGCGGTATTTAATCTGTTTTAGTGGCTAACGTGGTCATGTATTTTCGTTATTGTTCTTAAGCCTCTTTAAAGATAGCTAGCCTAAACGCGTTAACCAAAAATAATAATTTTAAGAAACTCTCAGCGATCTGAGTGCGAATACCCGTTTTGCAAAAATCAGCAAAACGTATGTGAGAAAGTGCTGAGAATTATCGGTGTCATCGTTAGTGTTACATATCATGATAAGCGAATGCGCAACGAAGACAAAAACTCTTTACACTCAAACTAACAGATAGCTCAAGCTTTTGTCCAAACTTTGACAAAGGAATTCGAAATTATACCCAAATAACCTTAGGTTGAAGAGTGATAGTCCCAAATCTTGGCGAAAATGTCCTAAACAATAAACAAAATAGCCAGAGCGAATGGCTCTGGCTATTTTTGAATTCCGGTCGTTTATACAGCTTTCACTTCAATGGTATCGGCACCGCGTGACGCTTTCAGCATTGCCGTACGTTTAGTTCGGTCAATTACATCACCGACCAACTGACCACATGCGGCATCAATGTCATCACCACGTGTTTTACGAACCGTAACTGTGTGCTCGTATTGCATCAATGTTTTTTGGAAGCGATCAATACGTGAGTTACTTGGTTTCTTGTAAGGTGAACCTGGGTACGGGTTAAACGGAATCAAGTTAATCTTACATGGTGTGTCTTTCATCAATTCAGCCAGTTCACGAGCATGGTCCATGTCATCGTTCACATGATCAAGCAACACGTACTCGACTGTTACCTTGCCACGGTTTGCATTCGATGAAGCAATGTAACGACGAACGGATGCTAGGAAATCTTGAATATCCCAACGATCGTTAATTGGCATGATTTCACTACGCAGCTTATCGTTTGGCGCATGAAGAGAGATCGCTAACGCAACGTCGATTTTGCCCGTCATCTGATCAAGACCAGAAACGACACCTGATGTTGATACGGTTACGCGACGCTTCGACAAACCAAAGCCAAGGTCATCCAGCATTAACTCCAATGCAGGAATCAAGTTCTTCATATTAAGAAGCGGCTCACCCATGCCCATCATCACGACGTTCGTAATTGGGCGACGGCCTGTTTCTTTCTCAAGACCAATTTCACGTGCAGCACGCCACACCTGACCGATGATCTCTGAAACTTTCAAGTTACGGTTAAAGCCCTGCTGTGCTGTTGAGCAGAACTTACATTCCAATGCACAACCTACTTGAGAAGATACACAAAGCGTTGCGCGATCATCTTCTGGAATGTAAACCGTTTCTACATCCTGATCACCAACCTTCATTGCCCACTTGATCGTGCCGTCTGAAGAATGCTGAGCTTCTGCTACAGTTGGTGCTTTAATTTCACACTTGTGTAAAAGCTTTTCGCGCAGCTTCTTGTTGATGTTTGTCATTTTTTCGAAGTCATCTACACCGAAATGGTAGATCCACTTCATAACCTGATCGGCACGAAACGCTTTCTCGCCAAGTTCTTCCGCGAAAAACTGACGCATGCCTTTGCGATCAAAGTCGAGTAGATTGATTTTTTCAGTGGTCATGTTGCCTCTCAATGACTGAAACAAGAATAAGGGCGCGAATTGTACAGCCTTTATGCAGCTACAACAAGGGGTGTAAGACCCTGAGTTTGCTAAGGCATTAAAATAAAAACGATTAAATTTTAATCAGACTTTACGGTGAGAATAATGATTAGACAACCGACAACAAAAGCGTAGAAGTGGTACAGAGAAAACAGTGAGAACAAACACACGTAACTAAGCTTTCACCCCTGTAAGATGCTCAGATTAGCCAACATCTTCGCGAATAATTACGAATGAACTCGCAGGTGAAATGGAGAACGCGGAATAAAAAACCTCGGACAATTCCGAGGTTATTACGAACTAGATCATCACGCAAAAGTGATGCATGAACGAGTTAGCGAGAGAAAACTTCTGATTCAGGGAAGAAAAACTCAATTTCACGAGCGGCAGACTCAGGGCTATCTGAACCATGAACTGAATTGTGACGCATGCTGAGTGCGTAATCAGCACGCAAAGTGCCACATGCCGCGTCCTCTGGGTTGGTTTTACCCATTAGCTCGCGGTAACGTGCAATCGCATTTTCGCCTTCCAATACCTGAACCATAATAGGACCAGATGTCATGAACTCTTTTAGAGGAGGGAAAAACTCTTTACCTTCATGCTCTGCATAAAAGCCGCTTGCCTGATCTTCTGTCAGGTGAACCATTTTGGCAGCGATGATACGTAGGCCAGCCTTTTCAATACGATTGTAGATTTCACCAATTAGGTTTCGCTCTACAGCATCAGGCTTAATGATTGAAAATGTTCTTTCTAGAGCCATAAAATTTCCTTTCTGTACTTGTAATAATAGTTGTGCTTTTAAAGTGACTTACTGGGTAAGAGCAGCACTCAAACAAGAGAGTGCTGCAATCAATCTTATTTTCCAGCTTGCTCATTGAGGAAACGAGCAAGTGTACGAACACCCATACCCGTTGCTCCCGCAGCCCATTTATCAGAAGCGGCTTTACGATACGTACCCGCACAGTCGAAATGTAACCAGCCTTTTTTGTAGTCCTCAACGAAGTAAGACAAGAATGCAGCTGCAGTACTTGCACCCGGAGAATAATCACCAGAGCTGATATTCGATAAATCGGCAAAATTAGATGGCAGCATTTCTCGATGGAAATCAGCAAGTGGTAGCGGCCACAAGCCTTCTTTTTCCTGGTTTGCCGCCGTAAGCGCTTGATGCGATAGCTCATCATCAAAGCTCATTAGCGCATGGTAATCGTTACCTAACGCATTCTTCGCTGCGCCTGTTAGCGTCGCGCAGTCAATGATTAACTCAGGCTTTTGCTCACTGGCGTAGATAAGACCGTCTGCAAGCACCAAGCGACCTTCCGCGTCGGTATTCATAATCTCAACGGTTTTGCCGTTTTTGTAAGTGATGATGTCGCCAAGCTTAAGGGCACGGCCAGAAACCATGTTCTCAGCACAACACAAGATCAGCTTTACGCGCTTGTTTAAACCGCGCAAGATAGCTAATCCTAGGCCACCAGTTATAGTACCCGAGCCACCCATATCTGCTTTCATTGCACTCATGAAGGTAGAAGGCTTCAAGCTGTAACCACCGGAATCAAAGGTGATGCCTTTACCCACAAGACATGCGAATACAGGTGCGTTTTCGTCACCAGTTGGGTTGTAGTCTAACTGAAGCATCGCAGAAGTACGCTCAGAACCACGGCCTACTGCGTAAATACCTTCCCAACCTTCTGCCAACAAGTCTTTGTCTTTGACGATACGAGCTGTCACCGTGCCTTTCGGCGCAACAGATTTGATGAATTCAGCAGCCATTGTCGCTAGCTGACGAGGAGCAACTTCTTCTGCCGTTTTGTTGATAATATCGCGGGTAAAATCAGTCGAAGTAATACGAGCTTGAAGCTCTGCTTGCTCTTCATCAGACAATGCTGCCCACTCAACTGAGCCATGTTTTTTAGGGTTACGGAACCCTTGGTGGAAAGCCCATACGCTCTCTAGATCCCAGTTATCACCAGAAAGAAAAATAGAACGAATTCCTTGGCCATCTAGCTGACGAGCTGCACGTTGAATTGCGCCGAGATCATGACCTTCACCTAAGTGAATAGTTGCGCCGTTTTCAGCGAATGAAAGCAGTGCTTTTTCACCCCAATGTGGTGCTGCCGACTCTTGACTTAAAAATACAGACATCTGTGTAGACATGGTTTCTCCTTGTCTTATAGCAGCGTTGCCTACGCTGCTTCTTTTTAATAACTCACGGATGTTAGCATTATGTAGGGCAAAAATGTCAATTGGATAAAAAAACGGACCTAAAGGTCCGCTTTTTTTAGTAAGAATTGTTAACTAGGCTGTGTTTTACAGACTTAGTCTGCTTCGTCCATCCAGCACATGATAACGGCTTCTAGAATCTTTTCATTAGAACGGTTTGGCTCATCGTCAAACTCATCTAACTCCATGATCCATTGATGAAGATCGGTAAAACGCACTGTTTTTGGATCGACATCTGGAAACTTGTCACAAAGTTCAATCGCGATATCGCGAGAATCTGTCCATTTCATTGCTCATCTTCCTTTTGCTTCTTCCCTATATTGGGAAGATAGTTTTAGTGATCTTCTGAAGCGTGGTTGAGTGTGTATTTAGGAATTTCTACTACCAAGTCTTCATCAGCAATTCTCGCCTGACACCCTAGGCGTGACTCAGGCTCTAGACCCCACGCTTTATCTAGCATGTCGTCTTCTAGTTCTTCACTTTCTTCTAGTGAATCAAAACCTTCACGGATGATTACGTGGCAGGTAGTACACGCACATGACTTCTCACACGCATGTTCAATACCGATACCGTTTTTTAGCGCTACGTCTAGAACGGTGTCACCAGAGTTTGCTTCCAACACTGCACCTTCTGGGCACAAATCGTCGTGTGGTAATACAATAATCTTAGGCATAACTACTTATCTCTTATATATCGTCTACTGATTGACCTGACAACGCAGCTCGAATCGATTTATCCATACGGCGTGATGCGAAATCTTGGCTCGCTTTATCGGTATCTTTAATGCCCTGCTCTATCGCATCTGCATCATCACCATTACGCAGCTCAATCAAGGCTTCGATGGCTTTAATCAAGTTTTGTTTCTCTTGTTCTGATAGTAAGTCATCACCATCAGCTTGCATCGCTGCAATCAAACCTTCTATCACTCGGTCGGCTTCAACACGCTGTTCAGCTAAGGCACGAGCTTGCATGTCTTCTTTTGCGTGCGTCATTGAATCACGCAACATATCCGCCACTTCATTGTCACTTAAGCCGTAAGAAGGTTTTACTTGAATCTCTGATTGAACACCAGTGCTCTTCTCCATTGCCGTAACAGAAAGAAGGCCATCTGCGTCAACTTGGTAAGTCACGCGAATATGTGCCGCACCCGCTGCCATCGGAGGAATACCTTTTAGCGAGAAGCGAGCAAGTGAACGACAGTCATCAACCATTTCACGTTCACCTTGTACCACATGAACACTCATCGCCGTTTGGCCATCTTTGAATGTGGTAAATTCTTGCGCACGCGCAACGGGAATCGTAGTGTTGCGGGGGATGATCTTCTCGACCAAACCACCCATGGTTTCAATACCGAGCGACAGTGGAATCACATCAAGAAGCAACATTTCAGAGTCAGGCTTGTTACCCGCGAGAATGTCTGCTTGGATACCCGCGCCGATTGCAACAACTTCATCAGGGTTAATGCTTGTCAGGGGTGTGCGACCAAAAAACTCGCCTACCATTTCACGAACCAGCAATGTACGGGTTGAGCCACCAACCATGACTACTTCAAGTACATCTTCCGCATCTACATCCGCATCTTTTAATGCGCGACGACAAGACATCAGTGTTTTCTTCACTAGCGGACGAATCAGATCTTCGAACTGCTCGCGAGTCACGGTGCCTTTCCAACCAAAAACGTCAACGTCAACACTGTCTTGCTCAGAGAAAGCAATCTTAGCTTCAGTAGCAATGTTCAACAGTGTACGGTTCTTTTCTGCAGAAAGCGGCGCTTCTAGACCCGCTTGCTCCATTAAATAATCGGCAAATAGATGGTCGAAGTCGTCACCGCCTAATGCAGAGTCGCCACCTGTTGCTAATACTTCAAATACGCCTTTCGATAAACGTAGGATAGAGATATCAAAAGTACCGCCACCTAGATCGTAAACCGCAATCACACCTTCTTGACCAGAGTCTAGGCCATAAGCAATTGCCGCAGCGGTTGGTTCGTTAAGTAGACGGAGAACATGAAGACCAGCTAATTTCGCCGCATCTTTTGTACCTGCACGTTGCGCGTCATCAAAGTAAGCAGGAACGGTAATAACGACACCAGCTAACTCACCACCTAACGTATCTTCAGCTCGCTTACCCAATACTTTTAGGATGTCCGCAGATACTTCAATCGGGTTTTTGTCACCTTGAGGTGTTTGCAGAATTGGCAGGCCGTTTTCACTCTCTTTAAAACGATAAGGAAGTGAAGAGTAACGGGACTGAATGTCCTTTAATGAACGACCGATCAAACGTTTTACAGAGATAATCGTGTTCTCTGGTTCAAACTCTGCTTTGGCTTTGGCTTCGTGGCCGACCGTTAACGTTTCCTCAGCGTAATTAACGACTGAAGGTAAAATAGTACGGCCCTGCTCGTCCGCAAGTGGAGTTGCATCGCCGCTACGTACAGAAGCAACCAAAGAGTTGGTAGTACCTAAGTCGATACCCGCTGCTAACTTATGCTCATGAGGTGCCGAGCTTTGGCCCGGTTCTGCGATTTGAAGTAGTGCCATGATAGGTCCTTGTCACGCTTACTAGCCGAGGAGTTTGTCTTCGACTAGCTCAATTTCGTTCTTTAGTTTGGCAATGAATTTTAGCTTACGAACTCGGTCTGCGGCTTCAGCCCATAGACCATCATCAAGCTCTTGCTCGACGCTTGCCAGATGCTGTTTGTACATTTTGCTGACCTTAGAGTCGAAGTCAAAAAGCGCCGATTCAGGATCGGACTTGTCAGCAATCTCTTCCAGTTCTTCGCGCAGTTCCATTTGCTCCATTAAGAACATCGGATCTTGCATTGTTTGCTGTTCACCTCGGATCTCAACACCTTGCTCTGCGAGGATATACTCGGCGCGAGAAATAGGATTTTTCAGAACTTGATAGGCATCGTTGATTTGCGCCGCCTTTTGCACCGCCATCAAACGGTCACGTTCTGAGCCCGTTGCAAAGTTATCCGGGTGGAAGCGTTTTTGTAGTTCTCGGAACTGAGAAGAAAGAAGGCTACCATCCAGCTTAAACTGACTTGGTAGCCCAAATAATTCAAAGTGATTCATTAAGTTCGGGTCCTAGTAAAGCCTTCCGGACTCGTTTGCCCAGAAGGACAATCAATTAGACGTTGAAGCTTTCACCACAACCACATTCACTTTTCGCGTTAGGGTTGTTGAATTCAAAACCTTCATTCAACCCTTCTTTCACGTAATCCAATTCAGTACCATCTAGGTACACTAAGCTCTTTTGATCGATGATAATTTTCACTCCAGAGAGTTCAAATACTTCGTCTTCTTCATTGAGCTCATCAACAAACTCAAGTACGTATGCCATGCCGGAACAACCAGTCGTCTTCACTCCAAGACGTAAACCGATACCTTTGCCTCGGTTATCTAGGAATGCTCTTACGCGACTTGCCGCTGATTCTGTCATTGTGATGGCCATACTGCACCTTAGTCTGTCTAAATTTCGGTTGGAATGGGAGCGTCAAAGCTCCCATTATATTACGGAATAATTATTCTTGGTGTTTTTTCTTGTAGTCAGCAACCGCTGCTTTGATTGCATCTTCAGCAAGAATAGAACAGTGAACTTTCACTGGTGGAAGCTCTAGCTCTTCAGCAATCTCAGAGTTTTTAATTGCTGCCGCTTCATCAACTGACTTACCTTTTACCCACTCAGTTACTAGTGAGCTTGATGCGATTGCACTACCACAACCGTATGTTTTGAACTTCGCATCTTCGATGATACCTTCAGGTGTCACTTTGATTTGAAGCTTCATTACGTCACCACACGCAGGAGCGCCAACCATGCCGCTACCTACTGATGGATCTTCTTTATCGAATGAACCAACGTTACGTGGGTTCTCGTAGTGATCAATTACTTTTTCGCTGTATGCCATGATAAATTACCTCGAATCCTCTATTTCAATCCCTGAGATTAATGGTGAGCCCATTCAACAGTGCTCAAATCAATCCCTTCTTTGTACATATCCCATAGAGGAGACATGTCGCGTAGCTTAGTCACTGCAACGCGGATTTGTTCAATTGCGTAATCAATTTCTTCTTCAGTCGTGAAACGACCAAACGAGAAACGAACCGAGCTGTGAGCCAATTCGTCATCCATGCCTAGGGCACGAAGAACGTAAGAAGGCTCAAGACTTGCAGACGTACAAGCACTACCAGAAGATACCGCTAGATCTTTAAGCGACATTAGTAGTGATTCACCTTCTACGAATGCGAAGCTGATGTTTAGGTTGTGTGGTACACGTTGCTCAAGGTCACCGTTTACCGTCACTGCTTCTAAGTCTTTCACGCCATCAAAAAGACGGTTACGAAGCGCTAAAGCGTGATCGTAATCTTTTTGCATGTCTTCTTTTGCAATGCGGAATGCTTCACCCATACCTACGATTTGGTGAGTAGGTAGTGTACCAGAGCGGAAACCACGCTCATGACCGCCACCGTGCATTTGCGCTTCAAGACGAATACGAGGCTTACGACGTACATAAAGTGCACCGATACCTTTAGGACCGTAAACTTTGTGAGCAGAAAGTGAAATTAGATCAACTTTCATCTCTTGAACGTCGATTGGTAATTTACCAGCAGATTGCGCAGCGTCCACGTGGAAAACAATTTTACGCTCACGGCACAGTTCGCCGATCGCTGTAATGTCTTGAACCACACCAATCTCGTTGTTTACATGCATAATAGACACAAGCACGGTGTCATCACGCATGGCTGCTTTAAGCTTCTCTAGATCGATCAAGCCATTTGATTCTGGCTCAAGGTAAGTCACTTCAAAGCCTTCACGCTCAAGTTGACGACATGGGTCAAGAACGGCTTTGTGCTCTGTTTTACAAGTGATTACGTGCTTGCCTTTCTTCGAGTAAAAGTGCGCTGCACCTTTAATCGCAAGGTTGTCTGATTCTGTCGCACCAGATGTAAATACGATTTCGCGAGGATCTGCATTTAGAAGGTCAGCAATTTGCTCACGAGCAGTATCGACCGCTTCTTCTGCCTGCCAGCCGTAACGGTGCGAACGTGACGCTGGGTTGCCAAATGTGCCATCCATTGTCATGTACTGAACCATTTTTTCAGCAACACGTGGATCAACTGGACATGTAGCGGAATAATCAAGATAAATCGGCAGTTTCATTCTCTACTCCAATGTAAAAAGCTGACCGCTAAGAGCGGACGTTTACACCGATGGGCGCGGCGGTTGTATTTTTGTTTGATAGCCCATGGGTTACCGCCAGATCAATGTCCTGACGATCAGAAATTTCGAGTACTTCATTGTCTGTCATCAACTCACCAAGAGTGATGTTATTCAAAAAGTCACTAATGCGAGAGCTTAGGTCACGCCACAGCGTGTGAGTAAGGCAACGTGTTCCACCTTGGCAATCTCCTTTACCTTGGCATTTGGTTGCATCTACTGACTCATCAACGGCAGCAATCACGGTACCAATAGCGATACTGTGAGCGTCGGCACCAAGTCGGTAACCACCACCAGGACCACGAACGCTGGCAACGAGACCTGCTTTACGCAATTTTGAAAATAGCTGCTCTAAGTAAGAGAGCGAGATCCCTTGACGCTCTGAAATATCAGCCAGAGGTACAGGGTTTTGTTGCGAATGCAGTGCCACATCCAGCATGGCTGTCACCGCATATCTTCCTTTAGATGTAAGTTTCATACCACACCGTATCCACATGGTTTGTAATGGTTAAGATTTTTCCATACCTGAGTAATTTGGTCAAGTATTTATTTGACCATTTTACTCAGGTATTCATCCTTACACCTAAAGTGGTTATTATTCACTCAGAACTTCTTTTCTATCGAAGTCAAAACGCCTCGTAGAATATTAAGTTCTTGGGTTTCTGGTCGAGCACGAGAGAACAAACGGCGCAACTTATTCATCACCTGTCCAGGTTGCTCTTTGTTAATAAACTGGGTCTCAACCATCACCTTTTCAAGATGCTCGAAGAACATTTCGAGTTCTCGATGACGCGGGTATTCTTCCGATTCATTTGGGGAAAACTGGCTTTGCTCTAAGTTCAAGTGTGCAACTCGCACTTCGTAACTGAGAGTTTGTACAGCCATCGCTAGGTTAAGCGAGCTGTACTCAGGATTAGCGGGAATACAAACATGGTAGTGGCACTTTTGTAGCTCTTCGTTTGTCAAACCAGTTCTTTCTCGGCCAAACACGAGCGCAACCGGATGCTTTCGGCCTTCAACTGCAAATTTCTCACCGCATTCACGTGGCTCGAGCATTGGCCATTCTAATGTACGAGAGCGGGCGCTAGAACCCACAACAAGGCCACAATCTTCAACCGCTTCTTCTAATGTGCCGACAATCTTTGCATTTTGAGCAATATCACCAGCACCCGCAGCTAAAGCAAGAGTTTGTTCATCCACTTCACATTGTGGATCGACTAATACTAGTTGGTTTAAACCCATCACTTTCATTGCTCGAGCTGCTGAGCCAATATTGCCTGAATGAGAGGTACCTACGAGTACAATTTTTACTTGATCCAACATCTGTGTTTGCTACCTAAATTAAAACCGCAGAATGTTATCATAGTTTTTTAAGACACCCTAGAGGCAAGCAGACCTCTCTTCTCATTCTTGGTTATTGTTCTCGTCCGCAGTATGCTCTGTACACTCAACCAGCCGCATTTAGAACAAAAAATAACCACTTCCCTTTTTAATTATCTCTGGTATACTCGCCGCCGCTTTCATTTGTTCTTTAACATCCGTTGGGAAATTCGTATGCATCCAATGCTAAACATTGCTATTCGCGCTGCGCGAAAGGCAGGCAATCATATTGCTAAATCACTAGAAAACACTGATAAAGTAGAATCTACTCTTAAAGGCACTAATGACTTTGTCACTAACGTAGACAAAGAAGCAGAATACATCATCATCGATACTATCAAGCAGTCTTACCCTGAGCACTGTATCGTTGCTGAAGAACAAGGTCTTATCGAAGGTAAAGATAAAGACGTACAATGGATCATCGACCCACTGGATGGCACCACTAACTTTGTAAAAGGTTACCCAACTTTCGCGGTTTCTATCGCTGTTCGTATTAAGGGCAAAACTGAAGTTGCTTGTGTTTACGATCCAATGCAAAACGAGCTATTCACTGCACAACGCGGTGCCGGCGCTCAACTAAACAGTGCACGTATTCGTGTTGCTCAACTAAAAGACCTTCAAGGTACTGTTCTAGCAACAGGCTTCCCATTCAAGCAGAAACAACACGCTGAGTCTTACATCAAGATCGTTGGTGCGCTATTCACTGAATGTGCTGATTTCCGTCGTAGCGGCTCTGCTGCTCTTGACCTTTGTTACGTGGCTGCTGGCCGTGTTGATGGTTACTTCGAGCTAGGCCTAAAACCTTGGGATATGGCAGCAGGTGAGCTTATTGCTCGTGAAGCTGGCGCAATCCTAACAGACTTTGCTGGCGGCACTGACTACATGAAGTCTGGTAACATCGTTGCTTCAAGCGCTCGTGGCGTAAAATCTATCCTTAAGCACATCCGCGAAAACGGTAACAGCGCGATCCTTAAGTAAGATTTGAAAGTCATATATAGCCCGTCACGCTGATGACTTTAGAAAGCCCCGCTCATTGAGCGGGGCTTTTTTATTTCGAACAATCAGCCTGTTTGTAGAAACGGTCGTAGTCAGATAAGTGGTCTATTTTTACGTGCTTAACCTTCCATATTTGTTCCTTCATTAAAAACTGCAGCGAAACCGTGACTGGCTGGTATACATCACCAAAGCCGTTTACAGAAAGACATCCAACTCCTCCATCCTCACTGTACTCTTCAAAGTAAGACAGCTCTGTAACCAAACTTGATGGGATAGATGATAAAAATGGAAATTGATGACCAAATTTTATTGGGTGAGACTTAATACTGTTCAGCTCTTCAATCGATAGATTTGGTCCTGCCATAGCTTCTACCACCTCTATATACTGCATCTTGTATAAATTATTACGTATATCAAGGTAAGTATCGTGGAGTGGACTTGCGATGCAGGGCGTTGAAACACTTAGTAAAACCGGAATAGGTAGAATTCTATTTAGCATAACCAACTAAACCCCAGCTTCACGGAGCGCTTGATCAATTTTACTCGGCTTAAATCTGTACTTACAAAGCCCCCACTCGCACTGCTCTAAAAGCTCACGGACATTTACCTGCCCAGTAACTCCAAAGGAAACAACACCAAAAAGAGAAACACTCCCACTGTATGTCAAAACACCATCACGAGTAGTTTTAAAAGTAACAGAAACGGCTTTTAATTTTATGCCCAGCTCTTCAACCATTTCTTTTGAAACTTCAAACTTAGTAAATCCAAGCTCACCAGATAAAGTTACTTTACCTGACTCATCAACTGCTAACTTGAACCTTTTCCCTCCAGTAACTAGCTTGGTGGTAACACCTTTATTGTGCTTGTAAGAAATCTCTACAAACTTCAGTAACTGTACTTTTATTTCAGCTTGCCTTGACATTATTTCCTCCCGAAATTGTTGAACATACTTCCGATATTCAACTCAATCAAAAAACTACAATTCAAGCTGGAAGTACCTCAAAAAAAAAATGAAACTTTCAAATCTATCAGGCATAAAAAAACCGCTGATTGTTCAGCGGTTTTTGTTTTCGGTTCTCAATCTGCCTTATGGCATTTCGTCGAACTCTGCACCCTCTTTTTCTACTTGAGGTGGCATCAAGTGCTCTTTCTGGATACCCAGTTTTAGAGCCAGTGCTGATGCTACGTAGATAGAAGAGTAAGTACCTACAGTGATACCGAGTAAAAGTGCGGTTGCAAAGCCGTGAATCATAGCACCACCCTGCATGAACAGTGCAATTACCACGAACAACGTCGTACCAGATGTAATCAATGTACGGCTCAACGTTTGAGTGATTGAGGCGTCCATAATGTCTGAAGGTTCACCCTTACGCATCTTACGGAAGTTTTCACGAATCCGGTCAAATACAACGATGGTATCGTTGAGTGAGTAGCCCACAACCGTCAGTAGCGCAGCTACGATAGTCAGGTCAACTTCAATTTGTAGAAACGAGAAGACACCTAGCGTGATAATTATATCGTGAGCCAATGCCATTACCGCACCAGCCGCTAGACGCCATTCAAATCGCATCGATACATAAAGCAGAATACAGATCAGCGATACCAAGATCGCTAGACCACCAGCTTCTGTTAGCTCATCACCAACGTTGGGACCTACGAACTCAATACGACGCATTTCTACGCTTTCGCCAGTACCATCTTTGATAGCACCAATGATTTGGTTACCTAGCGTTTCACCAGAAACGTCATCACGTGGACGAAGACGAACCATGACTTCACGAGCACTACCGAAGTTTTGTACTGTCGCATCGCCAAAGCCTTTTGAATCTAGTGCTGCACGAATCTCTTCAAGGTTTGCTGGCTGTTCAAAACCGACCTCGATAAGAGTACCGCCAGTGAAATCTAGACCCCAATTAAGCCACTTGGTTGACAAAGTGAAGATAGAAGCAGCAATCATTATAATTGAAAAAACGAATGCTACTTTCGACCAACGCATAAAGCCGATCGTCTTCTCTGCTTTTAGAATTTGAAACATATTAATTCCCAGCCTTAGATCGACAATTTATCAACGCGTTTGCCACCGTAGATCAGGTTCACGATACAACGTGTACCAATAATGGCGGTGAACATTGAAGTTAAGATACCGATAGATAGAGTAACTGCGAAACCTTTCACCGCACCTGTACCGACCGCAAATAGAATGATTGCAGTAATTAGTGTTGTGATGTTCGCATCAGCAATCGTGCTGAATGCATTCGCGTAACCTTGGTGAATCGCTTGTTGTGGACTACGTCCATCACGAATTTCTTCACGGATACGCTCGAAGATCAGTACGTTCGCATCAACTGCCATACCGACTGTTAACACGATACCGGCTATCCCCGGAAGCGTCATGGTAGCGCCTGGAATCATCGACATAACACCAATGATAAGCACTAAGTTTGCCATTAGAGCAATGTTTGCAATCAAACCAAAGCCGCGGTAGTAAAGCAGCGTAAATAGCATTACGGCAACCATACCCCAGATACATGCTTGGATACCCATATCGATGTTTTGCTGGCCCATTGATGGACCAATGGTACGTTCTTCAACGATAGAGATAGGTGCAATCAGTGCACCAGCACGTAGTAAAAGTGCTAGGTTGTGTGCTTCTGCAGCAGAGTCGATACCTGTGATACGGAAGTTACGA
This sequence comes from Vibrio sp. 1249-1, assembly GCF_033340495.1. Taxonomy (NCBI): domain Bacteria; kingdom Pseudomonadati; phylum Pseudomonadota; class Gammaproteobacteria; order Vibrionales; family Vibrionaceae; genus Vibrio; species Vibrio sp. 1249-1. The sequence goes on from NZ_JAWOWJ010000018.1 coordinate 45,871, forward strand.
CCAAGAGCCGATTGAATCGTTGCTTGGTTGATGACTTCTTCATGCTTATCCAGAATAACTTTGCCTTCAGGCGTACGACGGCCACTGTCTTTGTATTCTGCAAACACGGTAGCCATTAGCTTACCAATGTTCTTCTTAGAGAACGCAGACATCTTATTACCACCTTCGCTGTCTAGCGAGATGTTAACTTGTGGACGACCATATTCATCAACACTTGAGCTTGCATCTGTGATGCTTTGACCGCCAAGAATAACGCGCTTCTTAAGCACAACTGGGCGACCATCACGGTCCATCTTGATTTCACTACCTGCTGGCGCACGACCATTTGCCGCTGCTGATAGGTCAGCTTTATCATCAACTTCACGGAATTCAAGCGTTGCCGTAGCTCCGAGAATTTCTTTTGCACGAGCAGTGTCTTGAACACCAGGCAGTTCAACTACAATGCGACTAGCACCTTGACGTTGAACCAATGGTTCCGCAACACCTAGTTCGTTGACACGATTACGTAAAATCGTAATGTTTTGCTCAACAGCATAGTTACGGATCTCTTGTAAACGTTGCTCAGTAAAGGTTGCAGTAAGAGCGTAACGGCCATTTGAATCAGAATCGACAAAAATCATGTCCGGGTGATTCTTTTCTAGCGTTGCTTTCGCTTCTGCTAATTGCTCTTCGTTACGCAACAACACTTCTACCGCTTCTTTTCCAGAAGGGCGGATTGCACGGTAACGAATCTTGGCGTCACGAAGTTCGCTACGGAAAGCTTCTTCTTGTTGACCAACAAGCTTTTCCATCGCTGCATCCATATCCACTTCCATTAAGAAGTGAACACCACCGCGAAGGTCAAGACCTAGCTTCAATGGTGACGCGCCAATCGCTTCTAGCCAATCGGGTGTAGAAGGTGCAAGGTTAAGTGCAACAATTGTGTCTTTGCCTAGCGCTTCGCTGATGACATCACGAGCACTGATTTGTGTGTCAGTGTCGTTAAAACGAACAAGAATTGATCCATCTTCGAGAGCAATGGATTTATGAGAAAGTTGCTCTTTGTTAAGAGCAGTAGTGACAGCATCCAGCGTTGACATATCTACAGAGGCGCCACGCGCCCCTGTAACTTGAATAGCCGGATCTTCACCGTAGATATTTGGAAGTGCGTATAACGCAGCGGTGATGATGGCAAAAAGCACCATCAAGTACTTCCATAATGGATAACGGTTTAGCACAGCGAGGATCCTTTAGCTGTTTTATAGAGACTTAAGCGTACCTTTTGGTAGCACTGCAGTGATGAAGTCTTTCTTGATTACTACTTCATTGTTCGCGTTAAGCTCAATTGAAATGTAGTCATTGTCTTCAGCAATCTTAGTGATTTTACCTACTAGGCCACCGCTAGTTAAAACTTCGTCGCCTTTGCCCATAGAAGCCATTAGGTTTTTGTGTTCTTTTACGCGTTTCGCTTGTGGGCGGTAAATCATGAAGTAAAAGATCACTGCGAACATGCCAAGCATGATTAGCATTTCAAAACCACCGCCTGCTGGCGCGCCTTCTGCTGCTGCGTGAGCCTGAGAAATAAACATTAAAACATCCTCATTATATTTTATTGATAATCAAACAAATTGGGCTTTCGCATTTTAGATTCAAGTCTGAGAGTAACTAATAGAGATCGCTCTCTCAAAAATAACGTGCGTTAGCCTACTTTATTAGCAAAAGCCTCTGGCGACATGCCAAAGGCTTTAATTCTTTTAGTTTTTCAATTACTGCTCTTTTGCTAGTGGTGGCACTTCACGGCCACGACGCTCATAGAACTCAGTAACAAATTCATCGAAGCGATCTTCATCAATTGCTTTACGAATGCTTTCCATCAGACGCTGGTAGTAACGCAGGTTATGGATTGTATTCAAGCGAGCGCCTAAGATTTCATTACAACGCTCTAAATGGTGAAGGTACGACTTGCTGTAGTTTTGACAAGTGTAACAGTCACAATGCGGATCCAATGGTGTTGTATCCGTTTTATGTTTCGCATTACGGATCTTGATCACACCACCAGTCACAAATAAGTGACCATTACGTGCGTTACGCGTTGGCATTACACAGTCAAACATGTCGATACCACGACGAACACCTTCAACCAAGTCTTCTGGCTTACCTACGCCCATCAAGTAGCGAGGTTTGTCTTCAGGAAGTTGAGGACAAGTATGCTCAAGAATACGGTGCATGTCTTCTTTAGGCTCACCTACTGCCAAACCACCAACCGCGTAACCGTCAAAACCGATTTCCGTTAGGCCTTTTACCGACACATCACGTAAATCTTCGTAAACACCACCTTGAACAATACCAAATAGGTTGTTCGGGTTTTCTAGCTTCTCGAAGTGGTCACGTGAACGCTGTGCCCAGCGTAATGACATTTCCATCGATTTCTTCGCTTCATCGTGTGTCGCTGGGTAAGGCGTACACTCGTCAAAAATCATAACGATGTCAGAGCCCAGGTCTTTTTGAATTTCCATCGACTTTTCTGCGTCCATGAAAATCTTGTCACCGTTTACTGGGTTACGAAAGTGAACACCCTCTTCAGTGATCGTACGCATCTTACCAAGGCTGAATACTTGGAAGCCGCCTGAATCAGTAAGAATAGGACCGTGCCAGTTCATAAAATCGTGCAGGTCACCGTGCATTTTCATCACTTCTTGACCAGGACGTAGCCACAGGTGGAACGTATTACCTAGCAGAATTTCTGCACCAGTACCTTTTACTTCTTCTGGTGTCATACCTTTAACGGTACCGTAAGTACCTACTGGCATGAACGCAGGAGTTTGAACAGTGCCACGTTCGAAAGTCAGTTGACCACGACGTGCATTGCCGTTTTTCTTCTTAAGATCGAATTTTAATTTCACGATGCCTCCGGGTGTCAGAGAAACAGTCTGACTGAGTGTTTAGGGCTCTACCCTACTTTAAGGAGCGGTCGCTTTTCCTTGCGAGAGACAAAGCAATGGATGCTTTATTTCCTAGCTTACTGCTAGCACTCGTAAATCTATTTTTAACTACGCCGTTTTCTTCTTGATGAACATTGAATCGCCATACGAGAAGAAACGGTATTTGTTTTCCACCGCATGTTTGTAAGCATTCATGGTGTTCTCGTATCCAGCAAATGCACTCACCAACATGATCAGTGTTGATTCAGGCAAGTGGAAATTTGTGATCAAGCAATCCACCAACTGATATTCGTAACCAGGGAAAATAAAGATTTCTGTATCGCCAAAGAATGGGGCCAGCTCAGTCCCTTTTTGCAATGCGTCTTGCGCTGCACTTTCAAGTGAACGCACAGATGTGGTACCAACAGCAATAATTCGTCCGCCACGCGCTTTCGTCGCTTTAATTGCGTCGACGACTTCTTGTGGTACTTCTACGTACTCGGCATGCATGTGGTGATCGTTGATATTTTCCACTTTTACTGGCTGGAATGTACCCGCCCCAACGTGCAAAGTAACGTAAGCAAACTCTGCACCTTTCGCTTTGATTTTCTCCAAGAGAACATCATCAAAGTGAAGGCCCGCCGTCGGTGCCGCAACCGCACCTGGCTTTTGATTATATACCGTTTGGTAACGCTCTTTATCTGCATCTTCGTCTGGACGGTCGATGTAAGGAGGAAGCGGCATATGGCCGATTTCTTCCAGAATTTCTAGTACCGTCTTATCAGAACTAAATTTCAGTTCAAATAAAGCATCATGGCGTGCAACCATTTCTGCTGAATATTCATCATTCTCGCCAACAATAATGGTTGTACCTGGTTTTGGTGATTTAGAGCAACGAACGTGCGCGAGGATGCTTTTCTCATCCAACATGCGCTCCACTAGCACTTCTAATTTACCGCCCGATTCCTTGCGGCCAAAAAGACGAGCAGGAATAACACGAGTATTATTAAACACCACTAAGTCACCGGGTTGAACTTGGCCCAATACATCAGTAAATGTGCCATCAATGAGCTCTCCGGTATTGCCGTCCATTTGCAGCAGTCGGCTAGCGGTACGCTCTGGTTGAGGGTAGCGAGCGATGAGTTCATCTGGAAGGTCGAAATGGAAATCTGATACTTGCATGTTACTTGTCTTATCTATTGGTCAAATCACGTCTAGGCGACGATAAAATTGCGACGAGTTTTTCGCAGCAGACTAGTATATGTTTACATGCTGCAATAGCAAGCAAATCACCAGAATATAGCAGTAAAAGCCATGGTGAAGAGTGTAATAAAACGTGAAAAGCCTCGATTACTTGGCACTATTTTTAATTTGAGCCCCAAAGAGAGAACATGAAAAAAGCAAAGCAACGTATACCGCTGCTTATTAGTTTGGCATTCCAATCGCCCTATCAAACCTCACGCTTTCGCCACAAGAATAACGGCACGAATAAACCCAATAACAAAAACCCTAGACTGCCACCTTCATCATCTGAGCCTTTGAAATCACAGTTATTGGTCGCAATGCCATCGTGACACTCTTTATTGTCACCACTTTCATTGTTAGCACTTTTGATAAAATTCGGCGCAATGATGTAACGACTTGGTGGCGCATCGGCAGTGATGTAAGACTGTACCCAGTCGTAATAGTGGCTCACCTTGGTGTAGAAACTTGGGATCGTCAAAGAGCCACACGTTGGTAGAATAAGGGGGCCGCCACTAACAATACCAATTTGTTTGCCGGTCGCCACATCGACCAACGGGCCACCACTGTCACCTTTACATGCAGAGTTGCCATATTGAGTATGGCTATCTGGCTCCAATACATGGTTTTGTGTTGGTAGCGTACAAATTTTGGTTTGGTTGTCTCTTGAATCAATGATCCCCGGAAAACTGCTGCCAATTTCTAAACGCTCATAACATTTGTCGATGGGTAAAAATGTGCTAATGGTGGTTTTGAGCGTATTAGAAGGTTCAGAAGCATCCGGCTGAGTAGCCCCCCATCCAAACACTTGCACATTTTCGACACGTTGATTGGTCAGGTAATTATCGTTCCAATCCGCCGCCAAACGTGCTTCGATACTCTCCATGTCAACTTTACTCGCTAGGTCAGCAAAGCTCGCGTTTGCCACTGGGCGCGTGAGATACAGCAACGCGATGTCTGAATCTAAACCGGTTTGGATAGGTTTCACGTTGCCATTACTGTCGGTCTCAGCTTTTGAAATCCGGGTGTAATCCGGATGAACCACAACGTGAGACACCGGATAGAAGTTATCAAGCCCTGCAGAATTAAGTTCATACACATTCGCATTCACCGACAACTCACCCGGCGGGGTCACATAGTAGGTTGCTTCATTGGTTCCTTGTCCCATCACCACACAGTGCGCCGCAGTCAGTACCCATTGCTCTGTCAGCATCGTTCCCCCACACAGCGGAAACTCTGCCATATTACTTGCTCGCAAAGTAACGCGGTCAACAGGATCGGTTTGTTCATCTCCTAACACAATCGCCTGTGTTGATGGCACACTGAATGCCGCCACTGCCAGCGCAATAAGTTTGTTACACGTTGTTCGTTTCATCTAGGTTGCTGTCTTCAATTTGGTAAGCCTGGACGTATCTTCTTCGAGAGAAGAATCTTGGAAAATCCAGCGAATAAAAATGTGCGATTCAATTCATTGGATTACCTTGGGGACACATTCAATATCAACTAAAAATGCCAACTGACTCGCACACAAACCGACTTATTCAAATTAATAAAAACACCAATAAAACACAGATTACGCAGCCCATCAGCATTGTGCTATTTAATTGATGAAAAACGAGTTAGCTCCCAGATATACAGAAAAATATTCTCTATATTTAAGAGAAGGACAATGCCGCTGGAGGTCTCTATGATCAAGGTTGAAGACATGATGACTCGTAATCCTCATACCTTACTGCGCACGCACACCTTGCGTGATGCAAAAAGCATGATGGATGCGCTTGATATTCGACACATTCCGGTTGTTGATGCCAATAACCACTTACAAGGCTTGGTGACTCAACGCGACATTCTTGCTGCTCAAGAATCGAGCTTGCACCCAGATGAGGCTGAACAATCTTTTACTTTAGACACACCGCTCTACGAAATGATGCACACCAATATCATGACGGCAGAGCCTATCGCGGGGCTCAAAGAGAGCGCTATCTATATGCAAAAGCATAAAGTTGGCTGTCTACCTGTTGTCACCAAAGGTCGATTGGTCGGCATTATTACTGATAGTGACTTCGTGACGATTGCGATTAACTTATTGGAACTACAAGAAGAAGTGGAACCTGAAGAAATCGAGCAGGAAGAATAGTACGCAAGCGTATTCTCTTTGTTGTAAGTTTCGTTTTTACACCGGTTAAACGAAAAAAGAGCGGCAGGGTTGCCGCTCAAAATGCCATTACTGACGCTGATTAAGGAAGTGTTTCTCTGCCAATTAGAATTGGTCTTCTTCGGTCGAACCTGTCAATGCTGTCACTGAAGAGTTACCACCTTGGATAGTATTGGTCATTCTATCGAAGTAACCTGTACCTACTTCTTGTTGGTGCGCAACAAACGTATAACCTTTTTCAGCCGCTTGGAATTCAGGACGCTGAACTTTCTCAACATAATGACGCATACCTTCACCTTGAGCGTAAGCGTGTGCCAGTTCAAACATGTTGAACCACATGTTGTGAATGCCTGCTAGCGTGATGAATTGGTACTTGTAGCCCATGTCTGCAAGCTCTTGTTGGAACTTAGCAATGGTTTCTGCATCTAGGTTTTTCTCCCAGTTGAATGAAGGCGAGCAGTTGTATGCCAACAATTGATCTGGGTATTCAGCGTGAATTGCTTCTGCAAACTTACGTGCTTCTTCCAAACATGGCGTAGCCGTTTCACACCAAATCAAGTCTGCATATGGTGCGTAAGCCAGACCGCGAGAAATCGCTTGGTCGATACCCGCGCGAACGCGGTAGAAACCTTCTTGAGTGCGCTCACCTTCAATAAAGTCTTTATCATATGGGTCGCAATCTGAAGTAATGAGATCCGCCGCATTCGCATCAGTACGAGCAATAACTAATGTTGTTGTTCCCGCTACGTCAGCAGCCAAACGAGCTGCAACGAGCTTTTGTACAGCTTCTTGCGTAGGAACTAATACCTTACCACCCATATGACCACACTTTTTCACCGATGCTAACTGGTCTTCAAAGTGAACGCCCGCGGCACCGGCTTCGATCATCGATTTCATTAGTTCGTAAGCGTTAAGCACACCACCAAAGCCCGCTTCCGCATCCGCTACGATAGGTAGGAAGTAATCAATACCACCTTCATCTTCAGGCGTCTTACCAGCAGCCCACTGAATTTGGTCTGCACGACGGAATGAGTTGTTGATACGCTTTACTACTGACGGTACAGAATCTACTGGGTAAAGAGATTGGTCTGGATACATCGTCGAAGCGGTGTTGTTATCCGCCGCTACCTGCCAGCCTGACAGATAGATCGCTTCAATACCTGCCTTAGCTTGTTGAACGGCTTGACCACCCGTTAGCGCACCAAGACAGTTTACGTAACCTTTTTTCGCACTACCGTTGACCAGTGACCAAAGTTTGTCTGCACCACGTTGTGCAATTGTGTTTGCAGGCACCATAGAGCCACGCAGTTCCACCACTTCCTCGGCAGTGTAAGTACGCTTCACATTTTTCCAGCGTGGGTTAGTTGCCCAGTCTTTTTCCAGAGCTTCAATTTGTTGGCGGCGAGTTAAGTTAGTCATTGGTCTATCCCTCTTTATAATTTGCACTTTATGCGTGTGCGTTGAGTTTCCGTTCTCAGGCAGTACTTCCCTATCTGCCTTGAAAATCCTTCACGTTATTGGTGTTACAGTTATTCTTTATTAATCCAGGTAGTCATAACCAGGAACTGTCAAAAAGTTGGTCAGTTCATCGCTCGTCGTGAGCCTTGCCATTAAGTCTGCTGCTTCTTCAAATCGACCCGCATGGTAGCGCTGCTCGCCAATTTCTTGCTTCACGACTTCAATCTCCTCTTTGAGATAGAGCTCGAACAGCTCTTTAGTGACCTTTAATCCGTTGTCTAGCGACTTGCCGTGTTGAATCCATTGCCAGATAGAGGCGCGTGAGATTTCTGCCGTTGCTGCGTCTTCCATCAGTCCGTAAATCGGCACACAACCATTGCCAGAAATCCAAGCTTCGATGTATTGCAGCGCAACGCGAATATTGTGGCGCATTCCGCCTTCAGTGCGCTCGCCTTCACAAGGCTCAAGCAGTTCGGCTGCTGTAATAGGCGCATCCTCTGCACGGCTCACATCCAACTGGTTGGTGCGTTCACCCAGCACAGCACTAAAGACTTCCATAGCAGTGTCAGCCAAACCTGGATGAGCCACCCAAGTACCGTCGTGGCCGTTGTTTGCTTCTAACGATTTGTCAGTCTGGATCTTGTCTAATACTTTTTGATTCTCTTTCGGGTCTTTAGCTGGGATAAATGCGGCCATTCCTCCCATCGCGAAAGCACCTCGTTTATGGCAAGTACGTACCAATAATCGCGAGTAAGCGTTTAAGAATGGCTTGTCCATCGTTACCACTTGGCGATCTGGCAGTACTCGGTCTGAGTGTTTTTTCAATGTTTTGATGTAGCTAAAGATGTAATCCCAGCGACCACAGTTCAAACCAACGATGTGTTCTTTAAGCGAGAACAGAATCTCGTCCATTTCAAATACCGCTGGTAAGGTTTCAATCAGCACAGTCGCTTTGATCGTGCCTGTATCCAAACCGAAATAGTCTTCCGTGAAATGGAACACTTCGCTCCACCACTTCGCTTCGTGATGCGATTGCAGTTTTGGAAGGTAGAAATAAGGGCCACTGCCTTTTTGAAGTAACGCTTTGTAGTTGTTATAGAAATACAGAGCGAAATCGAATAGCGCACCTGGAATGATCTGACCGTGCCACGTAACGTGTTTTTCTTTTAAATGAAGGCCGCGAACACGGCAGATCAACACCGCTGGGTCATCTTCCAGCTGATAATGTTTGCCATTGCCAGGATTGGTGTAACTGATGGTGCCATTAACAGCATCGCGCAAGTTAATTTGACCATCCAGCACTTTACTCCATGCAGGAGACATTGAATCTTCGAAGTCTGCCATGAACACTTTTACATTCGCATTCAGTGCGTTAATCACCATCTTGCGGTCAGTTGGTCCGGTAATCTCCACACGGCGATCTTGCAGATCTTGTGGGATTCCTAGGATCTTCCAACTTCCTTCACGGATGTCTTGTGTCTCTGGTAGAAAATCTGGTAGCTCACCAGCATCAATACGTGCTTGCTTCTCTTCTCTTGCTTCCAGCAACTGTTCAACACGTCCGGCAAATTTTTCACACAGTAGAGATAAAAAGGTTTGGGCTTCAACAGGGAAAATTGCTTGATGTTCTGGAGCAACGACTCCATTCACCTCAAGCATGCCTTGGGTTTGCTTTAGTTGTTGTGTTTTTTGTTCTGTCTGAGCAAGCATAATCATTCATCCTTAACGTGCTTTATCAATCTTGGGCAGTCAGCGTAAAGCTACATTTGTAAGTTATGAACAACAAATTACATCCTTTAACTTTGTGTTCAACTCGTCTAGCCATGCCGATAGATTGCGTAATGCTACGTGTATTTTCAATCTAGACATAAGTCGTATCGGCCTTTAAATAAGCTATATCAACAAGGGGTTTAGTGAAACCCCCAATATAAACAAAACAGAAAATTCAAAGTTTTATTCCGCAAGGTAAAAACCATCTATCAAGCGCCTTATTTTGTAAGTTATTACGTAATAAAATTACATTAAATTTAAAGTCGTTTTATCATTTCAAACAAGCGTATGAATATAGACTGGTAAACAAACACCTTGTATTCACAAGGGCTGAAGAGATGTATTTAAACAGGGGTCAAACAAGGTATGCAGGGCTTTGTGTAAAATTAACATTGTGAAATTTCACTATTTTATGAAAGCTTCATCAAAGAAGGGCTGTAAAATTTTACAAGTCAAAGTTTACCAACAGAATAAAATACTAGAAAGCGCACTGTTTCCAGTGCGCTTTTAGATAAATAATGGAGAAGTAAGGGCTAATACTAATAGCTAAAGCAGCTCTGAAACGACTTCTGCAAGTTGATTAAATGTTTTCGTTCTTGACGAGCTCGGACGCCAAACTAAGCCGATTTCGCGATAAGCTTGTTTACCAGGAGGATCGATCACGACTAAATTCTGGTTATGCAGCAAGCCATGGTCGATAGCCATTTGAGGAATGAACGTTGTTCCCAAACCATTCGCAACCATTTGCACCAGTGTATGGAGGCTGGTTGCCGTAAACGGATTGATTTTTTCTTTGTCTGTTAATTTACACGCTGATACCGCATGTTCCGTTAAGCAATGTTCTTTCTCTAGTAGAAAGACGGATTCGTCAGGTAAATCCGCGTAACGAATCGGCACAGGGACCGATTGGGCTTGATTAGCGCTTATAACCATTCGAAACGGATCCTTACCCACTACTCGGCTTTCCATCCCATCAATTTCGACTGGTAACGCTAAAATAAGCACATCCAGCTCACCATGTCTGAGCGCTTGAAGTAAGTTTGTCGTCGTGTCTTCTCTTAATAAAAGATCCAGTTGTGGAAAACGGTAGTTCACCTCTTGTACCAAATCACACAGTAAAAACGGAGCAATTGTTGGTATACATCCTACTTTTAGCTGGCCTTGCATATCGTCGCCTTGGCACATACGTCCAAGCTCGACCAAATCTTGCCCTTTTGCTAACAGCTCTCGCCCCTGCTTTACTACCATTTCTCCTGTTTGGGTAAAAACCAGTGGACTTTTCTTATCTTTCTTTTCATATAATGGACAGCCAATCAATTCCTCTAAGTTTTGAATACCCTTACTTAAAGTCGACTGACTGACAAAACAACGCTCTGCAGCGTCACTAAAATGTCTTGTTTCATGCAGTGTGACTAAATAGTGTAACTGCTTCAAACTGGGCCATTTATTCATAATTGTATTTGTATCTACCGCCGTTCCAGTGATCGAGTTAAGAGTTTTGTTATTATCGTTTTTTTCGATTAACTCAATCTATTTATTTCGCTTTTTTCAATACTACAATCTGTACTATAGTTTGTCTCGTACAAACACGAACCAAACCGACACAACTGAATTCGGTTTGGAGCTAACCATACTTTTTAGGAGCAAAAAAATGGTACTAGTAGGTCGTCAAGCCCCTGATTTTACTGCAGCAGCTGTTCTAGGTAACGGTGAAATCGTTGAAAACTTCAACTTTGCAGAGTTCACTAAAGGTAAGAAAGCAGTAGTATTCTTCTACCCACTAGATTTCACTTTCGTTTGCCCATCTGAGCTAATCGCATTCGACAACCGTCTAGCTGACTTCCAAGCTAAAGGTGTTGAAGTAATCGGTGTTTCTATCGATTCTCAGTTCTCTCACAACGCATGGCGTAACACTGCTATCGAAGATGGCGGTATCGGTCAAGTTAAGTACCCACTAGTTGCTGACGTTAAGCACGAAATCTGTAAAGCTTACGACGTTGAGCACCCAGAAGCAGGCGTTGCTTTCCGTGGTTCTTTCCTAATCGACGAAGAAGGCGTTGTACGTCACCAAGTAGTTAACGACCTACCACTAGGCCGTAACATCGACGAAATGCTACGCATGGTTGACGCTCTTAACTTCCACCAGAAGCACGGCGAAGTATGTCCTGCACAATGGGAAGAAGGTAAAGCAGGTATGGACGCATCTCCAAAAGGTGTTGCAGCGTTCCTATCTGAGCACGCAGCTGACCTAGGCAAAAAATAATAGACCTTCACCCTAGCTCAACGGGTGTGATGGTTGGATGTATATAAAGCAATAAGCTAATGCGGAAAACCGCAAACGCCAATCAGTCTAAGTAAAGTCCTATCAAAGCCCAGAGCCTCTGCTCTGGGCTTTCTTTTTCCTTCAGATAAACCGCCAAAATGAGGTAACGCTTTAGCGTAAACTTTACCTCTATTTATCATCCCCTCCATACAGATTCTGCTTACTGGCCCTGTTAATATCTTAGCCACAACACTTATTTGTAACGTTAGCAGGATGAATGAACGTGGTTACTCACCTAGAAGTCTGTATTGATAATATTGAATCTCTGCACTACGCCATTGCTGGCGGCGCCACTCGGATTGAACTTTGCTCCTCTTTGGCTTTAGGCGGACTAACACCCAGTTATGGCTTTATGCAGCAAGCGGCTAAGCTTTCGAGTGTTCCAGTTTATGCCATGATCCGCCCACGCCAAGGTGACTTCTTCTACAATGAAGAAGAGATCGAAATGATGCGTTGGGATATTGAAGCAGCTCACCAATCAGGCTTGAGCGGTGTCGTGTTCGGCGTGCTCACTCAAGACGGTGATATTCATATGCCTTACGCGGCTACGCTGTGTGAATTTGCTCAAGCGCTTGGCTTAGGCGTGACCTTCCATCGTGCCTTTGACCAGTGTCGTGACGCTGAAAAAGCTTTGGAAGAAGTGATCAGCTTAGGTTGTGAACGTATTTTAACCTCCGGTCTTTCGCCTTCAGCACCACAAGGGAACGATGTGCTTAGAGCTTTGGTTAAGCAAGCCCAAGGACGCATAGCAATCATGGCGGGGGCTGGCGTTAATGCGAGTAACGCACGTGCGTTAGTAGAAGACACTCAAGTTCCTGAAATCCATCTGTCAGGCAAAACCACACGCCCTAGCCAAATGACCTTTGTTGCTGAACAAAGCAAAATGGGCGCATCCGATGTCGATGATTTTTTAATCCCCATCACAAGTACACAAGCCATTACCGATGTCGTAGCAGCTCTCAAATAGACGACCGTAACCTCACGCGCATAGCTTTTGAGTGCTAACATATTGTTTATCAAGGAGTGAGGAAAGGTGTATGTCTAAATTGAAGAAAAAGGAATACGAAAAGGAGCTCAAAAACCTTCAAGTTGAGCTCGTAAAACTTCAAGAGTGGGTCAAACACAAAGGGTTAAAAGTGGTGGTTCTGTTTGAAGGACGTGATGCTGCGGGCAAAGGCGGAGTGATAAAGCGAATTACAGAAAAGCTAAACCCGCGTGTTTGTCGCGTAGTGGCTCTGCCTGCACCGACAGAAAAAGAAAAAACGCAATGGTACTTCCAACGTTACGTCGCTCATTTACCATCTGCTGGTGAAATCGTTTTATTTGACCGAAGTTGGTATAACCGAGCAGGTGTCGAAAAAGTCATGGGGTTCTGTACTCCAGACGAATACGAGGAGTTTTTACGCTCTTGCCCTGAATTCGAGAGAATGTTGCAACGCTCTGGGATTATTCTGATTAAGTATTGGTTTTCGGTTTCAGACGAAGAGCAGGAAAAACGTTTTCTAGGTCGAATTAATACGCCGATCAAACGTTGGAAATTCAGCCCAATGGATTTAGAGTCACGTCATCGCTGGGCGGAGTATTCGGAAGCAAAAGATAAGATGTTTGCCTATACAGACACGAAAAACTGCCCTTGGTGGGTCGTCCCTTCTGATGACAAAAAGAAAGCGCGCTTGAACTGTATCAGTCATTTACTAAGCCAGATTGATTACAAAGCACTTGAGTACTCACCTATCGAATTGCCTGAACTCAATAAAGAAGGTTACGTCAGAGCGCCCATTGATGATCAGACCTTCGTTCCTGATAAATATTAACGTGCTTTCCTTCTCTCTAATAAATAGGCCAGCCTAAAAGCTGGTCTATTTGTTGAAGTCAGTTACTTCAGTACGTCATCAATACTTTGATCACCTAGGTGGCGTACATCTTTCCCTTTCACAAAGTAAATAATGTATTCACAGATGTTCTGGCAGCGGTCCCCCACGCGTTCAATCGCGCGTGCCGACCACATCACTTGCAGAATATTAGGGATATTTTTTGGATCTTCCATCATGTAAGTCATCAACTGACGAATCACCGCTTCATACTCGGCGTCTAGTTTGTCATCTTGTTTATGCACCTCTGCTGCCGCTTCTACATCCATGCGGGCAAACGCATCTAAAACCTGATGCAGCATGTTAATTGCCTGACGGCAGAGAGGCTCTAACGACACTTGGAATTGTCGTTCTTTTGATGATGGGCTTTCGATGGCAACGTAAGCAATGCGTGTCGCCACATCACCGATGCGTTCTAAATCAGTGATCGTTTTGATGATAGCCATGATTAAGCGCAAGTCTTTTGCCGTTGGCTGACGCTTAGCAATAATGCGTGTACAGGCGTCATCGATCGAGACTTCCATCGCATTCACTTTATGATCGTCACGCACAACCTTACGCGCCAGTTCGATGTCTTCTTTATGCAAGGCTTGAATAGCATACGAAAGCTGCTGTTCTACCAAGCCACCCATGGTTAATACATGAGTACGAATCGATTCTAGCTCTACGTTAAACTGTCCTGAAATATGACGTCCAAAGTGCATGATGTTCCTTATTCCGTATAGAGTCGCGACTTAACCGTAGCGACCCGTAATGTAATCTTCGGTCTGCTTCTTCATTGGCGAGGTGAAGATCGAGTCCGCGTCAGAGTATTCAATTAACTTACCCATATGAATGAAAGCAGTATGATCGCTCACTCTCGCCGCTTGTTGCATGTTATGGGTAACGATAACGACAGTATATTGAGTCTTCAGCTCATTGATAAGCTCTTCAATAGTTAAAGTTGAGATTGGATCCAACGCTGATGTTGGCTCGTCCAATAACAGGACTTCCGGCTCAATCGCCACCGCCCGCGCAATGACCAAGCGCTGTTGCTGCCCCCCAGATAAGCCAAATGCGTTCTCATGCAAGCGGTCTTTTACCTCATCCCACAACGCCGCTGAGCGCAAGGATCGCTCCACTGCGTCATCTAAACTACGGCTGTTTTTTACACCTTGTAAGCGTAAGCCATAAACTACGTTTTCATAAATAGACTTAGGAAATGGATTGGGTCTTTGAAACACCATCCCCACTCGGCGTCGAAGTGTCGCAACATCGACATTAGGATGATAAACATTCTTGCCATGGAGACGCACTTTACCTGTGACTCGACACCCTTCCACTAAGTCGTTCATGCGATTGATGCAACGTAATAACGTCGACTTTCCACACCCTGAAGGACCGATAAAAGCGGTGACTCGCCCTTTGGGAATTCGCATCGAAATATCATGCAGCGCCTGAGTTTGACCATAGAACAGATTAAGGTTCTCGATTGAGATTGCTGTTTGTTCATCCGTTAAATTATGAACGTCCAATGGTGGCTCATAACCTAATGTACTATCAAAATTAAACATACTTAATCTTGTCCTAACGTTCTGTATTTTTCTCGTAAACTATTGCGAATACTGATTGCTGTTAAGTTTAGCCCGACAATCACTGTCACGAGTAAGAAAGAGGTAGCATAAACTAATGGTCGCGCCGCTTCGATGTTGGAGGTTTGAAAGCCAACATCGTAAATGTGAAAACCTAAATGCATGAACTTTCTATCCAAATGCACATAAGGGAATTGTCCGTCAACCGGTAAACTGGATGCCAATTTCACGACTCCCACCAGCATCAGTGGCGCTACTTCGCCAGCTGCACGCGCAATCGCAAGGATCAAACCTGTGATAATAGCTGGCGTCGCCATAGGCAAAACCACGCGCCACAGCGTTTCGAACTGAGTTGCACCAAGTGCCAGAGAGCCATGTCGTACGGAGCTCGGAATTCGAGTTAAACCTTCTTCTGTCGTCACAATCACAACTGGAAGCGTCAGCACGGCAAGAGTTAGTGCTGACCATAACAAACCCGGCGTACCAAAGGTTGGTGCCGGTAGCTTCTCCGCATAGAATACGTTGTCGATAGAGGCACCAATCGTATAAACGAAGAAACCTAAACCAAACACGCCATAAACAATCGATGGAACACCCGCTAGGTTTATAACCGCAATACGAATAACTCTGGTTAGAGCGTTATTCTTAGCGTATTCATGTAGATAGATAGCGGCGATCACCCCGAGTGGCATCACAATGATCGACATGATGAGTACTAAGAAAACCGTACCAAATATCGCAGGGAACACGCCTCCTTCGGAGTTAGACTCTCTTGGATCTTCAGATAAAAACTTCCAAACCTGTTTTCCCCAATGCATGACTTTATCAGGCAGTGACATTTGGTTTGGATACCAGTAGTCCAAAATGTCTTCGAGCGGAATCGATACTTGTGACCCCGTCATATCCTCGACAATCAAGGCATAGTCAGAGAGCTGAAGTCGTAAACCATCAAGTTGCAAATCTAACGTCGCAAGCGCTTTTTCTATCTGCTCTTTTTTCGTCAGGTTTTCGTTTAAGAAGCTTTCTGTCAGCGTGTCATTCAATTCATGCTTGCGCTTTTCTAATCGCAACTGCTCTAGCTTCCAACCAAGCTCTTTAAGCTGATCGACCACCAAAGAATCAATCTCATGGCGCAGAGTTTCTGCATCATCAAGCTTTTTATTTAGTACCGATTGAATATCACTGGTGTATATATTATCACCATCTTGAAACGCCACCAGCTTACCAAAGAAATAACCACCGCTACTGCGCTCTATCACCGCCCACTCTTCTGGCGTCGTGGGCTCATCCAACTGCATTTGCAATACGGAGATAAAATCGGCGGGATACAACTCTCGGTTAGCGATTTTGATGTTGAGTCGCGTGGCAAAATCTTCATCCTCTTCTAACTGTTGTGCTGCGCTTTCAGGCAAATAACTCTTCGGTACAAAGCTGCGCTCATACACTTGACCAATCAGAATAGTATTTTCATGTAGCACTTCGCCTTGTACAGGAGTCAGCGCTGCAACATTCCACTGATACAAAGGCGCTGGCCAAAAGTAAGTCAGGCCTTTCCAGCCGATAAGGAGTAACAACCCTAATACCGACAACAAACTGATGCTGACTGCACCGCCTGTTAGCCATATCCACGGTGCGCCAGAACGAATCCAATTTAACACGTTATTACTCGCTCTTTATTCAAACCATTATTACAACGCACGGTACTTATCTCTCAGTCTCTGACGAACCCACTCCGCAAGCGCGTTTACTGCAAACGTAAACACAAATAAAATCAATGCAGCTAGGAACAGCAGGCGATAATGCGAACTTCCAACTTCCGACTCTGGCAACTCAACGGCGATGGTCGCCGACAGGCTGCGCAATCCTTCCAAAATATTCCAATCCATTAATGGCGTATTGCCCGTTGCCATTAATACAATCATGGTTTCGCCAACAGCGCGTCCCAAGCCCATCATAATGGCAGAAAAAATACCTGGGCTTGCAGTAAGCAAGACAACATAGATTAAAGTTTGCCAAGGCGTGGCCCCTAATGCCAAAGAGCCATCCGATAAATGCTTCGGTACAGAGAAAATGGCATCTTCGGCAATGGTAAAAATCGTCGGGATAACAGCAAACCCCATCGCTAACCCCACCACCAATGCATTGCGTTGATCGTAACCAATACCATGCTCGGTTAAGAATAAGCGCATATCGCCACCAAAGAACGTCTGCTCAATCGTAGGCGAAATCCACACTCCAAGCCCAATCAGTACCAATATGACAGGCATGAGCACTAAAGCATGCCAACCATTAGGCAGACGATTCCGCAAAGGTTGCGGTATTAATGCCCATAGCCCGCCCATAATCATGGTGCTCAAGGGCAAAACAAACAGCATAACGACGATCGTAATCAAATGATCTTCGACAATAGGCGCGAACCACAATCCCGCGAGGAAACCTATGATCACCGTCGGCAGTGCTTCCATTAGCTCAATCGACGGTTTTACTACACGACGCATGCGTGGCGACATAAAGTAAGCCGTATAAATAGCACCTAGCACTGCGAGCGGTACTGAAAACAGCATCGCAAACATCGCCGCTTTTATCGTTCCAAACGCAATAGGTACTAGGCTGAACTTAGCCTCAAAGTTATCGCTCGCCGAAGTCGATTGCCACACAAATTCAGGCTCAGGATACCCTTCGTACCACACTTCTTGCCATAATGAAGACAATGAAACTTCCGGATAGGCATTGTCCACTTCCGCAACATTTAACGCATTATTTTGCCAAGTGATTAAGTAGCGTTCATTGTTAGACATTGCTGCGATTGCGGGCGCTTGATTGTACGCACGCTTAAACAACACCAGTTTTTCACTGGTTGTATAATGGCTTTGCAACGTGCCGTTGGTGTAAAAGCTATAAAATCCTTTTCGATGAGAATCCGGCAACAAATACTTAAGCTCTGATGCCAATTTAAAATCACGAATATGCGTTAACGTGCGTTTTTCTTCTTGCAGCGTATCAAACCATTGCGACACCCGACCATCGTTGTGCGTCACCAAAAGCGAGTAAGCACCAGCCAATAAGTCTATCGTACGAACGGAATGCTTCTTATCACCTTGAGTGAGATCGACCACCTCTCGCACAGCAAATTTACGTGCGGTTTTCTTTAACACGATCAACTCAGAGCCATCGCGCAAATAAAGCGTTTCACCGTCAGGTGTCAACAACATTTGCTGAGGCGTATTAAAGCCTGAAGAGAACGTAAAATCGATCGTTGTAGGAGACGTACCCAAAGACGAAGCCACTTGCCAGCGAGCTTTCACTTCACCACTTTGCGTCTGCCAAACAACCGTTGGTAAGGGCGTCGAAGCTGCAAATACAAACTGAGTCACAGGATCTTGAGGCGTACTTAGTGTCAGATCCATGCTGGTGTCTAGCTCAATCACTTCCGGAGGACGTGTATTTTCTCTCAATGTAGCATTAAATTCTGGCTTGAAAAGGTTCGCTTTACCCTGCCCATCAACAAATCCATACCAACCTAGCCCAGGAGCAGATTGAGAGAAAGCAACGGGTTTCTGGGCGATTTGCTGTGTATACACCGCAGGTTTCGTAGGATCGTCCATCGACAAATATTGAATCTCACCACTTTGGGTTAGAACGAACGCGAGCTGAGCGTAATCATCCACTGAAATCGCAAGTGGTGTTTCAATATGAGTGGCTCGAATGGCTTGGTTGGTTTTGATCTCCGCATCAGAAAAAAGCGGAATGATCACCATGGCGAGGTAGACAAAGATCAAAATAAGCGCCGCGAGTACGCCGACACCACCAGATGTCACTGCAAGTCGAACTAAACGATCTTTTATCAGTCGTTTCTTATCTTTTTCCTGCAATGAAAACTCGGCTTGTGCCATTTAAATCTCTACCTTTTTTGACTTAGTACTAGAATATGTCGTTAAGATGACAATTATATTACAGATCACATTAAACACCTGAAAAGAATACAACTCTTATGCAATGCGTGGTATGAAATAAATCTGTAATGAAAATCTCATAATGTTCTCACTCATCCATTTTTCCAAGATGAGTACGTAATACTTCACTTTTGGCTAGGTAAGGTTATGAGCGCAGAAAAACTATATATAGAAAAAGAACTGAGTTGGTTGTCTTTCAACGAACGAGTATTACAAGAAGCTGCCGATAAAACCGTCCCTTTGATCGAACGTATTCGCTTTCTTGGGATCTTTTCCAACAATTTAGATGAATTTTACAAAGTACGCTTTGCGGACGTGAAGCGCAGAATCCTAATCAGCCAAGAGCGCGGTGGCAGTGATAGCCCTAAACGACTGTTAACCAAAATGCAGTCGAAAGCACTAAAGCTTAACGAACAATTTGATGAGCTTTACAGCGAGTTGATTCGAGAAATGGCGCGACGTCGCATTTTCTTGGTCAACGAGCAACAACTGGATGAATCGCAACAAAAGTGGATCGCGAAATACTTCCGTAGAGAGGTAATGCCGCATATCACTCCCCTCCTAATGAAAGACGAGATCGATGTTCTGCAATTTCTCAAAGACGAGTACGCTTACATCGCCGTAGAACTGCGTAAAGAAGAACATTACCAGTACGCTCTGATCGAAATTCCGACCGATCACCTTCCCCGCTTTGTGATGGTACCAGAACAGAAAGGAAAGCGTCGAAAAACCATCATCTTACTTGATAATATTATCCGCCACTGTTTGGACGAGCTGTTCAAAGGCTTTTTTGATTATGATGAGCTTAGCGGCTATGCGATGAAAATGACGCGTGACGCTGAATACGATTTACGCAATGAAATCGAGTACAGCTTGCTTGAACAAATGTCAGAGGGTGTCAATCAGCGACTGACAGCAAAGCCCGTTCGCTTCGTCTACGAACGCGATATGCCGCCTCAAATGTTAGAGTTTCTGTGTAACAAACTTAATATCTCTAACTACGATAACCTTATCCCCGGCGGACGCTATCACAACTTTAAAGACTTCATCGGCTTTCCAAATGTTGGACGAGAATATCTTGAAAATAAACCTCTCCCGCCAATGAAATGTGCCGATTTCGAAGGTTATGCCAACAGCTTTGACGCGATTAAAGCGAAAGATATTCTGCTCTATTATCCCTACCACACTTTTGACCACATTAGTGAGTTAGTGCGCCAAGCCTCCTTCGATCCCAAAGTACTTAGTATCAAGATTAACATTTATCGCGTCGCGAAAGATTCTCGCTTGATGAACTCTTTAATTGATGCGGTGCACAACGGCAAAAATGTCACTGTGGTCGTCGAACTGCAAGCTCGCTTTGATGAAGAAGCCAATATCGAATGGTCAAAAGTATTAACCGAAGCGGGTGTGCACGTCATCTTTGGTGCGCCTGGCCTTAAGATTCACTCAAAGCTATTGATGATTAGCCGCCGCGAAGGTGAAGAAATTATTCGTTACGCACACATCGGCACAGGCAACTTCCATGAGAAGACGGCACGAATTTATACCGACTTCTCCCTACTTACGGCAGATCAAGAAATTACTAATGAAGTCCGTAATGTCTTCGGTTACATTGAGAATCCATACCGACCAGTGAAGTTCAATCACCTTATGGTATCTCCTCGTAATTCTCGAACCCAAATCTACCGCTTAATTGATAATGAAATTGCGAATGCCAAGCTAGGGAAAAAAGCCGCTCTTACGATCAAGGTCAATAACCTAGTCGATAAAGGCATCGTCAATAAGCTTTATGGAGCAAGTACTTCCGGGGTAAAAATAAACATGATCATTCGAGGCATGTGCTCATTAGTACCGGGCATTGAGGGGATCAGCGACAATATTCGCATCATCAGTATTGTTGACCGCTTTCTTGAGCACCCTCGCGTGGTGATCACCCACAATGATGGCGATCCGCAAGTTTATATCTCCTCCGCAGACTGGATGACAAGAAATATTGATCACCGTATCGAGGTAGCAGTACCAGTCCGTGATCCACGTTTGAAACAGAGAATTATTGATATAACGAATATCCATTTTACCGATACAGTAAAGGCTCGTTTAATAGATAAAGAAATGAGTAACGCTTACGTACCACGAGGTAATCGCAAAAAAGTTCGCTCTCAAATCGCTATCTATGACTATCTTAAAAATATAGAAAAGCAAACTAGAAAACAAAATTCAGATGCCTCAAATACTTGAACAAGATACTCGCTACATTGCCGCGATAGACCTCGGCTCAAACAGTTTCCATATGGTGGTGGCCAAAGTTGTTGGCAGTGACCTACAACTGGTTAGTCGTCATAAACAACGTGTTCGCTTAGCATCAGGACTCGACAGTGAATTGAACTTAAGTCACGCCGCAATGGAGCGTGCGCTAGAATGCTTAGCCATGTTCGCTGAGAGGCTGCAAGGGCTTGATGAGTCAAATGTACGTATCGCCGCCACACACACACTAAGACGCGCTAAAAATGCCCACCTTTTCATCGAGCGTGCGAAAGAAGTGATGCCTTTCCCAATAGAAATTATCCCTGGAGAAGAAGAAGCCCGCCTGATTTACTTAGGCGTCGCGCACACTCAAGTAGAATCCAACTCCAAACTAGTCATCGATATCGGAGGCGGCAGTACCGAGATGATTATTGGACAAGAATTTGAGCCTGAGCTTCTCAACAGTAAACAGATGGGATGCGTCAGTTTTACAGAACAGTACTTTAAAAACGGCAAACTATCAGGCAAAAACTTCAGTAAGGCGATGTTAGCGGCCGAACAAAAACTCGAGTCCATTGCTTCAACATATCGTAAAAAGGGCTGGGATATTGCTCTCGGCTCATCAGGAACCATCAAAGCGATTCAAGAAGTGCTAGTAGGATTAGGTTTTGAAGATGGCCTGATCACAGCGAGTCGACTGGATACACTTATCGAAACTCTGTGTAAATTTGATTCAATTGAAGATATTGAGCTGACGGGTCTAACAGAAGAACGTAAACCCGTATTCGCAGCAGGCGTAGCGATTTTGTCCGCGATTTTCAAAGCGCTTCGCATTGAGCAAATGTTTTTCTCCGATGGTGCTCTACGCGAAGGCCTGTTGTACGAAATGGAAGAACGTTTCGCACGCTCCGATATTCGCATGCGCACCACAGAAAATTTAGCCAACAAGCACCGAGTCGACTTAGAGCATGCCGCTCGTGTGAAGGGTCATGCACGTGAGATGTTATGTCAGGTACGCTCTGAACTAGGCATTAAGAAAAAGAGTGAGTTATTTGACTTACTAGAGTGGGCAGCGTTGCTTCATGAAGTCGGATTAAGTATTAACTTGCGTAGTTTCCATCGCCACTCTTTTTATATTCTGTTGCACTCCACCCTACAAGGCTTCAACCGTGAGCAGCAATTAGTGCTTGCAACATTAGCTCGCTTCCAGCGTAAAGCGCTCAAATTGCAAGAACTACCAGATTTCAACCTCTATAAACAGAGTGACGTTATAAGCCTCATCAAAATATTACGACTTTCTATCATATTAAATGGGCAGCGTAATGAAGATCCATTGCCTGATATCACCTTATCTATCAAAAATGACGAATGGATTCTCACATGCACAGATGAAGCATGGCTAGAAAACAATAAATTACTTCACGCGGATTTACAGGAAGAACAAGAACGTTGGGACAGCGCGAAGTGGACACTCACTTTCTGATCTCGTACTCTTCATACCTAAATAAAAAGTCGGCTTACAGGCCGACTTTTTTTAACTCTTCTTCTGCAAAGTCTGCCGTAATGGGCACATAACCATCTTTCTCAACCAACGCTTGTCCCTGAGCAGAAAAGATAAAGCGAATAAACTCAGCTTCAATTGGTGTTAATGGGTAATCAGGGTGCTTATTCACGTAAACATATAAGTAACGTGATAGTGGGTACTTACCACTAACAATATGTTCTCGCGTTGGAGTCACGTAGTCATTTCCCATTTTAGCCACAGGGACTAAGCGCACGCCTGCCACTCGATAACCAACACCGGAATAACCAATTCCACTGATGGTTGACGCTACAGCTTGCACTACTGACGCGGAGCCTGGCTGCTCGTTAACTCGAGTCTTGAAATCGCCGCCACACAAGGCATTACTTTTGAAGTAACCATAAGTTCCAGAAACGGAGTTACGACCAAACAACTGTACGTTTCGCTTTGCCCACTGTGATTCAAGACCGAGTTGCTGCCAGTTTGTTACAAATTGACTTTCGCCACAGCGTAGCGTGGCAGAAAACAAAGCATCTAATTGACTAAAGTTAAGACCTTGAATTGGATTATCTTGATGAACAAAAATACCGATTGCATCGATGGCTACCCTAAGCGCCGTTGGCTTGTAGCCATGTTCACGTTCAAACGCTTCTATCTCTCTTAAACGCATAGGGCGACTCATGGGACCAAACTGAGCTGTTTGTTCGGTCAATGCTGGAGGGGCAGTAGAAGAGCCAGACGCTTGGACTTGCGCATTAATATTCGGGTAAATGGATTTAAACTCTTCAACCCAAAGCGTTGTCATACCCGCAAGTGTATCGGAGCCAACAGAGAGCAAGTTCCCGACAATCCCCGTCGTTTTATGATAACTCGGCAATGGTTTATCTTGAGCGGCAGCCATAAAAGAACAAACAAGCGCGAATAAACTGAATGTTTTTGCTAATCGTAAAGCCATTATTTCACCACCAAACGCTCAGGCAATACGAAAGAAAACTTACTACCCACGCCTACTTCACTGTGAATTTCTAAATGAGAGTCATGGTGACTCAGCGCGTGTTTTACAATGGCAAGCCCTAAACCACTTCCACCAGTATCACGTGATCTTGCTTTATCCACTCGATAAAAACGCTCAGTAAGTCGGTGGAGGTGCTGAGGTTCAATACCATCACCACTATCTTCCACCTCTAAGCATGCGCCTTGAGAGGTCTGGAACCAACGAACATTAATGTTCGCACCAGGCGGTGTGTATTTGACGGCATTATAAACGAGGTTAGAGATAGCACTACGTAACTGGTCATCATCGCCCAGCACGCGTAGGCTAGCATCAACATCAAATTTCAATTTATGTTGGTTGTCCCCACTAAGGCTAACCGCCTCTTTTTCTAACACTTCAAGCATCGCGGGCACATTCACGACTTCCTCAAGCTCATGCATAGGTGCCGCTTCAATTTTAGATAGTGTCAGTAGTTGGTTCACCAAACTGTTCATGCGGTTAAGCTGCTCCGTCATGACACCATGAGCTTTGCTCCACATAGGACCCACGACCATATCAGGATCTTCTGTCATCTCAAGATAACCTTGTAGCACCGTCATTGGTGTACGCAGTTCATGAGATACGTTGGCAAAGAAGTTGCGACGCATTCCCTCAAGTTGTTTTAACTGGCTAACATCACGCACCACCATCAAATGTTCACCTTCGGTATACGGTACGATACGTAGTTCTAGCATGCGTTCGACATTGAGTGGTGAACGCATTTCTAATGGCTCTGAAAAGTCTTTCTTGTTGAGGTACTTGATAAAATCAGGTGTACGAATGAGATTGGAGATAGGTTGACCTGAATCTTCTGGCCAATGGAAGCCCAGTAAGTGCTGAGCCAGCTTGTTGCACCAAACAATATTGCCTTCAGCACGGAATACCACTACCGCATCGGGTAGCGATTCTGCACCATTTCGGAATCGACGAATAAGATTAGTAAGCTCTTTTCGTTTGCGGCGTTGGCGCTGTTGTAAGCGATACAACCCATTGAACAAAGATTCCCAGTTACCGCTACCAGATGGTGGCGTGAGGCGTTTTTCATCCCATAACCAAGAAGATAAACGTACTTGGTTATGCAAATGCCACACAAGCTGCAATGCCGTAGCAGCCAAAAGCAACCACGGCATATAACCGAATATCCAACCTACTATCACCCATGGGGTGTAAAAAAAAGCCAGCTCCCAAGCCAGCTTTTTCCACGTTAATCTTTCAACCACTCATAACTCCAGAAATGGTACCGATAAACTGCGTGTTAATTTATGCCTTCGTCGAGAAGCGGTATCCAGCACCACGAACAGTTTGGATCAGCTTATCATGCCCTGCAGCTTCCAATGCTTTACGCAGGCGGCGAATGTGAACATCAACCGTACGGTCTTCGACATACACGTTAGTGCCCCAAACATTGTTTAATAGCTGCTCACGGCTGTATACGCGTTCTTGATGCGTCATGAAAAAATGAAGCATCTTAAATTCTGTAGGGCCCATGTCTAATGGCGCATCATTAGCCGTAACACGGTGCGATACAGGGTCAAGCTTCAATCCCTGTACATCAATTACATCTTCTAGTGCAGTAGGGGTAACGCGACGAATCACCGCTTTTAGGCGTGCAACCAACTCTTTAGGAGAGAATGGCTTAGTAATGTAGTCATCCGCACCGACTTCTAAACCACGCACTTTATCTTCTTCTTCACCACGAGCGGTAAGCATCACAACTGGAATGTTGCGCGTTAATTCCTCTCGCTTCATATGTTTGATGAAGTTAATGCCACTACCGCCTGGTAACATCCAATCCAGTAAAACTAAATCAGGGAAGGGTTCAGCCAGTTTGGTTACTGCAGTATCGTAATCTTCCGCTTCTACCGCTTGGTAACCTTTCTGCTCAAGTACGAAGCACAGCATTTCGCGAATAGGAGCTTCGTCTTCAACAACCAGAATCCTTCTAGACATAATTGAGTAACCTTATGTTCGTTGAGCTAATGAATTTAAGAGACAAAGCGCCTCTCTTTGCATAAGCATTATCACTACCAATTATGACACTTTTGTGACCTTTGAAAACAAATTTTCATATAACTTTCTTTTGAGGTTCATTCGGATATTTTTCATTTCTATTAAGACATCAGCACAAAAATTCCCTATGATTAGTCCCTTGTCATCAAGCCTAGAGAAGATTTATGTGGTTTAAAAACTGTCTGGTATACCGCGTTAACCGCGAGGTTACTTTTAACGCCGAACAACTAGAAACTCAGCTGTCTGAATTCCAATTCACCCCGTGTGGCAGTCAAGACAAACAGAAATTTGGCTGGGTCAGTGCAATGGGTAGACATGGCGATATGATGACTCACGTGTCAGAAAACCGCATTCTGATTTGCGCCAAGAAAGAAGAGAAAATGCTACCTGCCTCTGTGATCAAAGAATCATTGAATGCAAAAGTAGAAGCAATGGAAGCGCAAGAAGGTCGTCCTCTGAAGAAGAAAGAGAAAGACAACCTGAAAGATGACATCGTAATGGATTTACTGCCGCGCGCATTCAGCCGCAGCAGCCACACTCACGTACTCATCATGCCAAAAGAAGGTTTTATCCTTGTTGATGCAAGCAGCTATAAAAAAGCAGAAGATGTATTAGCATTGCTTCGTAAAACCATGGGTAGTCTACCTGTTGTTCCTGCTATTCCAGAAGTGGCGATTGAAACTACGCTAACCGAGTGGGTGAAAAGCGGTGACACACCTCAAGGTATCAGCATGATGGACGAAGCTGAGCTAAAATCCGTACTTGAAGAAGGTGGTGTGATTCGCTGTAAGAAGCAAGAGCTAACCACTGATGAAATCCGCAACCACATCGCTGCGGATAAAGTCGTGACGAAACTTGCGCTTAATTGGCAAGATCGTATTGAGTTCATTATGACGGAAGATGCAGGCATCAAACGTCTAAAATTCTCTGATGAATTGAAAGATCAAAACGATGATATTCCACGTGAAGATCAAGCAGCTCGATTTGATGCAGACTTCTCTCTAATGTGTGGAGAGTTCAGTGCTTTCCTTCCCAACCTATACGATGCGCTAGGCGGCTTACCGAATCCTAACGCTTAATTTTGTATAAAGGTTAACCATAACGCCCTCACTTTTTTTGAGGGCGTTTTTCTATCTGAAGCACAATTACCCTAGTCACAGTTCACATTTTGACGTAAAATTTGCGCCCCATTTCCATTAGGTGGAATTGGCCTGACTTGTGATCAGATAAAAGAGAATTGAGCAATGACAACTGAGAAAGCATTCGTGCCTGAGCTACTATCTCCAGCGGGCAGCCTGAAAAACATGCGTTACGCATTCGCCTACGGGGCAGATGCAGTTTACGCTGGCCAACCTCGCTACAGCCTTCGCGTACGTAACAACGAGTTTAACCACGAGAACCTAAAAATCGGTATCGATGAAGCCCACGCCCTAGGCAAAAAGCTTTATGTGGTATGCAACATTCAACCACACAACTCGAAGCTAAAAACCTTCATCCGTGATCTTAAGCCAATCGTAGAGATGGGTCCTGACGCATTGATCATGTCAGATCCAGGCCTAATTATGATGGTTCGTGAAGCTTTCCCAGAAATGCCAATTCACCTTTCTGTACAAGCAAACGCTGTAAACTGGGCAACCGTTAAGTTCTGGGCAGCGAATGGCGTGGAACGTGTGATCGTTTCTCGCGAGCTGTCTCTAGAAGAAATCGAAGAAATTCGTGAGCATTGCCCTGAAACTGAGCTTGAAGTATTCGTTCACGGTGCATTATGCATGGCTTACTCAGGTCGTTGCCTACTTTCTGGCTATATCAACAAACGTGACCCTAACCAAGGCACTTGCACTAACGCATGCCGCTGGGAATACAAAGTTGAAGAGGGTAAAGAAAACGACGCTGGTGATATCGTAGAGAAATTCGACCCGACTGAAGCACAGCCTGTCGAAGTACAAGACGAGCGCCCTGAAACCACAATTGGTCGCGGCAAACCAACAGATGAAGTCGTTCTGCTTTCTGAAGCACACCGTCCAGAAGAAAAAATGGCAGCTTACGAAGACGAGCATGGTACTTACATCATGAACTCTAAAGACCTACGAGCGGTTCAGCACGTTGAACGCTTAACTAAGATGGGTGTTCACTCATTGAAAATTGAAGGTCGTACTAAATCGTTTTACTACTGCGCACGTACCGCTCAAGTTTATCGTAAAGCAATTGATGATGCTGTAGCAGGTCGACCATTCGATGAAAGCCTAATGGGTACACTAGAAAGCCTAGCTCACCGTGGCTACACTGAAGGCTTCCTACGCCGTCATACACACGATACTTACCAAAACTACGATTACGGTTACTCAGTCTCTGATGCTCAACAGTTTGTCGGTGAGTTCACTGGTAAACGTCGTGGCGATATGGCTGAAGTAGAAGTGAAAAACAAATTCCTTGTCGGTGATAGTCTTGAGCTAATGACGCCAAAAGGTAATGTTGTTTTCACGCTAGAAGCGATGGAAAACCGTAAGTCAGAGTCTATTGAGGATGCCAAAGGGAATGGTCACTTCGTCTTCATTCCAGTACCAGCAGATCTAGATTTAGAATACGGTCTATTGATGCGTAACTTGAACTCAGGGCAGGACACCCGTAACCCGACTGGTAAGTAATCATGGCTTTGCTCATTACTGATAAATGCATCAACTGCGACATGTGTGATCCCGAATGCCCCAATGGGGCAATCAGTATGGGAGAGAGCATTTTCGAAATTGATCCAGCGCTATGTACAGAGTGTAAGGGGCATTACGAAAAGCCGACCTGTCAGTCAGTGTGTCCAATTACAAAATGCATAATCACAGATCCGAACCATGTCGAAACTGAAGAGCAGTTGCTTGAAAAATTCGTGATTATTCAAGGGTTAGCATAAGAGCAATTAGGTTCAACTTTGGCATCAAAGTTGAACCTTTTCTCAACCTGATTTTTCAATAGGGATAATATTGCAGAATAGCTCTTTTTCAAAATGATACTCTAGTCTCTCACGCCAATTTTCCGCTTGAGAAACAGGTATTAAATAAAAGTTTTCTCGGCTCGTATCAGTAACGAAAGCCATCCCATATTGCATCAGCTCATAATGCACATCATTAACAAAACCCGGATCAAGGCGTTGACGCCCAGTCAGGTGATTCACATCCTCTCGAGTCAAAGAGACTCCTTTAGTATCACTGCTAAATCTGTGTCTTAACCACTCTGCAAATTCTTTTGCACAAATCATAGTCATGGTTTTGTCCTTGATTTACTCTTCTAACAGGAAAAGGGCATATCCCTGCCTAACACACTTGTCTGCGTTGTTATCGCTTTTTAGCCAACTGACAGACATATTGCTAAGAAACCAGAGTATCGTGACGAAAGATCTTTTTCTAAACAAAGAAATTACAACTTACCCATACTACAACTCTTTGTTTAATTTAGATTTCTATAATATGTCCCCAAAACTAATTGGGTTAGTTTTTGTATTGGTATTATTCAATGTAGACAAAAGTATGATGTTTCTCCAGTTTCATAAAAGAGATCACCAAGTACAGATAAACCTGGAGAGTAACACTAATTAGGATTGATAAGCGGCAAGCATTGAGGTGGAACGACTTTTTTTCGTTTGGGCTTAGAGGTTGTTTTTACCCGTGGAGGGGTATCAATAGGTTTCGCTTTCGGGGCCCAACTTGCGAGCTCAACACCGCAGCCATCGCCTACTGGAGGTGGTGCTTGATCAACACAATAGTCGCTCGAATCAGGACAAGACAACCTGACGTGAAAGTGGTAATGATGCCCCCACCATGGACGTACTTTACGTAACCAAGAACGATCTTTGCCGTTTTCTTGCAAGCAAAGTTGCTCCTTAATAACAGGATGTACAAAAATTCGTGCAACATCCTTACTTTTTGAAGCGTACCGAATTAGCTTAAAGTGCCGTTCTTCCCAGCGATGATTAAGTATGGAATAACCTTTTAAATCCACCACACTCATGGGCTTAGGAAGTTGTAATTCGTTATAAGAAAGCGGTTGGTCAGCAAGTCTTAACCAGATATCGATATCTAACCCGGTTTGATGACTAGAATGACCAGAGGAGAACCTTCCACCTCTAGGTAAAGATAAATCACCAATTAGCAGAGTGGTGTTGAGATTTTGATGAGCTTTAAGCGCCAGATTTTCAATAAACTCTATCGTTTTAGGGTGCCCATAGTAGCGCTTCGTTTTACTACGTAAGACTTGATAACCAACGCCATCGAGAGGCAAGGGTAATGCACCATCTAAACAACCGTTAGCATAACTACCAATAGAGGAGGAAGAGTTTCGGGTAGGATTAACCGCAGACTCCCAAGGAGTAGAACATACTGAAGCTGAGAAACATAAACCCAAAGTTACAATGAAACTCAGCCTCATAGCCTTTAACCTTTAGTAGTGTTCGCCATTATCGTAATAAGCTTTAGGAGATAAAGCGGAAAAGATAACTGCAACATCAATATCGGCACCAGCGATACCGCGCACTTGTTGCGTAATAAGCTTGGCAACTTCATCTTGCACTTCCTGGCCACGGTCGAACCAAAGCACTTCGACAAAAGGATATGCAGCACTCACCTCTCCCTCATTGAAAAACGTAGTGTAGATATACTCAAAAGTAAAATCCTCACGCGGACAGTCCATTAGAGGCTGAAGTTCATCCGTAAGAGGTTTTGATAATGCCTGAACAGCTTGTGGCTCTACAGCACGGAATCGAAAATGTGGCATAAACTTACTTCCTAATTATTAGCATCAATGCATGATGATAACAGGAACCAAGTCAGTAATCATCCAAGCCAATGTAACCACTGACCTTTCAATAGATTGTGAATCAGATGTGCTCGATAACGAAGAAAAAGCGTTATGAAAATTCGAAAGTAAAACAGAAAGAGCAAAGCGATACATCAACATTTAATAATTACATTACTAGAAAATAAAACTATCTGAAGCAAAGGTATGCCATATTCGTCGGATAAACATACACCTGACGTCGAAACTATACGTTAGAAATAAAAGAGCCCCTGACCTAAGCCAGAGCTTATGAACATGGGGGATAGGTGAAGTGGACCAATATCCCGGAGATATGAACTTTCAATCCCCCGATACTTTGGTATCAGAGGAATCGACAACTCTCCAACTAGTCAGATTCTCTTTTCTTCAGATGCAAAAAAGCCCCAGCATTACTGCTGAGGCTTTAGAGTATGGCAGGGGTGGAGAGATTCGAACTCCCAACACGCGGATTTGGAATCCGCTGCTCTGCCAATTGGAGCTACACCCCTGTAATTCGTGTTATTGAGACGACGCTCAAATAAGTGGCGGAGTGGACGGGACTCGAACCCGCGACCCCCGGCGTGACAGGCCGGTATTCTAACCAACTGAACTACC
>NZ_JAWOWJ010000019.1:0-69791 GCF_033340495.1 Vibrio sp. 1249-1
GGAGCGACACACGAGGTTCGAACTCGTGACCTCAACCTTGGCAAGGTTGCGCTCTACCAACTGAGCTAGTGTCGCATCAACAACGTTTCCGCTGTTTAGGGCTGCGAATTATAAGAGCATTTTTTTGTGATGCAAGTCCTTCCTTCAAAAAAACTTTATTTTTTTACTGAACGACGAAAAAGCAATCAAAAGCGATATAAATTACAACAATTTGGATCGCAACTTTAACAGTTAAATCTTGAAAATAGTACCTCGATAGTACTTAAGTTCTGCGATGGACTCACGAATGTCGTCCAAGGCCAAATGTGTTCCCTGTTTTGTGAACCCATTTAGCACCTCAGGTTGCCAGCGACGTGCTAGTTCTTTAAGAGTACTAACGTCAACATATCGGTAATGGAAGAACTCTTCCAACTCAGGCATATGCTTGTATAAAAAGCGACGATCCTGCCCAATGCTGTTACCACATATTGGCGACGCCCCTTTTGGCACCCATTTTTCTAAAAATTCAATGGTTTGTGCGACTGCGTCTTGTTCTGAGATTTGACTGTTTCGAACGCGCTCCACCAAACCGCTTGCCGTATGCGTATTAGTACACCAGTCGTCCATTTTCGCCAGTTCTTCTTCCGGCTGATGAATCGCTAACACTGGACCTTCAGCCAAAATATTTAGTTCGCTATCCGTGACAATAGAAGCAATTTCGATGATTTTGTGCGTTTCAGGATCAAGCCCTGTCATCTCTAAATCAACCCAAATTAGGTTTTGATCGCTAAAGGACATGGTTACGCCGCCTATTTGTTTATCGATAAAAGAGGTACTATACCTCAAAATACGAGAAACACGATACTCATACACGGAGCCAAGAGTACGGCTCAACCATTTGAGTAAATTCACATAAAGTACAGAATTGTGGCAAAGAAGAAAAAGTTAACCAAAGGTCAGGTGCGACGCGTACGTAGCAACCAACAAAAGCGTTTGAAGAAGCAAGAAGATTCCATTCAGTGGGATGAAAACATGCTAGGCGCCAGCAAGCAAGGTCTCGTGATCACTCGTTTTGGTCAGCACGCGGACATTGAAGACCTTGAAACAGGCGAAATTCAACGCTGTAACCTCCGCCGTGGTATTGAGTCTCTAGTATCTGGCGATCGTGTTTTATGGCGCGAAGGATTGGAGTCTATGGCGGGCATCTCTGGTGTTGTTGAAGCGGTAGAACCTCGCTCTTCAGTGCTCACTCGTCCAGATTATTACGATGGCCTAAAACCCGTTGCAGCCAATATTGATCAAATGGTCATTGTCTCTTCGGTATTACCAGAGCTATCGCTAAATATTATTGACCGCTATCTCGTTGCATCAGAAACACTGAATATTGCGCCATTGTTGGTCTTAAATAAGGTCGACCTTCTAGAAGCCGATGACCGTGCAATGTATGAAGAATGGCTCAAAGAATATGAACGTATTGGCTATAAAGTGCTTCTGGTCAGCAAGAAGTCTGGAGAAGGCATTGCTGAACTAGAAACCCTGCTGCGTGATCGAATTAATATCTTTGTTGGTCAATCAGGCGTAGGGAAATCCAGCTTAGTCAACGCGTTAATGCCGGAACTAGAGAGCGAAGTGGAAGAAGGCGAAGTCTCTGAGAACTCTGGCTTGGGCCAACACACCACGACGGCTGCACGTTTATACCACATTCCAACGGGTGGCGATTTGATCGACTCACCTGGAGTACGTGAATTTGGTCTTTGGCATTTGGAAGCAGAAGAAGTAACAAAAGCATTCGTTGAATTTCGACCATATTTAGGCGGTTGCAAGTTCCGAGATTGTAAACACAATGATGACCCAGGCTGCCTTCTACGTGAAGCTGTCGAGAACGGGGAAATTAACGAAACTCGCTTTGAAAATTATCATCGTATTTTGGAAAGCATGGTTGAAAACAAAGCAAATCGTCAGTATTCACGTAATAAAAAAGCCGATCTGTAATTGAGTTAAGGCTGTAACTGTGTAAAAAGTCTTCACCTAATACTGACAAGCAAATTAAATTTCAGTAACATCACGCGCCCTAAAGCGCGAATCTAACAGAAGTATCGGAATTAAAGATGGACAAGTTTAAAGTTGGACTGCAGTACTGGATCCCACAACACGGCCTCACTCGCCTAATGGGTAAACTGGCTTCAGCAAAAGCTGGCGGTCTAACAACAGCAGTTATTCGTTGGTTTATCAAACAATACAATGTGAATATGGATGAGGCAAAGCACTCAGATCCTAAGCATTTTAAAACGTTCAACGAGTTTTTCGTTCGTGAGCTAAAAGAAGGCGCACGCCCAATTTCTGAAGGCGAAAACGTCATCACTCATCCAGCCGACGCTTGTGTTAGCCAGTTTGGCCCTATTGAAGATGGTCAACTTATCCAAGCAAAAGGTCATCACTTCTCAGCACAAGAATTGCTGGGCGGTGACGCGAATTTAGCTGACGAATTTAAAGATGGTTCTTTTGCGACATTGTACCTATCTCCGCGCGATTACCACCGTGTACACATGCCATGTGACGGCACTCTGCGCCAAATGATTTACGTACCAGGTGACCTGTTCTCAGTAAACCCTCTGACAGCAGAAAACGTACCAAACCTATTTGCACGTAACGAGCGTGTGGTGTGTATCTTCGATACTGAGTTTGGTCCAATGGCACAGGTGCTTGTTGGTGCGACAATTGTTGGTAGCATTGAGCAAGTATGGGCTGGCACGATCACTCCGCCTCGTGGAAACACTGTCTACAAATGGGATTACCCAGCAGAGGGTGACAAGGCCGTGATCTTGAAAAAAGGCGAAGAGATGGGCCGCTTCAAACTGGGTTCTACTGTTATTAACCTGTTTGCCAAAGACGCGATTGAGTTTGACGCAAGCATGGAAAACGGTAAGCCAACCGTTATGGGCACACCTTACGCCTTGAAAAAATAAGTAAAACAACGTTAAAGAGCCCTTTATTAAGGGCTCTTTTTATTGATAAAAAGCAAAACTCCGTTCGAAATTTAGCCTCTATTTCTCAAACTCATACCTGCCTCTAAGACCCTCATTCCACAATCAATTATCCTGCGCTTAGAATGAATATTTAGAGGGGCAGCCAATGCCAAAGATGAGTGTAAACACGTTGGCGAAATTGCTGGTGTGCTTTTTAATTCCGCTCGGTGTTTTGATGATGCCGATCGATGCTATTCCTATTGACGATCTCACTTTAATTCAGCATCGCCTGTTGGCTATTTTTCTTCTTGCTGCCCTACTTTGGGTTCTCGAGCCGGTTCCCGTTTTTGCTACGTCCATTCTTATTATCGCTCTTGAACTGATCATGATATCGGATAAAGGTTTGCATCTATTTCGCAATCCACCAGCGGGGCATGATTTAGGAGAGTTAATTGCTTACACCGATATTTTCTCGGCCTTCTCTTCACCGATCATTATTCTTTTTATGGGTGGTTTTGCTCTCGCGATTGCGGCTTCCAAATACGAGCTCGACAACAACCTCGCCCGAGTGCTATTAAAACCATTCGGCACACAACCTAAGTTCATAATGCTGGGCTTGATGTTAATTACCGCCGTTTTTTCAATGTTTATGTCCAATACTGCCACGACCGTGATGATGCTAGCCCTGCTTGGCCCCATCGTCGCTTCAGCACCTAAAGGGGATTTAGGCATTAAAGCACTGGTGTTGTGTATTCCAATTGCCGCGAATACAGGCGGCATTGCGACTCCGATAGGCACGCCACCTAATGCGATAGCGCTTCAATATCTCACTGGAGAAAACGCGATAGACTTCCTATCGTGGATGACAATGGGTCTACCCTTTGTGTTGGTACAACTCACTGTAGCTTGGTTCTTGTTGCAAAAGCTGTTTCCGTCTAGCGAACCAGAAATGAAACTAAAGCTAGATGGTACATTCAAAAGGAGCTGGCGTGCGATCGTCGTCTACATCACTTTTGCACTAACCATTGTGCTTTGGATGACAACGAAAGTGCATGGCATGAATACATACGTTGTCGCGATTATCCCACTAGCAGTGTTCACGTTAACGGGCATTATGGGAAAAGAAGAGCTCAAGCTGATTAACTGGGATGTTTTATGGCTGGTTGCCGGTGGTATAGCAATTGGTATTGCCTTAGACAAAACGGGCTTAGCCGAAGCATTAGCGCACGCCATTGATTACAGCCTGCTATCACCATTTGCCGTTGTTTTAGCCCTATCGGTAGTGTGTTGGTTAATGGCGAACTTTATGTCTAATACCGCAACAGCAAACTTATTGATGCCTATTGCTGCCGCTATTGGTACATCAATGCCAAGCCTTATTGCGGTTGGTGGCCTACAAGGTTTACTGGTTGTCGTCGCCTTCTCCGCATCACTTGGCATGATCTTACCGGTTTCCACACCACCAAACTCTTTGGCTTATTCAACAGGCCTCATCGAGAGCAAAGACATGACGAAAGTAGGCCTGATTCTCGGTTTGATTGGTCTACTTATCGTGTATGGCGCAGTTTTGGTACTGTTTTAATCGAAGAGCTCCATGAAAAAGCGTGTTGTCATGGAGCTGCTCTCCAGC
The DNA here is from genome assembly GCF_033340495.1 of Vibrio sp. 1249-1. Lineage (NCBI taxonomy): Bacteria > Pseudomonadati > Pseudomonadota > Gammaproteobacteria > Vibrionales > Vibrionaceae > Vibrio > Vibrio sp. 1249-1. The sequence goes on from NZ_JAWOWJ010000019.1 coordinate 4,576, forward strand.
TACTGCCCTTACAGAGCGGCTTTTACATCCCATAAATTTCGTGCATATTAAGACTCCTCTACTCTACAAGGACGTCGACACATCATGGGTTACGAATGGCTTGCTTTATGCGCCGCTTTTCTGTGGGCAGTTTCTAGCCTAATTTCGGTCATTCCTGCACAACACCTAGGCGCTTTTTCTTACAGCCGCTGGCGCATGGGCTGTACGGCCGTGATCTTATCAACAATGGCCTGGATAACTGGCGGCTGGTTAACGGTTTCTTGGGAACATGTAACGCCAATGATGGCCTCAGGACTGATTGGTATTTTTATTGGCGATACCGCTCTATTCGCGTGTTTGAATCGTATGGGGCCAAGACAAGCCGGGTTACTCTTCTCTTGCCACGCCGTGTTCTCTGCCATCTTGGGCTACTTCTTATTTAGCGAAGTCATGACCACAATAGAACTACTGGGCGCATCATTGGTATTTAGCGGCGTGGTGATGGCGATATTCTTTGGCCGAAGAGGTCAAGTGAATAACGTCTTGGAAGACATTAAAGGTAACATCTGGGTAGGTATTGGACTTGGCTTAACCGCAGCAATGTGCCAAGCATTGGGAGGCATTATCGCCAAGCCAGTAATGCAAACCAGTATTGACCCAGTTGCGGCTTCTGCTATTCGAATGATCAGTGCCTTTTTCGCCCACAGCATGTTGTTAGTTCTAGGGGTCAAAGTCGCTCGCTCGACGCAACACATTACTTGGCGCGTATTTGGTATTACTGCCCTTAATGGTTTCTTGGCGATGGCCGTCGGCATGACGCTAATCTTATACGCACTGCAAGAAGGAAATGTAGGTATGGTTGCACTTCTATCTTCAACCACGCCAATTATGTTGCTACCACTGCTCTGGATTTACACTAAACGCCGACCAAACCGATTTGCATGGTTGGGCGCAGCCCTAGCTGTGATTGGTGCTGGCATTTTGGTTCAGTAACCTTACAGACCAGCCCTTACTGCCAGATACAAAAAAGCCCGAGTTTAAACTCGGGCTTTTGTCATTCGGAGCCGTTAGTTAATTATTTAACTAGTACTTCACCCGTCATTTCTGCTGGGATTTCTAGACCAGCTAGAGAAAGCATGGTTGGTGCAAGGTCAGACAGTTTACCGCCTTCTTTGAATTCAACCGCTTTGTCACCTACATAGATTAGAGGTACTGGTAGGTTAGTATGAGCAGTGTGGATGCCGCCAGTTTCAGGGTCGAGCATCATTTCTGCGTTACCGTGGTCCGCAGTGATCAATAGTTGACCGCCAACTTCTTTGATTGCTTCAACCACTTTACCCACACTTTCATCTAGAGCTTCGATTGCTTTCTCAGCCGCTTCATAAACGCCAGTGTGACCAACCATATCTGCGTTCGGGTAGTTACAGATGATGGTATCGAACTTACCAGACTTGATAGCCGCAACCATCTTATCTGTTAGTTCTGGAGAGCTCATTTCAGGCTGCATGTCGTACGTTGCAACTTTTGGTGAAGCAACCAATTGACGCTCTTCGCCTTCAAATTCGTTCTCAACACCACCGTTGAAGAAGAAAGTCACGTGTGCGTATTTCTCTGTTTCAGAGATACGTAGCTGAGTTTGACCTTGTTTAGATAGCCACTCACCGTAAGTGTTTTCTAGAGACGCAGGTGGGAATGCGATAGCTAGAGGGATATCAGCCGCGTATTGAGTCAGCATCACAAAGTTGATTGCTGGGAATACTGCACGCTCAAAGCCGTCAAACGCAGGAACGAATGCACGAGTGATTTGACGTGCACGGTCAGCACGGTAGTTCATGAAGATAACCGCATCACCATCTTGCATGATTGCGTCTTCTTGACCTTCCGCTTTGATAGCTGTTGCTTTAACGAATTCGTCGTTTTCTTCACGAGCGTAAGCCGCTTCTAGACCTGCAACTGCCGTTTCTGCTGTGAACTCAGCTTTAGCTTGAGTTAGAAGATCGTAAGCAACTTGGACGCGATCCCAGTTGTTGTCACGGTCCATTGCGTAGTAACGACCTACTAGAGAAGCAACGCGGCCTTTACCTAGTTTCGCAAATAGGTCTTGGAAACGTTGTAGTGAGTTTTCAGCACTACGTGGTGGTGTGTCACGGCCGTCTAGGAAGCAGTGTAGGTAGATTTTCTCTGCGCCACGCGCCGCTGCCATTTCAACTGCAGCGTAAATGTGGTCTTCGTGAGAGTGAACACCGCCTGGAGACATCAGGCCCATGATGTGTACTGCTTTTTCAGCTTTCACAGCAGAGTCGATTGCTTCAACTAGCGCAGGCGTTTGTTCGAACTCACCATCAGCAATTGATTTAGTGATACGAGTCAGGTCTTGGTATACAACGCGGCCTGCACCAATGTTAGTGTGACCAACTTCAGAGTTACCCATTTGACCATCAGGAAGGCCAACATCCATGCCTGAAGCAGAGATTAATGTGTGTGGGTTATTCGCAATCAGAGCATCCATTACTGGTGTTTTCGCATTCGCAATTGCGTTACTTGCTGTGTCTTCACGGTAACCGTAACCGTCAAGGATAACTAGAGCCAGTGGCTTCTTAGCTGACATAGTGATGACCTCATCAAATTTAAGTAACTTTTGGCGTAGGGCCTCGCTGCCCTATCTAACCTTGAAACAAAACTAGCGTAATTTTACTACACTTTTTAACCAAAACTGTAGGTTAAGATCAAATAATGTTTGCGATTTATTGTTGCTATCTTACAAGTTAAGCGAACAACGAGTCAGTGCCGACAATCGTGTTCCACAAGCATAGTCATTTCTAATACGCTTTGTACACCCCAGTCTAAGTTCGGTTTTCTTACGCTTCTCATTCTTATTTTTGCACTTGAAACAGCGCTAATTTAAAGCAACATCAAACAAGATGGGTTAATACCTATTGTTCTCTTTTCTCAGTAAAACAGAAGTCACTTAAACCGATAAGTCCAATAGGCAAAAGCAATCAAGCTACCAGAGCGAAATGTACGGATAGTAAGGGCATAAAGGGTTTATAGAGATCTCAATTATTCGTTAGAAAATTTTAACCCTCTCGCCTAAGAGCCGTAACCTCGCTATACTCCTGCTTTATTTTTCCGCCAACAGCGTAAGAGCTCAAGACATGCAAGAGTACATTGAATTTTTCCAACAGAACATGATTCTATCTTTGGTTTGGGTAGGTCTTCTTGTCGCCTTTATCATGAACATCGTGAAGTCAGCGACAGCCGCATACAAAGAAATCAACGTAAACCAACTGACTCATCTTATGAACCGTGAAAACGGCGTTGTAGTGGATATCCGTACCAAGGACGAGTTCAAAAAAGGTCATATCACCGACTCACTTCACATTTTACCGTCAGACATCAAAGCGGGTAACTTGGGTAGCCTTGAAAACCACAAATCAGACCCAATCATTGTGGTATGCAAGACAGGACAGACCGCTCAAGAAAGCGCAAACCTATTAGTAAAAGCTGGCTTCGAAAACGTGAGCCTACTAAAAAATGGTTTGATTGCGTGGAACGAAGCGAACCTGCCGTTAGTTCGCGGTAAAAAGTAGGAACGTGGCAAGAACGAAAGTTCGCGTTTAAACGCGCTTTTACCAAGCCTCGCGGACAAAAAACTGAGCAAATTGAAAGCAGTTGGAGCACTAAGTTGTGACGCTTTGCACGTAATACACGCTTCATCTAGTCAAGGTAGATTGGCTCAGTTAGTCTCAGGACATACCAGTTTTCTGAGCTTAGACGTTTCTAGGCTCAACAAATATTGATTTAAGGATTAAAAAATGGCTGAAGCAGCACCTCAAGACGCACAACAAAACTTCGCAATTCAACGCATCTTCCTAAAAGACGTTTCTTTTGAAGCGCCGAACTCTCCAGTAATTTTCCAGAAAGAGTGGAACCCAGACGTTAAACTAGACCTAGACACTCAAAGCCGTGAGCTTGGTGAAGGCGTTTACGAAGTTGTTCTACGTCTAACCGTTACTGTGAAGAACGAAGAAGAGACTGCGTTCCTATGTGAAGTTCAACAAGGTGGTATCTTCACTGCTGAACAAATGGAAGCTGGTCAACTTGCACATTGCCTAGGCGCATTCTGCCCGAACATCCTATTCCCATACGCTCGTGAAACTATCTCAAGCCTAGTCGTTAAAGGTACGTTCCCTCAACTGAACCTAGCGCCAGTAAACTTTGACGCGCTATTCATGAACTACCTACAACAGCAAGCTCAACAAGGCGAAGCTGAAGCGTAATTCACGTTTTATAAGTGACGAATAGCTACAGTGCTGACGTCACCGACTCAAATAAAATGCACAGAGCGTCTACCATCCGATGCAATGTGCATTTTTTATTTCTGACAAAAGTTCCTAGTTCCTAATCGCCAGAAGGCGTAAAATTTGACGATTAGGAACTAGATTCTACTAGTAGCAAGACAATTAGGCGGTAGCATGACACAAGCAAATACAAACAATGCTTACGGTAAAGACATCGCAATGACTGTGATTGGCGCAGGCTCATACGGCACCTCTTTGGCAATCTCACTCGCTCGTAACGGCGCGAACGTTGTCCTTTGGGGACACGAGCCAGAGCACATGGCTCGCCTAGAAGCAGACCGAGCTAACCATGCCTTCTTACCAGGTGTTGATTTCCCTGAAAGCTTGATCATTGAATCGGATTTAGAAAAAGCCGTTCAAGCAAGCCGAGATTTGTTGGTTGTGGTTCCAAGCCATGTCTTTGGCATCGTGCTAAACAGCTGTAAACCATTCTTGCGCGAAGACTCTCGCATCTGTTGGGCAACCAAAGGGCTTGAACCTGAAACGGGGCGCCTGCTGAAAGACGTCGCTTATGACATTATCGGTGAAAACTACTCACTAGCAGTATTGTCTGGCCCAACGTTTGCGAAAGAGCTCGCAATGGGTATGCCGACTGCAATCTCTGTTGCGTCTCCAGATTCTGAATTTGTTGCGGATCTACAAGAAAAAATCCACTGTAGCAAAACCTTCCGCGTATACGCCAATAGTGACTTTATTGGTATGCAATTGGGCGGCGCTGTGAAAAACGTTATTGCGATTGGTGCGGGTATGTCTGATGGTATCGGTTTTGGCGCCAATGCTCGTACCGCATTAATTACTCGTGGCTTAGCTGAAATGAGTCGCCTTGGTTCTGCGCTGGGTGCACAGCCAGAAACCTTTATGGGCATGGCGGGTTTAGGCGATCTTGTCCTGACATGTACCGATAACCAATCACGTAACCGACGCTTTGGCTTGGCATTAGGCCAAGGTAAAGACGTTGATACGGCTCAAGAAGAAATTGGTCAAGTGGTTGAAGGTTACCGCAATACAAAAGAAGTATGGCTACTTTCTCAACGTATGGGTGTTGAGATGCCGATAGTTGATCAAATTTATCAAGTATTGTATCAAGGAAAAGATGCGCGCTTAGCAGCGCAAGATTTACTTGCTCGTGACAAAAAAGCCGAAGGAAAGTAGCAATCTACCGCCCTTTGCAGCTCATCTGAGAAAAATTGAAGTTGTCGGGTCACGGAAGAACCACTCTGGATATTGAGAATGAAACACTGCGAAAAACAAAAAGTCTGGAACAAAATTGTCTCAGAAGCCCGTGAAATGTCAGAACAAGAGCCTATGCTGGCGAGCTTCTATCATGCCACCATTATCAAGCATGAAAGTTTGTGTGCCGCTCTGAGTTATATTCTGGCTAATAAATTGAACACCGCTTCCATGCCAGCGATGGCTGTACGTGAAGTGGTTGAAGAAGCCTTTGCAGCTGATCCAACCATCACTGACGGCGCGGCTTGTGATATTTGTGCCACGGTCAATCGCGACCCTGCTGTTTCAATGTACTCAATGCCATTGCTGTACCTAAAAGGCTATCACGCACTGCAAGGCTACCGAGTAGCAAACTGGCTATGGAAGCAAGGTCGTCACGCTCTTGCGACTTACCTACAAAATCAGATTTCGGTAGCATGTCAGGTCGATATCCACCCTGCAGCGCGCATTGGTAGTGGCATCATGCTCGACCATGCAACAGGCATCGTGATTGGTGAAACTGCCGTGGTCGAAAACGACGTGTCTATACTGCAAGATGTCACCCTTGGTGGTACTGGTAAAGAATGCGGTGATCGTCACCCGAAAATTCGCGAGGGTGTGATGATCGGAGCTGGTGCAAAGATTCTTGGCAATATCGAAGTCGGTGAAGGCGCGAAAATCGGATCTTGCTCTGTGGTATTGCAAGCCGTGCCTCCTCACACAACGGTGGCTGGCGTGCCTGCAAAAATCGTCGGACGTCCAAAAACGGACAAACCCTCTCTCGATATGGATCAAGGCTTTAACGGCAAGTCGCAAAGCTTTATCCATGGAGATGGTATTTAATCGTCAACAAACCTTTTTGACAACAACGTGGTAGGTAACTCTCAAGTGCGAAAAAAAAATCACCCTGTTCTACGCTCGGCTATTTTATTAACTTGTGCTTTATCTGCCACTTATCCCATTACCTCCTCTGCTGTGAGTCAGCAAGAGCTCAAAGGCGTATCCAGTGAGATAAGCCGTCAGCGCAAATCGCTCTCTTCCCAAGAAAAGCAGCTCAATGAGTTACAGAAATCACTAAAAGATCAAGAGCTTGGTATTTCTAAGCTTGAGCGTGAAATACGACAAACCAAGTCTAACCTCGCACAAGCAGACAAAAACATAGAAAACCTGGAAGAGAAAATTGCCTTGCAAGAAGCACAGCGTCAAGAGCAAGAAGAAGAACTCAAACAGCTGCTGCAAACGTATTACGTAACCGAGCGAGCGAAGGCCAATGGTCACTTGTTAAATCAAGGTGTGGAAGAAGACCGCATGAGCCAATACTTCCAGCATTTAGCTAAAGCACGTGCTGAAGTGATTGATGCGATCACCAAAATAACCCAAGAATTAGCGCACAACAAAAACCAGCTCGAGCTAGAAAAAGAGCAAATCGAGACTCTGCTCAAGCAGCAATCCGAAAAACGTACAGCGCTAGCGAGTACACAATCCAAGCGTAAGCAAACCCTGAATAAAATTCAGAGCAGTATCAAGAATGACAAACGCTACTTAGCCGAGCTGCAACGCAACGAAACCCGTTTAAAAGCAGAGATCGCCAAAGCAGCGAAGCGTAATGCGGTGCCAATGGACGGACTCGGCAAACAGCGCGGTAAGTTGCCTTGGCCACTCAAAGGCAGTGTGTTACACAACTTTGGTACGCGACAAACTGGGCAGGTAAACTGGAAGGGTATGGTGTTGTCTGCCAACTATGGTCAACAAGTGAAAGCCGTTTATCCTGGTACTGTCGTATTTGCTGAGTATCTGCGCGGATACGGTTTAGTGGTACTGCTCGACCACGGCAAAGGTGACATGACCCTCTATGGTTACAACCAAGCCTTAACTAAAAAAGAAGGCGACCGAGTCACCGCCGGCGAAGTGATTGCTCTCGCGGGTGATACAGGTGGTCAAGACAGGCCATCGCTGTACTTTGAAATTCGTCGTAATAGTGAAGCGCAGAATCCGAAATCTTGGTTAAAGCGCTGATTATCTGACTTATTGACTTGTCATAAAAAAGGAGCCACTCGGCTCCTTTGTTGTATTCATGTTTTGGAAAATGCTATGCGTAGTAGGTTTCTACCGCATCAATAAAAGCATTCACATCATCTTTGCTTAACGCGTTGATTCCTGCCGCCGCCTCTCGCCCCCCACCTGTCGGGAACTGACCACACACGGCCACGGCACCTTGTTTATTGTTTAACGGGGCACGGAGTGAAACCGTATAAGTACCATCTGCATTTTCAGTAAGTACCGCATGCGCAGAGTCAGGGGTTTGGTTTGCTAGCCAGTTGCCATAAACACCACTGATTCGGCGTGATGCCGCCGTGTTTGGTAACTCAAACAACTTCAGCTTACCGCTCTCATGCATGGCAGGCACTGCGAGAGCCGCCTCCATGTCTTGTTGGTAAGCCGATTGCAATTGGTAGTATGGCGAGGCCGTATCTTCAATAGCTTCAAATGGTGACATGTACTTCAGCAAAGCTCGGTACAGCTCCGCAGGATGAAAGTGTAAATCTTCGACTTTCGAGCCGTAGCCGTTGTAGTTAATTAAAGTACCCAGCTCTTTTAGCTGCTCTTTCTGTTGCTGCGACAAGCCCGCGTTATTCGCTAACTCATTGGCTTTAGCAATCATGTTATCGCCATAAGCCGCCGTAATCGCCCAGTCATGAAAACGCCCATCAAGCAACTTATCGACAATCAACGCCGTGCACATGTTGGCATCGAGATCGATGTGCGCATCCAAATTACCATGCTGAGGAATGTCACCAGCTTTGTGATGGTCGGCGTAAAAGACGTGCGCGCCTTGAGCCAAAGCTTGCTCTAGACCTGCCATGTTCTTTTCCATCGAAATGTCTAACACAGTCAGCTCATCACCCGCTTGCACGTCTACTTTTTCCACCAGTTTGATGTCGCGCTTTACACCGGTTATTAACTGGGCATCGACAGGATCAGCCAAACGTAATTGCAGAAGAGCAATGATGCCATCAGCATCACCATTAAAAATGTCGTAATTCATGGGGCGATAGTTCCTTTATCGAGAATCTTATCCCTGCAAGGGTTTTTAGCGTATGGGACTATTGTGCGTGGCATATTTGACAAGTCAACTCGAGCCACGACTCGAAAATGAGAGTGACTCTCGAAATATTAAGCAGTTTGACGTTTAACTGTGTAGATTGCTAACCGCATCTTCTAATAACAGTAGCTGCTCTAAGCCCTGCTCAGTTGCTAATGGCTTAACGACATTAAGCATCTGCAACATCCCTTGCTTCACCATTTGTTCGGTAATGTTGGTTTTTGAAGCCATCGCGGATTGATACGCCAACCAACTACACGCAATCAAGTGCAATGTACATACCAATGACTTCAACTGTTGTTGATCGACATTCAACAGCTTCATCGTTACGAACTCTTGCATAATAGCAATGAGGTTCGCTTGCAGCTTCTCTTGCACATCGATGTACTGTTCGTGTAGCTGTTCATCTCGTGACAAGATTTCTGGTAAGTTTGCGTAGAAAAAGCGGTATTTCCACATCAAGGTAAAAATAGAGTCTAGGTAGCTCTTCAGCATAGTCAGGCTCTCTTGCGAACCTTGAATAGGGGTAAATCTTTCTAAAAGTTCTGCTGAATAAAGCGCAAAGATCTCACGAACGATTTCTTGCTTATTGCGGAAGTGGTAATACAGATTACCAGGGCTAATTTCGATGTGATCGGCAATGTGATTGGTGGTGATGTTGCGCTCACCATGTTGGTTGAACAACTCCAGTGCCGCGTAGACGATTTTGTCGCGCGTTTTCATTGTTATCGTGTTCCCTCTTCATTAACGAATCGAGTATAGCGACTTCACCAACCTAGGTCGATAGAGGCTCCAAATACGGTAACATAACAGACCAGTTAAGATGCCAGTTGAGTTGGCGACAAGGTCTAACCAAGAAGTTTGTCGCCCTACATACCCTTGCAACCACTCAATAACGGCGCTGAATAGCAAAATACTAATCGCCACCGCCCAACGTTGACGCCAACGCCACACACAAAAACAACCTAAAAACGCAAAGCCGCTGTACGCCATAGCGTGCTGCATTTTGTCGAGATACGCGATATTGCCCCAGTCTTGCAGTTTACCTGAACTCAGAGATAAAAAAGCGATCAATATGGCGTAGCTAAAGATGACGAAACGTGCAGCCGTCAGGTTCATTGGACGTCCTTATGCAATTGGAAATGGAAAGGCCGTCACTTGATCAATGTGGTCACAGCCTAGCGCCAGCATGATCAAACGATCGATACCCAACGCGACCCCTGCACAATCTGGCAACCCTGCTTCCAGTGCAGAGATCAGATGATAATCGATCGGCTGTGGTTTTAAACCCATTTCGATACGCTTTGCGTTATCTTGTTCAAAGCGCGCTAATTGCTCTTTCGGGTTATCCAGTTCATGAAATCCGTTCGCCAGCTCTATCCCCTTAAAGTACACTTCAAAACGATCCGCGACGCGATGATCTTGAGGATTGATTTTCGCAAGCGCCGCCTGTGATGCAGGGAAGTCGTACACAAAAGCCGGCACGTCCTGACCAATTTTGTTTTCTACTCCCACGCTAAATAGTAGTTGCAGCAGCGTATCGCGATCTTCTTCTGGCTCAGCGATGTCACTCAAACCCAGCTTGCTTGCCGCCGCTTTCAGCTCAGTCATCGAGCCTTCCAGTGGACACACACCCAATACATCAATGAAGGCTTGCTGATACGTCATGCGCTGCGCTGCGCCACACTTCAATACCAGCTGCAACAGGTCATCCATTTCATCCATCAATTTATGATGGTCAAAGCCAACGCGATACCACTCCAACATCGTGAATTCAGGGTTGTGGTAGCGACCATTCTCTTCATTACGAAATGCTTTGTTGATTTGATAAATACAACCGCTGCCCGCAGCCAAAAGGCGCTTCATATGGAACTCTGGGCTGGTCATAAAAAACAGCTTACTGCCATCGGCATAGCCTGGGCCAACAAACTCGGTTTGGAAAGTATGCAAATGAATGTCAGTCACGGTTGCGTGACTCATGGCTGGCGTATCGACTTCCATCACCTGTCGGTCAGCGAAGAATTGTCGAATCGACGCGATTAACGTCGCACGTTGACGAAGTTGGTCAATGGAAGCAGTAGGTTGCCAGTTGGTTTGCATAACAAGTCTCTCAAACTTTAATTCAGCGAGGAAAGTCTCATTCTACATGCTTTTTACTCTTCAAGAAGAGAGGAATATCCCTTCTTCTTTTTACTAATGTGCTCGCCAATTTGAGGCAAGCATTACTCGTGCCGCAGAACAAAAAACACTCAGTTAAAATCCTATTATCCATGCGGTTAATGTCGCGCAACACAGGTTTAACATCCTTAATGTTAATGCTTGAGGGCCAAAACCTCGATGCCGTGATAGCAGTCACATAACCTATAAATTCTATGCCCTTAAGTGCATTACCGAAGCAAAAACCCAATTACATCAATTTTTCTACCATGTGGCTCATCTACACTAACCCTACTACTTTTGGGGAGTTCTTTTTAAAGAGCGCCTCGTAATGACAATAACAAGCGGATTTCCGCAATCACACACTGGAGGATAACTGTGCAAATTATCACCACAGATATCGCAGTCATCGGCGCAGGCGGCGCTGGTCTTCGTACTGCTATTGCAGCGGCTGAAGCAAACCCAGACTTAGAAGTCGCTCTGATTTCTAAAGTTTATCCAATGCGCTCCCACACGGTCGCTGCAGAGGGTGGCTCAGCAGCAGTTATCAAGGATGAAGATAGCTTAGACAACCACTTCAACGACACTGTTGGCGGTGGTGACTGGCTATGTGAACAGGATGTTGTTGAATACTTTGTAGAGAACGCGACTCGCGAAATGATCCAAATGGAGCAATGGGGTTGCCCATGGAGTCGTAAAGAGAACGGTGAAGTCAACGTACGCCGCTTTGGTGGTATGAAGGTTGAACGTACTTGGTTCGCTGCAGACAAAACTGGCTTCCACATGCTTCATACGCTATTCCAGACATCAATGAAGTACAGCAACATCAAACGTTTTGATGAGTACTTTGTGGTGGATCTGCTTGTTGATGAAGGCGAAGTTCAAGGTCTGATTGCTATTCACATGTCTGAAGGCGAGCTTGTTACTATCAAAGCAAAATCTGTTGTTCTAGCAACAGGTGGCGCGGGCCGTGTTTACCACTGTAACACCAACGGCGGTATCGTAACGGGCGATGGTATGGCAATGGCTTACCGTCACGGCGTTCCTCTACGTGATATGGAATTCGTTCAATACCACCCAACCGGTCTTCCTGGTACAGGTATCCTGATGACGGAAGGTTGTCGTGGTGAAGGCGGTATCATCGTTAACAAGAATGGCTACCGTTACCTACAAGATTACGGTATGGGCCCTGAAACTCCAGTTGGCCAACCGAAGAACAAATACATGGAACTGGGTCCTCGTGACAAAGTTTCTCAAGCTTTCTGGCACGAACAACAGAAAGGCAACACCATCAAACACCCACTGGGTGACGTGGTGCACCTAGACCTTCGCCACCTTGGTGAAGAGTACCTACAAGAACGTCTGCCGTTCATCTGTGAGCTAGCAAAAGCTTATGTAAACGTGGACCCTGCAAAAGAGCCAATTCCAATTCGTCCAACCGTTCACTACACCATGGGTGGTATTGAAACGGACGGCGGTTGTGAAACTCGCATTAAAGGCCTATTCGCGGTAGGTGAATGTGCATCTGTTGGCCTTCACGGTGCGAACCGTCTAGGTTCAAACTCACTGGCTGAGTTCGTGGTATTTGGGCGCGTAGCGGGTGAAAACGCAGTGAAACGCGCGGCAGAATTCAAAGGTTGGAACGACGCGGCAATTGACGCGCAAGTCAAAGCCGTTGAAGAGCGCATCGCGAAACTGATGAACCAAGAAGGCGACGAAAACTGGGCAGAAATCCGCACAGAAATGGGCCACACCATGGAAGCAGGCTGTGGTATCTACCGCCAAGAAGATTTGATGCAAGCGACTATCGACAAAATCACTGAGTTGAAAGAACGCTACAAACGCATCAGCATCAAAGACAAAGGTAAAGTGTTCAACACAGACCTTCTATACGCAATCGAAGTGGGTTACGGCCTAGAAGTCGCAGAAGCGATGGTTCACTCTGCGATTCTACGTAAAGAATCGCGCGGCGCGCACCAGCGTCTAGACGACGGTTGTACAGAACGTGATGACGTAAACTTCCTAAAACACTCACTTGCTTTCTACAAGCCAGAGTCAGCACCAAGTATCGATTACAGCAATGTGACCATCACTAAGTCACAACCAAAAGCTCGTCTATACGGTGAAGCAGCAGAAAAAGCCGCGGCTGAAGAGAAGAACGCAGAGGAGCAAGCATAATGTCAGCAAATCGCATTCAAAAAGTAGACATCCTGCGTTACGACCCAGAAAAAGATGCAGAACCATACAAGCAAACATTCGAAGTACCATTCGATGAAACCATGTCTGTGCTTGACGCACTTGGCTACATCAAAGATCACCTAGACAAAGATCTGTCTTACCGTTGGTCTTGCCGTATGGCGATCTGTGGTTCTTGCGGCATCATGGTGAACAACGTACCGAAACTTGCTTGTAAGAGCTTCCTACGTGACTACCCAGACGGCGTGACTATCGAGCCTCTAGCGAACTTCCCAATCGAGAAAGACTTGATTGTTGATATGACGCCATTCATCGAGCGCCTAGAAGCAATCAAACCATACATCATTGGTAACGATCGTAAACCAGAAGACGGTACGAACTTGCAAACGCCAGAACAGATGGCGAAATACAAGCAGTTCGCTGGCTGTATCAACTGTGGTCTGTGCTATGCCGCATGTCCTCAGTTTGGTCTTAACCCAGAGTTCATCGGTCCTGCTGCACTAACGCTAGCCCACCGCTACAACCTAGACAGCCGTGACAACGGTAAAGATGAGCGCATGAAGCTTATCAACGGTGAAAACGGTGCTTGGGGTTGTACGTTTGTTGGTTACTGTTCTGAAGTTTGTCCGAAGAACGTTGACCCAGCAGCGGCAGTAAACCAAGGCAAAGTGGAGTCTTCTATGGACTTCGTGATTGCTATGTTGAAACCTGATGGTTCACCAAAGAAAGTGGAGGCATAAGGATGAGCAATCGTAAACCTTACGTTCGTGAAGTAAAACGCACTTGGTGGAAGAACCATCCTTTCTACCGCTTCTACATGCTACGTGAAGCGACGGTGCTTCCATTAATCCTATTCACTCTGTTCCTAACTTTCGGTTTAGGTTGCTTGGTGAAAGGTCCTGAAGCATGGCAAGGTTGGTTAGCGTTCATGGCGAACCCAATCGTCGTCGCAATCAACATCGTTGCACTACTCGGTAGCCTATTCCACGCTCAAACTTTCTTCAGCATGATGCCACAAGTAATGCCAATTCGTTTGAAAGGCAAACCCGTGGACAAGAAGATCATCGTATTGACTCAGTGGGCCGCGGTTGCGTTCATCTCACTGATCGTTCTCATCGTGGTGTAAGGAGCTGAGCAATGAAACCGAATTATAGTGTAAACACATCACCAAAACGTTCTGATGAGCCAATCTGGTGGGGTCTGTTTGGCGCAGGTGGTACTTGGTTCGCGATGATCACGCCAATCACTGTTCTTGTGCTAGGTATCTTGGTCCCACTAGGCGTGATTGATGCAGAAGCGATGAGCTACGAGCGTGTCTCTGCATTCGCAACCAGCATCATCGGTGCGCTATTCATCATTGGCACGCTAGCATTGCCAATGTGGCATGCAATGCACCGTGTACACCACGGCATGCACGACCTTAAGTTCCACACTGGTGTGATTGGTAAAATTGCATGCTATGCATTTGCAGGCCTCATCACTGCACTAGCAGTTATCTTTATCTTCATGATTTAAGAGACTGACCAAAAAAGAAAAAGCTGGCTAAATGCCAGCTTTTTTATTGCTTTGGGTTACCCATGATCTTTTTGCTTTTTAAGCTTTTGACCACCCATGATCTTATTGCTGTGCGACCTTCTTTGTCTGGTCCATAAGACCCAGAGCACCAAAGCCAGTAATCACATCTAGGTTTGTTTTCAAGCCCGTTTCGTCACTTCCACCAATGTAATTTTGTGGCATCTGAACTTGGAAGTTTTGCAAATTGTTGTACAGCGAGTTCGCTACGTCTCGATTCAATTCTGCCAAGTAAACTTCACGGTTTGCTCCTAACGCCGCATACTTACCTTTTAGGACTTCAGATTCTGCGCGACCTTTCGCTAATATCGCTTTCGCTTCAAACTCAGCAGAAAGTGCGTTCGCTTTTTGAATCGCTAAGTTAGCCTCTGCGATAGCTAGCTCTTTCTCCTTCTCGACTTCAGCAAGTCGTTTGGTTTTTTCCACTTCAACGATTTCACGCTCTGCAATCTGACGTGCAACTTCCACTTCTTTTTGCTGAGCAATAATTGCGAGTTCTTTACCACGCTGGGCGTCTTGCACCTCACGTGTTCGTTGAATCTCTTTGCGTAACTGCTCGGTCTCTGCCTGTGCTTTCGACGTTTCTTGTTCCTGAATCGCGCGAATACGATCCGCCACTAAACGTTTTTTATCTGCCAATAGCTGATCTAATTGCTTTTCTGGCTGCGGGTCACCAATGGTCACCTGCGTCACTTGAATACCGTATTGTTGTAACGGATTGTCTTGACGAATTGGTTGCCCGGTTTTGTCTACGACAGGCACGGTTTTCCATACCAGTTGATTGGTGCGCTGTAATTGGTTCGGATTGGCTTGATTCGCCCCAACAGGCGCAAGATCCAACTCTTCCACTTCGACCTGACGTCGCTCTGTTAGATAAATCCCCTCTCGTAACTGATCGCCAAGTTTCGATTTGAATTGGTTCAAACCACCTTGGAAAAACTCTTCACCCGTGTATTGGGTTGCGGTAATCACCGTTACGTTACGTGCGTTCTTTACAAGCAGCGCATCGATCAAGTTACTGTTGTTGCGGAACTCTTTGTGCATCTTCTTCACCGCTTCAGGGTCATTACTGAGCTTAAAGCGGAATGTTACGGGGATCTGACCAATATAGGTGTCGGCAAATCGAACCTGAATCGCATCAAGGCGTTGATAAAAATCTTCGCCCTTGCTGTTACCGAATGACACGGTGATCACTTGGTCATACTTGGTGATTTTGGACAGAAATGGCATGCGAAAATGAATGCCAGGTTCAGTAAACACATCCAACTCACCAGTAATATTATTCTGATGCACGTAGCTGTAACCCGCATCGGTCATCAGCACCGAGCTATTAATCGTTAAGCCTATTGCCAACAGCGGTACGCCAAATACGGCTGCTTTTAATCCTTTATGTAGTAACTGACGTCTTTCTTCCACCTTTAAACCCCTTCCTAAACCTCTGCTTTCCATTTTGTTCTCCTTTTTGGATTGTTACTGAGTTAAATCGATAAAAATCAGATTGCTATGCAACTCAGCGACAAGTACTAATGTATCAAAATGTTACATTAAGGAATAATCGACAGATTCATGGAATAAATAAGATTTTTACGAATAATACAAAATCCTCAAAAATTTGCGGAGGATATCGATGTTTTACGCAGAGGGATTAAAAGAGAAGAATCACAGGCAATAAAAAAGGCCGCCGAAGCGACCTTTCTAACAATCATATAAAGTGCTTACTTCACACGACCTACGTATTCAGCAGTACGAGTATCTACGCGAATCACTTCACCAATTGAGATGAACAGAGGAACACGAACAACAGCGCCAGTTGATAGCGTCGCTGGTTTACCGCCAGTACCTTGAGTATCACCTTTCAGGCCTGGGTCTGTGTCTACAACTTCTAGCTCAACGAAATTTGGTGGAGTAACAGTAATTGGGTTACCGTTCCAAAGAGTGATCATACAAGTGTTGTTTTCTACCAACCACTTAGCGTTTTCACCTACCGCTTTTGCATCCGCTGCGATCTGTTCAAACGTTTCACTGTTCATAAAGTGGTAGAATTCGCCGTCTGAATATAGATAATCTAGGTCGATATCCATTACGTCTGCCACTTCACAAGTGTCACCAGACTTGAATGTTTTCTCTAGCACTTTACCAGAAAGAAGTTTACGAATTTTAACACGGTTGAACGCTTGGCCTTTACCTGGTTTAACGTATTCGTTTTCCAGAATTACACAAGGCTCGTTATCAAGCATTAACTTAAGACCGCCTTTAAATTCATTGGTGCTAACTGTAGCCATTTTTTCCTCTTACATTCTTAGAGCTAAATTCAATGCCGCACATAATAACCCGAAAAGTCGAATCTGTTGAGCAAAACTGGCTCAAACAGTTGGCGAATGGGATCTCTGATCCTGCAAAATTGCTCGAAATACTGGAAATTGATCCTTCACCGTGGCAAGACGGGTTTGCCGCGCGCAAGCTGTTTGCACAGCGTGTACCGCAAAGTTTTGTCGATAGGATGGAGAAAGGCAACCCTAAAGACCCTCTTTTACGTCAGGTTTTACCACTGAGCGACGAATTTGAGGTGCATCCGGGTTACTCCAATGATCCATTGGAAGAGCAGGACAATGAAGTCCCTGGCCTGCTACACAAGTATCGCAACCGCGCCCTGATGATTGTCAAAGGTGGCTGCGCGGTAAATTGCCGTTACTGCTTTCGTCGTCACTTCCCTTATCAAGAGAACAAAAGCGGGAAACAAGCCTGGACCAAGTGCTTAGAGTACATGGCACAACAACCAGAGTTGAACGAAGTCATCTTCTCAGGTGGTGATCCATTAATGGCAAAAGACGATGAGATTCATTGGCTTTTAGAGCACATTGCTCATATTCCTCACATCAAACGTCTGCGTATTCATAGCCGTTTACCTGTGGTGATTCCTGCTCGAGTCACTGATGAACTATGCCAACTTCTGCAAGCATCAAGGTTACAAATCATCCTCGTCACTCACATCAACCATGCCAACGAAATCAATGACGAATTTGCTGAACAGATGTTCAAGCTCAAAAGAGCGGGCGTTACGCTTCTAAATCAAGGCGTTCTGCTGAAAGGCGTGAATGATTCGGTAGAAGCTCAAGTGACGTTAAGTGAGGCCTTATTTGACGCGGGTATCTTGCCTTATTACCTCCACGTTCTTGATAAGGTGCAAGGCGCAGCGCACTATTTTATTTCGGACGAAGAAGCGAAAGCTATTATGCGCGGACTCATCACGCGTGTATCGGGTTATCTGGTACCAAAACTCACACGAGAAATTGGTGGCAGGCCAAGTAAAACGCCGTTGGATTTGCATTTAGAGTAAGCTCTGACGCTCAATTAAATTTGTCGTCTAGATTGATTATTTTTGTTCGCTTTGCACGGTAAGTCTATGCATACTCCGCACTTTTGGAGGTCAAGATGCATACAGCATTCGAACAAATTTTCGATCTTGGCCCATTCAGTTGGCCTGCCCTACTATGCTGCGCCATTAATGGGCTCATGATCGGTATAGAGCGCCAAACTCGTGGTAAACCGGTTGGCATTCGCACAGCAATATTAATTATTTCAGGCACCTACCTGTTTATGTCGATGGCAGTATCGTTATCGCCAAATACACTTGATCAAGCACGAGTGCTTGGTCAGATCATTACTGGCGTCGGCTTCTTAGGCGCTGGCGTTATGATGACACTTGATGGAAAAATCCATGGCGTAACATCCGCGGCTGTAATATGGGTACTAGCAGGTTTAGGTTTGATGATAGGTTTGGGTTATTTAACGCAGTCGGTGGTTATTACTCTCCTGACATTAACCGTGTTGTTAGGTGTGGATAAAGCAGAAAACCACATCAAAGCATTACGCCGCGGTGTTCATCAAAGAATTCAACAACGCAAAACTTCATCACGATTAATTAAATAGTTAACGCTCCGAGAAACTCACTTCATCTCATCAGTAATTAAAGAGCCCTCGACGAACATCGAGGGCTTTCTGTATATAAAGATTCTGACTTTCTCAGGGATTACTTAGCAAAGTTGATGAGTGGGAAACACTTGAAGAAACCGTTATCCGCACAGTTCAAAAGACCAATTTGCACGCCATCGATTTGATCGGTCATGTTGAAGAAACCAAACTGGAAATTAGACTTCTTAGAGATACTCGCTAAGCCCACATCCGCCATGGTGTAGCCTTCAGAATAGTTCACCGCGCTCCAGTTCAAGCCTTTTACGTTGTTCGTAATGTTAACAGCACCCAAGTTAACACCCGTCGTCTGACCTTGGTTCCAGTTAACTAAGCCTAAAGACGCGCCTTTCATTTCTTGATTTACTTTTGCTGCGCCAAAAAACAGACCGAAGTTCACACCTGTCGTACGATCCGTTTCTGACATACCAAGCAGTGAAAAGTCGACACCTTTAACCTCATTTACCTGTCCATGCAACACAGCTAAACGAACACCACCAACTGAAGAATTCGAAGGTGCGTTTGTGTTATCGATAGTAGAGAACATCACAGGTGTACTGTCGGCAAAAGCAACAGGTGATGCGATAGCGGCTGCAACCGCCAATGACGTCATAAGCTTTTTCATTTTCATCTCCATGATGGGAAGCAACAATTTACAACATAGTGTAATGTTCAGATTTTGCTCTGTCCCCGTTCAAAAAGTGTTAGCAATAGGTCAGATTTAACCATCTGACTCAAAAGAAAAAATATTTCTCTTCGATTTTTTGCTTCTGAAATGGCGCTTTTTACGCTCAAAAATTTCATGATAAGCCACACCAGAACGTCATGTTTCTCAGGTGACACGCATAAAAAAGTCGAGGCATCTGCCTCGACTTTTAAGGGTTTGGTCGGTTATCTTTCCGCTATAAGGTTTCCCTAGAGCGATGAGATAAGCTGGCTTACATCATGCCGCCCATACCGCCCATGCCACCCATGCCGCCCATGTCAGGCATCGCTGGCGCGTCTTTTTGCGGTAGGTCAGTAACCATCGCTTCAGTTGTGATCATCAGACCTGCAACCGATGCTGCGAATTGTAGTGCAGAACGAGTAACTTTAGTTGGATCTAGGATACCCATTTCTAGCATGTCGCCGTATTCGCCTGTTGCCGCGTTGTAGCCGTAGCTACCTTCACCCGCTTTCACGTTGTTCGCAACAACTGAGTCTTCCTCACCTGCGTTCTTCGTGATTTGACGGATTGGCGCTTCCATTGCACGTAGTGCAACGCGGATACCAACGTTTTGTTCTTCGTTGTCACCCGTTAGGTGAGCAATCTTAGATGCCGCGCGGATAAGTGCAACACCACCACCAGCAACAACACCTTCTTCAACCGCTGCGCGAGTTGCGGCTAGCGCATCTTCTACACGGTCTTTCTTCTCTTTCATTTCAACTTCAGTCGCAGCACCAACTTTGATTACTGCAACACCGCCAGCCAGTTTAGCAACACGCTCTTGTAGTTTCTCTTTGTCGTAGTCTGAAGTTGCGTCTTCGATTTGTTGACGAATCTGAGCAACACGGCCAGAGATCATCTCTTCTTCACCGATACCATCGATGATAGTCGTGTTTTCTTTCGTGATAGAAACACGCTTCGCTTGACCTAGATCTTCTAGTGCAACTTTTTCTAGCTCTAGACCGATCTCTTCAGAAATCACAGTACCGCCAGTTAGGATAGCGATGTCTTGTAGCATTGCTTTACGGCGGTCACCGAAACCAGGTGCTTTCACAGCTGCAACTTTTACGATGCCACGCATGTTGTTCACAACCAATGTTGCTAGCGCTTCGCCTTCTACATCTTCTGCAATGATAAGCAGTGGACGAGATGCTTTCGCGACAGCTTCTAGCGTTGGAAGAAGCTCACGAATGTTTGAGATCTTCTTGTCTACTAGAAGAATGAATGGGTTTTCTAGATCAACACTGCCTGATTCTTGGTTGTTGATGAAGTAAGGAGA
Source organism: Vibrio sp. 1249-1 (assembly GCF_033340495.1). NCBI lineage: Bacteria > Pseudomonadati > Pseudomonadota > Gammaproteobacteria > Vibrionales > Vibrionaceae > Vibrio > Vibrio sp. 1249-1. The sequence continues at coordinate 25,107 of NZ_JAWOWJ010000019.1, forward strand.
CAGGTAACCGCGGTCGAACTGCATACCTTCTACTACGTCTAACTCGTCTTGTAGCGCCTGACCTTCTTCAACCGTGATAACGCCATCACGACCCACACGCTCCATTGCTTCTGCAATGATATTACCTACGCTTGCGTCTGAGTTTGCAGAGATAGTACCAACCTGCGCGATCGCTTTTGTGTCGTTACATTCAACAGAAAGCTCTTTTAGTTGCTCAACTGCCGCGGCAACAGCTTTGTCGATACCACGCTTAAGATCCATTGGGTTCATGCCCGCTGCGACTGCTTTTAGACCTTCGTTAACGATAGATTGTGCTAGTACCGTTGCTGTTGTTGTACCGTCACCCGCTGCGTCGTTTGCTTTAGACGCAACTTCTTTAACCATTTGTGCGCCCATGTTCTGGAATTTATCTTCCAGCTCGATTTCACGCGCTACTGATACACCATCTTTAGTGATAGTTGGTGCACCAAAAGATTTGTCTAGAACGACATTACGTCCTTTAGGACCCAGTGTTACTTTTACTGCGTCAGCCAGAACGTTTACACCTTCCAGCATTTTAACTCGTGCGTCATTACCAAATTTAACGTCTTTAGCAGCCATCTTTGATTTCCTTTCTAAAATTCTTTGTGTGTAATTTCGTAATTGAATCTGAGCAAAAAATTACTCAATGATTGCTATTATTCAACGATCGCCATGATGTCGTTTTCAGACATGACAAGCACTTCTTTACCGTCGATTTTTTCAGTTTTTGTACCGTAACCTTCAGCGAAGATAACGGTATCACCGACTTTAACGTCTAGTGGCAGTACGGTGCCGTTTTCTAGGATGCGGCCTTTACCCACAGCTAGAACAACACCGCGAGTCGATTTTTCTGCAGCAGAACCAGTCAGAACGATGCCACCAGCAGACTTAGATTCAACTTCTTTACGTTCAACGATAACTCGGTCATGTAATGGACGAATGTTCATCGGTCGTCTCTCCTGAAAATTTCCATGTTTATTTGATAATTGTCCTTAGGGACTGTAGCCCCAGACACGTGATCCCTATATAAGGGGTCGAAGCAGCGATCCCAAGGGGGTGGCACAAAATTTTTGTGACTTAGTTAAAATAACGAACAACTAGGCAACGGTTTGCGTTAGAAATGCTCACTCGCTCGGCATCTCGCTTTCTTGTATCCTTGCAGTTTGCTCACCAGATAGTTGTCACACATGCAGGAAAATAACAAGCTGGAACCCCAAGCGACCGATAAGCATGGTTTGTTGACCGCACCCATTCCTGAAACGCTGCGGAAAATGACCGTACCCATGACCATGGGCATGATCGCAATTTTGATGTTTAACTTGGTGGACACGTTTTTTATCTCGTTGCTTGGCACTCAAGCGCTAGCAGCTATCAGCTATACCTTCCCTGTCACCTTTGCGGTTAACTGCATTACGATGGGGATTGGGATGGGACTATCGACCAATATTGGTCGCTTGCTTGGGCAAGGTCATGCACCACAAGCTGCTCGGTTCACCACCCACGGTTTGTTGTTAGCCGTGTTACTTGTGGCTATCGCGTCTTCTATTGGCTTTACCACCATTGCGCCATTGTTTCGTTTTCTTGGCGCGTCTGATGATCTCATCCCTCTTATTGAGCAGTATATGCAGGTCTGGTATCTCACCATTCCTCTGCTAGTGATCCCAATGGCGGGCAACAGTGCTATCCGAGCTACTGGCGACACAAAGACACCAGCAAAAGTCATGATGTTGGCTGGTTTGATTAATGGCATGCTCGATCCATTGTTGATTTTCGGTTATGGCCCTTTTCCGGAACTTGGCATTCAAGGCGCAGCCATAGCAAGTGCCTTTAGCTGGTTAGGTGCTTTGTGTGGCTCATTCTATGTGCTAATTAAACGGGAAAAATTGCTTGCTCAACCCCAATGGGCTTTGCTGAAACAAGACTGGCAACAGACACTAAAAATTGGTACCCCTGCAGCGCTATCAAACGCGATGAATCCGTTGTCCGGTGCCATTCTGATGATGCTGTTATCCAACCACGGTACAGCGGCGGTTGCTGCTTACGGCGCAGCGCAGCGTATTGAGTCTATATTGATTTTAGTATTGATGTCGCTGACCTCTGCCCTCACACCGTTTATGGCACAAAATTTAGGAGCCAAACAACCGCAACGAGCCTTTTCCGGTTTATTTATTAGCATGCGTTTTGCAGTGGTATTCCAAGGGTTTATCTTCTTGATGATGGTGCCACTGAGCATTCCTCTGGCTGCGCTGTTTTCTCAGGAAGATGCGGTGAAAAACCTGCTTTGGCATTATTTACTGGTGGTGCCATTTAGTTATGGCTTCCAAGGCATCGTGATGATGTTAGTCAGTGGTTTGAATGCGATGCACAAGCCATTGCGTGCATTCCAGTGGAGCTTTATGCGGCTGTTCATTTTTACCTTGCCATCGGCGTGGATCGGGAGCCAAATCTACAGTATTGAAGGCTTGTTTATCGGTATCGCGGTTGGGAATACGTTGGGTGGGCTACTGGGCTACTTGTTTGCGCTGCGCGAGCGAAAATTAACGCTCATAGAGCAGAGCAGCGTGTCTTAACACTCGTCTATCGCTAGTTTCTTTTTGTTGATTCTCAAATACAAAAAAACCGCGGAAAGCCGCGGTTTTGTTTATCTATTTCAAGCTTGCTTAGAACAACTCTTCAGCAACTTTGTATAGATCGTTGCGTACTGGACGCTTCATGTTTTCGATTGCGTCGATGATATCGTGGTGAACAAGTTGCTCTTTCACGATACCTACACAACGACCACCATGACCTTCGATCAATAGGTGAACAGCGTAGTTACCCATACGAGATGCTAGTACGCGGTCAAATGCAGTTGGACGACCACCACGTTGGATGTGACCAAGTACTGTTGCACGAGTTTCACGACCTGTCGCGGCTTCGATGTCACGTGCTAGTTCATTAGCATCCATCATTAGCTCAGTAAGCGCGATGATCGCGTGTTTCTTACCTTTAGCGATACCATCTTGGATGTTGCTGATCAGCTTGTCTTTGTCTAGACCAGTTTCCGGAGTGATGATGTATTCACAACCGCCCGCAATTGCAGACATCAGAGTCAAATCACCACAGTGACGGCCCATGATTTCTACAATTGAAATGCGTTGGTGAGATGAAGAAGTATCACGTAGACGGTCGATTGCATCGATAACGGTGTTTAGTGCACTTAGGTAGCCCACAGTGTAATCCGTACCTGCGATATCGTTGTCGATTGTGCCCGGAAGACCGATACATGGGTAACCCATTTCAGTCAGTTTCTTCGCACCCATGTACGAACCATCACCACCGATTACCACTAGTGCATCGATACCATGTTTTTTCAGGTTCTCAATCGCTTTTTCACGAACTTCCACTTGTTTAAATTCAGGGAAACGTGCAGAACCTAGGAACGTACCACCTTTGTTGATCACATCTGAAACGCTAGAACGATCTAGCTTCTCGATGCGGCCTTCGTATAGGCCTAGGTAGCCGTCGTACACACCGAATACTTCCAATCCTTCGGATAGTGCTGTACGTACTACGCCGCGTATCGCAGCGTTCATACCAGGTGCGTCACCGCCACTTGTTAAAACACCGATCTTCTTAATCATGCTCACCCTCGATCTTTGGCAATCAATTATTTAATTTTCTTTTAGGCCCCTTGTTACCAAGCAACCTGCATAATCCAGAACTGTGCGTTATGTTACATTTCCTCTACAGGATTACCAATGAAAACGCACTTTTTTATGTAACTTTTCTACTTATGTAAGAGTATTACAGTTTCTCTATGAAACTTTGTTGATTCATATCAGGATCACGAATCTTAATAAGTATTGATGGAAAGATAGTCAATAAGTACCTGTTTGTCGTCGGGCACTGATGGATTTTTCAAGCCTACCAATCTTGCGCTTTCTGCTCTTTCTCAGGTCCGAAAACGACAGACAATGGATCTTGATGGATCAATACATCCGCATCAGGAAACAGAGCCAATAAATTATCTTCCACTTTATCAGCGATGTAATGCGCCTCAATTAATCGTAAGTTATCGTCTAGCTCTAAATGCAACTGTATAAAGCGCGTCGGTCCTGACATTCGTGTGCGTAACTGATGCACACCCAATACCCCTTTTACGCTCAAACAAGCTTGGTTAATTTGCTCAAGTTCTTCATCGGGCAACTTTCTATCAAGTAAGGTTTGAATCGCTTCGCTGACCATTTTGAAAGCGCTATAAAGAATGAAGACACCAATACCAATCGCAAACACAGCATCCGCTTGAGTCACTCCAAAATAACTGAGCCCCAGAGCCACCATGATCGCAGCATTCATATACAAGTCAGTCTGATAATGCAGAGAATCCGCCGCTATTGCTTGGCTCCCCGTCACGCGAACCACATGTTTTTGGAACATCACCAAGCCAAGTGTGACCACAATCGCAAACAGCGATACATACACACCTAACTCCGGTGCGTGTAAAGCATGCGGGCGGAAAAATCGGTCAATCCCGTTAAGAATCAAAAATACTGCCGAGCCCGAAATAAACATTGCTTGGGCTAGGGCCGCTAAGGACTCAGCTTTACCATGCCCAAAAGTATGTTCGCGGTCTGCCGGTTGTAAGGCGTAACGAACCACCACAAGATTCACAACTGAAGCCGCGATATCTAACATGGAGTCAATCAATGACGCCAATAAGCTCACTGAGCCGGTTACCCACCACGTGATGACTTTTACTATCAGAAGAAGCGTCGCCACAATGGTTGCAGTCCAAGCGGCGGTCGTAACTAAACGTGCGTATTGCTGTTTCATAATCAAAGAGTTAACTAAAACCATACGTTGAGTATATTGAATGACCATGAAATAACCAGATCAAAAAGAGGCAACCAATGGCTGCCTCTTTATATAACATCAATTCATGACTTAATTATTGCGCGACTTTTCCATGCGCTTGTGCATTCTGTCGCCACACTCTTGCATACGTTCATTTTGTAGCTCAACAAATTTCGCTTTCTGCTCAGGTGTTAATACGCTAAGCATTTGGTGCTTTCTTTCTAGCATTTGCACGCGACGTTCCATTTGGCGCTCAACCATCTCTTTTGCTAACTCGGTAGCTTGAGCTTCATCAAAATTATCCGCCAGCAAAAGCGATTGTACTTTTGCGTGATGCGCTTGACGCTCAGCCATACGTGCTTCTTTGCCATCAGCGAATTTTGCTTTCATTTCTGCTTTGTTTGCTTCACGCATTTTTTTTAGCTGATCTTTTTGTGCATCAGTCAGGTCTAGTTGACGCATGACACCTCGGTCCATACCCATGCCGCATTCGTCACGAGGACCTTTATGATGGTTTTTACCACCGTAAGCGAATGCGCTTGCGGCGCCAAGAGTAAGAGGTAGAACAACAGCAGCTAACACAAGTTTTTTTGCAGACTTCATAATACGATTCCTTACACAGGTGAGTGGTTCTTCTGAGCTGTTCTCACAGCGCTTGAGTATAGAATACGACCCGCTAGGTAAAGCGACGTATAGGGAGCGTAAAGAATCGTAAAGAGTGATTTTTCTCCTCTTCGTTGCGCATCATTCCAATGTAATATTAGGCTATCGGTAACTTACTATAGGTGCCCCCATGGCAAACATTCTTTTAATCGATGACGATATCGAGCTAACCAGCTTATTAAAAGAAGTACTCAGTTTCGAAGGGTTTGACGTCAGCGAAGCAAATGACGGTGAAGCCGGCTTAGCCGCGATCAATGATAAGATTGATTTGATTTTGTTGGATGTCATGATGCCAAAACTCAATGGCATGGAAACGCTGAAACGCTTACGTGAAAATTGGGAAACTCCCGTCTTGATGCTGACCGCTAAAGGGGAAGAAATTGATCGCGTGATCGGCTTGGAACTGGGCGCGGATGATTATTTACCAAAACCTTTTAGTGACCGAGAGCTGTTAGCGCGTATCCGCGCGATTTTACGCCGCACTAGCAGCACACAAAAAAATACCAAAAACAGCGATTGCATTGAGTATCAAGAAATCCGCCTCTATCCCGGTAAGCAAGAAGCGTACTGTGAGCAACAGCTACTCGATCTCACGGCAACCGAGTTTGCGCTACTCACCCACTTCGTACAAAACCCAGGACAAGTGCTGACCAAAGAGACACTGAGCTTAGATGTGCTTGGTAAACGACTCGCTGCTTTTGATCGCGCTATCGATATGCATGTCTCGAACTTACGTAAAAAATTACCAGATCAAAGCAATGGCAAGCCGCGAATTAAAACCCTGCGTGGTCGTGGCTACATGCTGCTTGAGGAGGATTAATGCGCCTATCACGCATCAAACTGCCAAACATCAATAGCCTGTATGGACGCATCTTTGCCATTTTTTGGTTCACCATGTTATTAGTATTGATAGCCGTGCTATCACTGCCACATTTGGACCCACGCAAAGCTCGCGATATTCCAGAAGAACACTACAAACGTATGGTAGAAACGCGTGACTCAATCCAACAAAAATACAGCCAGCAAACTGATTTAGGCCGCATACTTTTTCGTATCGAGGGCAACCGCCACGGCAAGCACGACCCTCGCCCACGAGTGTTTTTTTCTGACTACAGCGGTAATGTTCTTACGACAGAAAAACGCAGCAATTTTCAATTGCGTGCCATGCAAAACTTTGTCACCAGTATCGAAGATTACAATAATCCAAAGCAGAAGCTGTATGGTCGATACATGATTGCGGGCCCAATTCCTATCACTTTGGCAGATTCCGATATCTTGATGTACGTGGGCTTCAAGTGGAATGAGCCACCACCTCTACTCCTGCGTCTGTTTGATCACCCATTCCAGCTCTTGCTTGCGGTCATGTTGGTTAGTACACCATTGCTGTTATGGCTTGCTTGGGCTTTGAGTCAGCCTGCACGTCGTCTTGAAGCCGCTGCTCAACGTGTAGCGAAAGGTGAATTTGTCACAGACCCAAATTTAGAAAAAGGCACGGCGGAATTTCGTCAAGCAGGCAGCAGCTTCAACCAGATGGTCGAAGCGGTTAATCAAATGATTTCAGGACAACAACGTTTGCTATCCGATATCTCTCACGAGCTGCGCTCACCTTTAACTCGTCTACGCATGGCAAGCGCATTAGCGACGCGTAAACAAGGAGAAAGCCCAGAATTGACTCGTATCGATACAGAAGCGCAGCGCTTGGAACAGATGATCAGCGAACTATTAGAGCTTTCTCGCATGCAGGCGAACAGTCATATGACTCGCGAAACACAGCCATTAGAAAGTTTATGGGAAGAGATCATTAAAGATGCGCAGTTTGAAGCAGAGCAAATGGGCAAACAGCTACACTATTCAGAATTACCTAAGCGCAATATTTCCGGTAACCCTAAACTGCTGATGAGTGCGGTGGGAAATATCGTTCGTAACGCCATTTACTACGGAAAAGACGAGGTACAAATCGACATCAAAGCCGATGACGATACGCTTCGTATCACGGTTGACGATAATGGAGAAGGTGTACCAGAAGAGGAACTGGCCGCGATTTTTCGCCCGTTCTATCGCGTTTCCACGGCACGCGATCGCCACTCTGGCGGCACAGGTCTCGGCCTAACCATTACCGAAAGTGCCATTCGCCAGCACAGTGGCACGATCGCAGCCAGCCGAAGTCCGTTAGGCGGATTGCGTATGAGTATCACCTTACCGATCAATTGTTAGTCTCAATTTGATGAACTAACAATAATTCGCACCATATTTCTAGAGTGAGTGATTCACAGCCCCACCCTCACTTTAGAAATTGGTGAGGCTTCTTAGAATACCCTTACAAAGATCAAAGTTGATAATAATTATCGTTAGCATTAAAGTGAATTTTCCAATTAAGGAGGATTTACTATGTCACATACATTTCCCGCTCTGCCTTACCCGTACGATTCACTAGAACCGTACATCGACGCGAAAACCATGGAAGTGCATTACAGCAAACACCACAAGACGTACTTTGATAAGTTTGTAAATGCCGTTGAAGGGAGCGAGCTCGAAACTCAGTCATTAGACGAGATCTTTGACAATATCTCTAAGCTCAGTCCAGCAGTACGTAATAATGGTGGCGGCTATTACAACCACATCATTTATTGGAATTGCATGTCACCAAACGGTGGCGGAGAGCCTCAAGGCGCGCTTGCTCAAGCAATTAACGATAAATTTGGTAGCTTTGCGCAATTTAAAGAGGCGTTTGCCCAAGCTGCCATCAATACCTTTGGGTCTGGCTTTGCATGGCTGATCGTAAAAGATGGTGAGATTCACATTACGTCCACCAGTAATCAAGACAACCCTCTGATGGATGTAGTGGATGTGCGCGGTGAACCAATCCTCGCATTAGACGTGTGGGAGCACGCGTATTACATCAGCTACCAAAACCGTCGCCCAGAATATATTGATGCGTGGTGGAACGTCGTCAACTGGCGAGCAGTTGAAGAAAACTATGCTCACGCTCTCTTATAAAGAGCATCGCTACTTACGGTATTAACATCCGCGCTAATGCCTGCTTTCATACCCAGGTCAATCTTGCTGAATCTCGCATATTTCGGTGACTTGGGTATATACTGCCCCTCTCTTTGACCAACTCTATTTCAATACCATGTTTGATATCGCTTTATACGAACCAGAAATCGCGCCGAACACCGGCAACATCATTCGACTATGCGCCAACTGCGGTGCAAACCTTCACTTAATTGAACCTCTGGGTTTCGATCTTGAAGAGAAAAAAGTCCGCCGCGCTGGTTTGGATTACCATGATTTAGCTCGCGTAACGCGTCATAAAAACTATCAAGCGTTCTTAGAATATTTAGAGAAAGAGAAGCAAGGTAACTACCGATTGTTTGCCTGCACCACCAAAACCACAGGTCACCACGTTGATGCACAATACCAAACGGGTGATGTTTTGATGTTTGGTCCAGAAACTCGTGGTTTGCCTGCTGAAATCATCGATAGCTTGCCAATGGAGCAGCGTATTCGCATTCCAATGATGCCAGATGCGCGCAGCCTAAACCTTTCGAATGCCGTTGCGATCATTGCTTTTGAAGCATGGCGTCAAATGGGCTTTGAAGGCGCATTGTAAGCAGCACGAATTCCAAATACAGAAAAGGGCGATTGGTGCGCCCTTTTATTTTCTTTACTGTCTAACTCAATCAGTTGAGCTTGTTGCGATCATCATCGTCTTTACGCTCGTATTCCCCTTCGAAGGTATTGCCATTATCTGACTGGGAATCAAATGGGTCACGACGGAACGGGTCTTGCTCAAATGGCCCCTGGTTAGAGAAACCACCTTGGAAGCCACCGCCATGCATGGTTTTCACCACCATTTTGCTCATCAAGTATTTAGCTATCGCGGCGCGTGGCGCAGGAAGCAACACCAACATACCAAGGGCATCGGTCATAAAGCCCGGGGTTAACAGTAGCACGCCAGCCACCGCGAGCATTACGCCTTCAAAAATTTGCTGGGCTGGAATTTCACCTTGTTCAAGACGCCCCTGTACTGACATCAGTGTTTGTATACCTTGGCTACGAACCAACGATGCACCAACAAATGCCGTGATTAAGACTAGTGCAATGGTCGGCCATAAACCTAAAAAGCCGCCCACCTGAATAAATAAGCCGATTTCAATGATCGGAACAAAAATAAACGCTAATAATAAGATAGGAAACACACGCCCTCCTTTGTTTAATTCAGTGTAATGGTAAAAGCAGACTAAGCTCAAACGAATCGTTGTAAAAAAGCGTGTTCATACTGGTCTCCTTCTCTTTTAGACAAAGTAGCGGGAGCGCGTTTCATTCAATTGCATACCGATTTTTTCGTGCTTTTAAAGTGCTAATTTCGAACTCTAAAAACTCATGTTTGTCGAGGAAAATCGAGTACCCATAAAGGGTTATTAATAACCCGTTCATACTTTGCAAATTATTGACTCATGAAAAACGAAAAAGGTGATCTAGTTACTATTTTTATGCGCTAGGTGCAGTATCATGTGCCACATAAGTCAGGACGGATTTTCCAGCCAAAAATTCTGATGAATGGATTCTAGATTGCAGAAATGGCTAATAAATAACTTTATTATCAGAATTATCATCTAAGGATCCTGCTATGGCTACCCTATCTGATGCTCCAAAAACAGCAAACCCAGCCACTCGTATTGAAGAAGATCTATTAGGTCAACGTCATGTCCCTGCAGATGCGTACTACGGTATTCATACGCTACGTGCGATCGAGAACTTCAACATCTCTAATATGACCATCTCTGACGTACCAGAATTTGTACGCGGCATGGTAATGACCAAAAAAGCAGCAGCGTTAGCAAACAAAGAACTTGGCGCTATTCCAAAAGACGTTGCAAACTACATCATCGAAGCGTGTGATTTGATCCTAGAAACTGGCAAGTGTATGGATCAGTTCCCATCAGACGTATTCCAAGGCGGTGCAGGCACTTCAGTTAACATGAACACGAACGAAGTGATCGCAAACGTTGCGCTTGAGTTGATGGGTAAAGAGAAAGGCCAATACGAATTTGTTAACCCAAATGACCATGTAAACAAGAGCCAATCAACCAACTGTGCGTACCCAACAGGTTTCCGTATTGCGGTATACAACAGCGTACACAAGCTAATGGAAGCAATTGAGTACCTAAAAGGCGCATTCGAACTTAAAGCCGTTGAGTTTAAAGATGTACTGAAAATGGGCCGTACTCAGCTTCAAGACGCAGTACCAATGACAGTCGGTCAAGAGTTCCATGCGTGGGCGGTAACACTAAACGAAGAGATTCGTGCTCTAGATTACACATCTAAACTCCTCCTAGAAATCAACCTAGGCGCAACCGCAATCGGTACTGGTCTAAATACACCAACTGGCTACCAAGCGCTTGCAGTAAAACACCTAGCGGAAGTAACAGGCCTTGACGTTGTTGCAGCAGAAGACCTTATCGAAGCAACGTCTGACTGTGGTGCATACGTAATGACTCACGGCGCGCTAAAACGCCTAGCAGTGAAACTATCGAAGATCTGTAACGACCTTCGTCTACTTTCTTCTGGTCCTCGTGCGGGTCTAAATGAATTGAACCTACCTGAAATGCAAGCAGGCTCTTCAATCATGCCAGCTAAAGTAAACCCAGTTATCCCAGAAGTAGTAAACCAAGTTTGCTTCAAAGTTCTCGGTAACGACAACACGGTTTCTTTCGCAGCAGAAGGCGGTCAGCTACAGCTAAACGTTATGGAACCTGTGATCGCACAAAGTGTGTTTGAGTCTATCTCTCTACTACACAACGCGTGTGTGAACCTACGTGATAAATGTATCGACGGCATCACTGTGAACAAAGAAGTTTGCGAAAACTACGTTTACAACTCTATCGGTATCGTCACTTACCTAAACCCATACATCGGCCACCACGAAGGTGACATCGTAGGTAAGATTTGTGCAGAAACTGGTAAGAGTGTTCGTGAAGTCGTGCTAGAGCGCGGTCTGCTTACAGCAGAGGAGCTTGATGAAATCTTGTCAGTAGAAAACTTCATGCATCCTACTTACAAAGCAAAACGTTACGAGTAATAACGAATCCGAAGGGGGCCACTCAGGCCCCTTTTTTAGGCTCTCATACGGTTAACCACATTTTTTATATGCTTTTATTGCCGCTAAACCACTAGGTTCTCATTCTCTGAGCATTTACTCCTGTTCCTGAGTGTTCAAAAAATCAGAATCAAATAAAAAACTAAAGAGGTATCAATATGGTCATGGTCGAACTCTTCGTGGTTCTGCTCTTCATCTATTTGGGGGCAAGAATCGGTGGTATCGGCATTGGTTTTGCCGGTGGTGCTGGGGTCATTGCGTTGTCTTTGATCTTGGGCGTACCAACAAGCCAAGCTTACATTCCCGTTGACGTAATTTTGATCATCATGTCTGTAATCACCGCTATCGCAGCAATGCAGGTAGCGGGTGGTTTAGACTGGATGGTGCAAGTTGCTGAAAACTTTTTGCTCAAGCATCCTGAGCGCATCACCTTTTATGCGCCTATCGTAACTTACCTAATGACATTAATGGCGGGTACTGGCCACACGGCATTCTCTACTTTGCCAGTGATTGCAGAAGTAGCGAAAGGCCAAGGCGTGCGCCCTTCTCGTCCACTGTCTATCGCGGTCGTAGCATCGCAAATCGCTATCACCGCATCACCAATCTCAGCGGCTGTTGTAGCGTTCGCGGCAATGCTGCACCCATTTGGCGTTGACTACCTAACACTACTAGCAATCTGTATCCCAACGACGTTCATCGCGTGCATGATCGGTGCGTTCGTGGCGAACTTCATGGGCTGTGAGCTAAAAGACGATGCTGAATACCAAGAGCGTCTAGAAAAAGGCTTAATCAAGCTAAATACAGAAGCAAAACGCGAAATCCTACCAACAGCGAAGAAAGCAACATTCATCTTCCTAGGCGCAATCGCATTTGTCGTGTGTTACGCAGCAGCAATTTCTGGCTCTGTTGGCCTTATCGAGAACCCTGCTCTAGGTCGTAACGAAGCTATCATGACGGTAATGCTAGCAGCTGCGGCAGCTATCGTAATGAGCTGTAAAATCGATGCTGGCAAAATCCCAGCAGCAGCAACATTCCGCTCTGGTATGACAGCGTGTGTGTGTGTTCTTGGTGTGGCATGGCTAGGTTCTACGTTCGTTAACGCGCACGTTGACGGCATCAAAGAAGTGGCTGGTGCGCTACTAGCAGACTACCCATGGATGCTAGCACTCGTTCTATTCTTCGCTTCAATGCTGCTTTACTCACAAGGTGCAACCACTGTTGCGCTGATGCCAGCAGCACTAGCAATCGGTGTCGCACCACTTACCGCAGTTGCATCTTTCGCAGCAGTAAGTGCGCTATTCGTGCTGCCAACTTACCCAACGCTTCTAGCAGCGGTTGAGATGGACGACACGGGTTCAACTCGTATCGGTAAGTACGTATTCAACCACCCATTCTTTGTACCTGGTGTGGTAACCATCGCTTCTGCGGTAGCACTTGGCTTCGCATTCGGTGGTCTACTGATCTAGTAGAAACAGAGTCTTACTCGGGGAGCTTCGGCTCCCTTTTTTATTGCCTGTTGTCTTGATTTATGCTCAATAAATCTTCATTTTCATGAAACTTATTGACTCGCCTCCGGGTCTGATTGAGTTACACTAACGGCAATTATCTAAGATGAATTGACTCTTTTATGCGCGCATTACTTTCCGTTTTACTCTTAGGGCTCATTACCTTTTCCACTCCGTCTTTAGCTTTATTTGGCAAAGACCAGTTTAACAATAGCCAGAACAACAGTTTTGGTAGCAGCAGCGACAGCTTTGTTCCGGTTGATCAGGCGTTTCCATTTAACTTCTACCAGCAAGATGACAAATTGATGCTCGATTGGCAGGTACGTGACGGGTACTACCTATATCAAGAGCGCTTGTCTGTAGCTGGTGAGAAAGTATCGCTAGGCGAACTGCAAATGGAAGACGGCACACCGCATAAAGATGAATTCTTTGGTGACGTGCATATCTATACTCAACCTCTCTTCGTTAATGTACCAATGCATGATTGGCAAGACGGTGCGCGCGTGGTGGTGCAATACCAAGGTTGTGCGAAAGCAGGCTTCTGTTACCCGCCAGAAACTCGCGTGATTCCTATCAGCGCGTTTACTTCGTCGAACTCAGATTCAACAACGGCGACAACTGCATCAAAAGCAGAACAGGCACCAACAGCAACGCCACCAGCGGCGCAATCATCTACGTCTGGTGACACATCATCGGCGCCAGTAACACAGCAAGATAGCCTTGCAGCCAACCTTGCTGATAACTGGTGGACACCACTTCTGTTCTTAGCGCTTGGTGTGGGCTTGGCGTTTACACCTTGTGTGCTGCCGATGTACCCAATTCTGACCAGCATAGTGCTTGGCAGTGGCAAACTAAGCCAACGCCGTGCGCTAGGCTTGTCATTCGTCTACGTGCAAGGCATGGCGCTGACTTACACCCTACTCGGCCTTGTGGTGGCATCTGCAGGTATGCAGTTCCAAGCGGCAATGCAACACCCTTATGTGCTGATTGGCTTGAGCGTACTGTTCATCGCACTCGCTTTGTCTATGTTTGGTCTGTACTCATTACAGCTACCAAGCAGCGTTCAAACATGGTTGAATAACTTAAGTAATAAGCAACAGGGTGGCAGCAGTGCAGGCGTATTCGCCATGGGGGCGATTTCTGGACTGGTTTGTTCTCCTTGTACCACGGCACCTCTGTCTGGTGCGCTACTTTACGTGGCACAAAGCGGCGATTTGCTGACGGGTGGTATCGCGTTATACGCGCTGGCGATGGGCATGGGTATTCCGCTTATTCTTGTTGCAGTCTTCGGCAACAAACTGCTACCAAAAGCAGGTGGTTGGATGGACCGTGTGAAAACACTCTTCGGCTTTATTCTGCTTGCCGCACCTATCTTCTTACTAGAACGCATCATGCCAGAAATGTGGTCAACGATTCTGTGGTCAGCACTGGGTATTGCTGCTTTTGGTTGGCTATACCACATCAAAAACAGTCTAGAGTTTGGTGGCTGGAAACAAAGTGCCGTGGGCATAATCGCCGTCTTAGGTTTGCTAGCCTCAGCACAACCTATCTTAAATTACTGGTTTGGCAACAACACAACACAAACTCAGCAAGCCACTGTTAGCTTTACTCGCATTGCTAACGTGGCGGAGCTTGAAGAACAACTGGCACTTGCGAAAGCGGCAGGTAAACCCGTCATGCTCGATTTCTACGCCGATTGGTGTGTAGCATGTAAAGAGTTTGAAAAGTACACCTTCCATGACCCAAGCGTCGAAGCAAAACTGCAAGACTTCGTTCTTCTGCAAGCGGACGTGACCAAAAACCAAGTGCAAGACATCGAACTACTGAAGCACATGAATGTACTTGGTTTACCAACAATTGAGTTTTGGGATGCCAGTGGCGAACACGTTTCAAACGCTCGTTTGACGGGCTTTATGCAAGCCGAGCCTTTCTTAGAGCATATCAAGCAGTTCTGATAACCAGATATTCAAACGCCAGTGATGTCCACTGGCGTTTTTTATTGCTCAGATTTGAATAAGAACATTGCGTTTATATGCAATTTTCCTAATAAAAGTCGATTTGGTTCAGACTTTTAGCGAATAAATATTGTCCACTCTCTCAAAGCTGGACAATAATAAATTTAACGAAATAGTCAAAAGTGTTTAACGTCATGGATTCGACCTACACCATCATTATTGCAGATGATCACCCACTCTTCCGGAATGCCTTGTTTCAATCTATCCACATGGCTATTAGTGGTGCAAATTTGCTGGAAGCGGACTCACTCGACGCACTTCTGGCTTTGTTGGAGCGAGAGGAAGAGCCAGATTTAGTGCTATTGGATCTCAAAATGCCAGGAGCAAATGGTATGTCTGGCTTGATTCATTTGCGAGCAGAGCATCCAGATTTACCTATCGTCGTCGTTTCAGCGAGTGAAGAGCCGGCGATCGTGACGCAAGTGAAAAGCCATGGTGCATTTGGTTTTATTCCCAAGTCCAGCGACATGCGCGAATTAGTGAACGCGCTCAATCAAGTGCTGAATGGCGACCCATACTTCCCTGAAGGGTTGATCACCAATAACGCGGCATGTAATGACTTAGCGGAAAAGATTGCTGCGCTAACACCGCAGCAATATAAAGTGTTGGGAATGTTGTCCGATGGCTTGCTGAACAAGCAAATCGCTTACGAATTGAATGTTTCAGAAGCCACCATAAAAGCGCACATGACAGCGATTTTCCGTAAGCTCGGTGTAAAGAACCGCACGCAAGCCGTGATTATGCTGACGGAAATGAGCGACTAGATTGACGTCTTATCGTCAGACTTACTTTTTTCGTTTGGCAATCGGATACCGACTTTAGTGACCTGCTGATCAACAACATCAGCGACGATCCAATGCAAACCTTGCCACTCGAAATGGTCTCCCAATACTGGCGTGCTACCTAATTGCTCTTCGACAAGGTTTCTCAAACTTTTATCCAGCGGTTCATCCCCCAGATTCAAACCATACATCACGGCAATATCGGCAAGCTTCACTTCAATATCGAGGAAGAAGTCACCGAAGAATCGCGCTAGCGACGCTTTCTCTGGGGCTTCACTAAACAGTAAGCTCAGTGCATCTAAATCCTTTTCTTGTGCTAATACACACAAGGTATCATCTTCCTCAAGACGCGTACTGCCGGATGGGTGCAATAGCTCTTTACTGCGAAATACAGCGGCGATACGCGTTCCTTCCGGCATCGAAAGACTACGTAATGGCTCACCAATGCACCATTTATCTGCTTTAAGTCTATAGATAAACAGCTCCCACTCACTGGTCGGGTAAATCTCTACACCCGTACGCGAAATTGGCTCAGGCTTAGAAGGTAGCTCGACCTTTGCAAGAGACATCGCCTTAGTCAACGTGCCCCCTTGTACTATCAAAGACACCATTACTACAAAGAATGCCAAATTGAAGTACAGTTGAGCATCTGGCAACCCTGCCATCATCGGAAATACCGCGAGGATGATAGGTACAGCGCCACGCAATCCTACCCAAGAGACAAACCACTTTTCACGTGGCGTGAAACTCTTGAATGGCAGTAAACCAATCCAAACTGAGATTGGTCGGGCAAACAAAATCATCCCGAAAGCAAGCGCAAGACCTGGCAACGCAATAGAGAGTAAATTGGATGGCGTAACCAACAAACCAAGCACCAAGAACATACCAATTTGAGCTAGCCACGTCATACCATCTAAAACATGAAGAATAGAGTGGCGGCTGCGTGTTGGACGGTTACCTAATAAAAGACCAACAAGGTAAATCGACAAAATACCACTGCCACCCAAAGTGTTAGATAAAGCGAAAATAAGCAAGCCACCACTGACCGTTAAAATAGAATACAGCCCATCTGGTAATTGATTGCGATTGATAACTTTCCATAAGAGCCAGCCACCAGCGAAGCCAAGTAACGCGCCAATACCAAACTGCTTAAGAAAACTGAACGCCAAAAAGCCCGCACTTAAATCTGCGCCAGGGTTCGCTAAAATAGCAATCAGAGTTACGGTCAGAAACACCGCCATTGGGTCATTGGTGCCGGATTCAATTTCCAGCGTTGAACCAACACGTTCGTTCAGGCTACGACCTTTGAGTAGAGAGAAGACCGCGGCAGCATCGGTGGAACCAACAATCGCACCAACCAATATGCCTTGCAATAAATCTAAGTCGAATAACCACGTTGCCATCAGCCCGGTTAAAATGGTGGTGATCGCAACGCCAAATGTCGCCAAAGAGACCGAGGGCCATAACGCAACCCTAAAGCTGGCGACCCGCGTTCTCATCCCACCATCAAGCAAAATGATGGCTAATGCGAGGTTACTAACCAAATAAGCGATCGAAAAGTTATCGAATAAAATGCCGCCTAAGCCGTCTTCCCCCGCTAGCATTCCAACGGCTAAAAATACCAAAAGAATTGGGATTCCCAACTTAGAAGACACTGGGCTTAAAAGAACGCTAAGTGCGATTAACAACGCACCTATTAGAAAAAAACTGTTAATGGTGTCTGCGTCCATTCTCACCCTCCCTTAATGAAAAACGATAATAATTGTGATGAGCAGGCTACTTCGTTAATGAGGTAATGCCCTAATCTGCCTCCCCTTTACACCGTCTCAAAATGCGAGGTTGTACGAGAATGACTCAGTTATATTACTTTATTGTGCGTTAAAACGGTGATTTGATGCGAAAACTTTATGTAAATAAATTACTTGTGAGCTTTCTTATCTACGCCTTCTCTCTTTAAGAGCCACAAGATCACCACCAATACTTACACAGCATCTCCAAGTTCAATGAAGAAAAGATTAATGGCCCGTCTTAATCATGCCTGTTTATCCAATCAACCTTTAGACCTTTGGCTAACTTAACAGTTTATTAACATAACGTTTTACCCCTTTGTTCGCTGCAAAAGCCCATAATATGGGGGTTCTTCATTTTTAACACCCCGACTAAAGTTGAAAAGAGTTATTGCCAACACCTTGCTAATGTACATATTGAAACATTTCATTAACAACAATACCAATCGTAAGGAGACGGCAATGGCATTTGAAAGCGAAGAAAGAGCCAAAGCCTATTGGGACAAAAACGTGAAGCTCATGATCGGCCTAATGGTCATCTGGTTCGTCGTGTCTTTCGGCTGCGGCATTTTATTTGTCGACGTACTAAATCAATTTCAACTAGGCGGTTACAAACTCGGTTTCTGGTTTGCTCAACAAGGCTCCATCTATGCCTTCCTAGGAATTATTTTCTATTACGCATGGAAGATGCGCCAAATTGACCGTGAATTCGGCGTGGACGAATAAGGAGTCACTCAGATGGATTTGAAAACTATTACCTACCTGGTCGTTGGCGCCACGTTCATCCTGTACATCGGGATTGCTATTTGGGCTCGCGCCGGATCAACCAAAGAGTTTTATGTTGCTGGTGGCGGTGTAAACCCGATTGCAAACGGTATGGCAACCGCAGCCGATTGGATGTCCGCAGCGTCGTTTATCTCAATGGCAGGCTTAATTGCCTTCATGGGCTATGGCGGCTCAGTATTTCTAATGGGTTGGACTGGTGGCTACGTTCTGCTTGCGCTGTTGCTAGCACCTTACCTACGCAAATTTGGTAAGTTTACGGTGCCAGAGTTTGTTGGTGAACGCTTTTACTCCAACACAGCACGTATCGTAGCGGTTGTTTGTCTTATCATCGCATCAGTGACTTATGTTATCGGTCAGATGAAAGGCGTGGGCGTTGCGTTTGGTCGCTTCTTAGAAGTGGATTACTCCACCGGCCTATTAATTGGTATGTGTATCGTTTTCATGTACGCGGTTCTTGGCGGCATGAAAGGCATCACTTACACGCAGATTGCTCAATATTGCGTACTCATTCTTGCTTACACTATCCCTGCAATCTTTATCTCTCTGCAACTCACTGGTAACCCAATCCCACAAATTGGTCTGGGGAGTACCATGGCTGGTACCGATGTCTATCTACTCGATCGGCTTGACCAAGTGGTGACCGAACTCGGATTCAGTGAATACACGACCCAAGTACGTGGCGACACACTTAATATGTTTGTCTACACCATGTCACTGATGATTGGTACTGCCGGTCTACCACACGTAATTATCCGTTTCTTTACCGTGCCGAAGGTTCGCGACGCACGTACATCAGCAGGCTGGGCTCTGATCTTCATCGCAATCCTTTACACTACTGCACCAGCGGTATCAGCGATGGCTCGCCTCAACCTAATGAATACGGTAAATCCAGCTCCGGGTCAGCACCTAGCGTATGACGAGCGTCCTGCGTGGTTCAAAAACTGGGAAACAACTGGACTACTCGGTTTTGACGATAAAAATGGCGATGGCAATATCCAATACACTTCAGATGCGTCCACCAACGAACTGCGCGTTGATAACGACATCATGGTATTGGCTAACCCAGAGATCGCTAAACTACCAAACTGGGTGATTGCACTTGTGGCAGCAGGTGGTCTTGCAGCTGCACTATCTACCGCAGCAGGTTTACTACTCGCCATTTCTTCAGCTATTTCCCATGACTTAATCAAAGGGGTTATCAATCCGAACATATCCGAGAAAAAAGAGCTACTTGCTAGTCGAATATCAATGGCAGTAGCGATAGCAGCCGCAGGCTATCTCGGTTTAAATCCGCCTGGATTTGCCGCAGGTACGGTAGCACTCGCCTTTGGTCTTGCCGCTTCATCCATCTTCCCTGCATTGATGATGGGCATCTTCAGCAAGAGCATCAACAAAGAAGGCGCAATCGCCGGTATGATTGCGGGTATCAGTATTACGCTGTTCTACGTATTCCAACACAAAGGCATTCTTTTCGTCGCTGATTGGAAATATCTAGAAAGCTGGGGAACAAACTGGTTCCTGGGTATTGAGCCAAACGCGTTTGGTGCTATCGGCGCACTATTTAACTTCATTGTTGCATTCGCTGTATCCAAAGTAACTGCAGAAACGCCACAAGAAGTAAAAGACCTAGTCGAACACGTTCGCGTACCAGTAGGTGCTGGTAGTGCAGTGGATCACTAAAAACTAATCAAAACCACAAAAGCCCCGTTTGGAACCAGCCGTCCGGGGCTTTTTTATTCTCACTTTTCAGTTACCATATTCGCAGTATGTCGTTGCAAGGAAGCCAAGATGTTCAAAAACAAGCACTTTATTCTCGCTCTACTGATTGCGCCAGTTCTCTCTTTGATCGCTTACTTCGGTACCGATATGGCCCTCAGCGAGAAGCCCCACGCGGCGCAAGAAGGGGAAACTTACAAACTCGCGAGTAAGTCTAATTGTCGTTACACCAGCGGTCTGTGTGATATGGAAAATGGCGATTTTAAAGTGAAATTTCGCTCTGAAAAACTCACTAAAAATAACTTAGAATTGTCACTCAAAGCCGCTTACCCACTTGAAGGGGTTAAAGTTTCTATTGTGAGTGACAAAGAGAAAAACGCTCAACCGATTGATATGAAGCCCGCCGATCAAGCAGGCCAAAGCTGGTACATCACCTTACCAAAGCCTGCATCTGCAGAAAGCTGGTTAAGAGTCGTCATTCAATCAGGCGGCACACTATATTATGGTGAAACACAAACCGCATTTGTGAAGTACGAAACCTTATTTACTGAATAACGGCGACAAGCTAATTCACCGGTATTCAAACGACAGTGACTTAGTTTCACTCAGCATAAATGAATTCCTACTCAGCCGACGCCTTTGCGTCGGCTTTTGTTTCCGTAAGTCTTTCTTCAACAACCTCTTACTCTAAAAAGGGTTGCCAACTCACAAGTTAATTGATAATAATTATCATTACATTTAATGAGAGGTGGTTATGGACAACAAACGGGACATCTTTAACGCATTTTTTAAAGCCCAAGATAGATTCCTTCTCGCCGCACCACATGGCTTTGAGCCAGACGTGATTCATGACTATATTCATTGGGGAATGGTGTTGTCTTCCTGTTATGAACACGATGCCGATGAAGAAAATCTATTGTTGTGTGAGCTGTTTTTACGTCAGGTTTATTTCCATTTACTAGACGCAATTCAAGACTCAACTCGCAGTCGTATCTTCCGTCGTGTCTGTCTCGATTCTATCCATACACCATTATTTTGCCTCAAACGCTATTACTACCAGTTTGAACAAGGCGACGTGAAATTTCTCGCACTACAACAACAATTACGCCTGATTCAAATCTCACTCGATTAACCAAAAGGATCCCTACCATGAGCACCGAATTCCGCATAGAAACTGACAGTATGGGCGAAGTAACGGTCCCTGCAGATGCTCTCTACCAAGCCCAGACTCAACGCGCCGTCGATAACTTCTCATTCAGTCAACATAAAATGCCATCTGGTTTTATCAAAGCGTTAGCACACATCAAGCAGACTGCGGCACTCACCAACGCACAGCTAGGGCTGCTTGAGGGAGATATTGCCAACGCGATTGCTGACGCAGCTCAAGCAATTATCGAAGGCAATCATATTGAGCAATTCCCAATTGACGTGTTCCAAACGGGATCAGGCACTAGCTCAAATATGAATGCGAATGAAGTAATTGCAACACTGGCCTCCCAGCATCTAGGCGGCACTGTCAGCCCTAATGATCACGTCAACATGGGGCAAAGCAGCAACGATGTGGTACCAACGGCCATTCAAGTTAGCGCAGCATTAGCCATCGAAAAACAGCTCTTCCCGGCCCTGTCACACCTCAGCCAAACACTAGAGTCTAAACAGCAAGCATTGAAAGATGTTGTAAAAACCGGTCGCACCCACTTAATGGACGCGATGCCAATTACCTTTGCTCAAGAACTTGGCGGTTGGCAGTTCCAAATCGAGCATGCAAAACAAGCGATTGAACAAGTTCTTCCTGCTGTAAAAGCCTTAGCCCAAGGTGGTACGGCGGTTGGAACGGGGATCAATGCCGATCCACGCTTTGCAGACTTATTCGCTAGCAACCTAACCCAGTCAACTCGTATTCAGTTCACGGCCAGTGATAACTTCTTTTTCAATTTAAGCAGTCAAGATGCGATCGTCGCTCTGTCGGGACAGCTCAAAACAGCAGCAGTTGCGATCATGAAGATCGCAAATGATCTTCGTTGGATGAATTCAGGCCCATTGGCTGGTTTAGGTGAGATTGAATTACAAGGCTTGCAACCGGGTTCTTCCATCATGCCTGGCAAAGTAAATCCTGTGATCCCAGAAGCCGCAGCTATGGCATCAGCGCAAGTCATTGGTAATGACACCACCATAACCGTCGCAGGCCAAGCGGGCAACTTCCAGCTTAACGTCATGCTGCCAGTTATTGCTCATAACGTATTGGAGAGCATCGAGTTACTCTCTAACAGCGCAACCGCTTTAGCTGACAAAGCCATTGCGACGTTTGAAGTTCGCCAAGATAACTTGGATGTTGCACTCGCCAAAAACCCAATTTTGGTCACGGCTCTCAACCCGGTCATTGGTTACCTAAAAGCGGCAGAAGTCGCGAAAAAAGCCTACAAACAGGGACGCGCGATTATTGATGTCGCGGAAGAAGAAACTGATTTGGATAGAGCCACACTAGAGCGATTGCTTAATCCAGCCAAACTGACCCAAGGCGGCGTCGCAGAATAAACGGCAAACTCAGCCTATCAACTAAGATTACAAACATCGAGACCTTCATTCGGAGGTCTCTTTTTATAGCTATTTTTCAAACACTCCAATCCTAAGCGACTCGATTGAGCACCGAACGCAGCTTAAGCGGCTTAACTGGCTTAGCAATAAAGCTGAACCCATTTGCTTTGATGCCATCAAGCATATCATCGGTACGATCTGCACTGATGATGACGCCTTCAAAGCTGTGGCCTAATCTCAGGCGGCATTGCTGTAGCACTTCTAAACCAGTACGACCATCATCAAGTCGGTAATCGGAGAAAATTACATCCGGAATCCAACCATCCTCAAGCGCTTGTAGACTTTCAACTAAATCAATCGCAACTCGTGTATCGCAACCCCATCGGGAAAGTAAGTTTTCCATGCCGACTAGAATGTCAGGCTCATTATCGACACAAAGGATTCTCAGATGACCAAGTTCAGATTGCTTACTCATTGCCACGTGAACTGGATGAAGCTGAACATGATCAGCTTTATCTAGGGTGATGGAAAAAACACTGCCTTTTCCAACCCAAGAGCGCATCGAAATTTCATGCCCAAGTACCTGAGCAATTCCTTTCGAAATCGCCAAACCAAGTCCGAGACCTTGGTCGGAACGAACTTGAGTTCCGCGATTAAACTCTTCAAAAATCTCTTGCTGCTTCTCTTCTTCAATCCCCACTCCATTATCCCATACATCAATACGCACTCGCCCTTTCACGCGGCGAACACCGAGTGCGACTTTGCCATTCGGGTTATAACGAAACGCATTGGTCAGGAAGTTTTGCACCACACGGCGCAGCAGTTTGGGATCCGACTTAACCATGAGTGAGGACGGAATCATGGTGAACTCTATGCCTTGCTGTTTGGCTAACGCACTAAACTCAGCATTCAAATTCGACAACACATCATTTAACGCAAAGCCGTGCACGTTGACTTCCAACTTGCCCGATTCCAAACGCGAGATATCCAGCAAATCTCCAATTAAGTCTTCGGCAGCCTCTAAAGCACTTTCAATGTGTGCTGACAGCTTTTTGGCTTCGCTGTCTTTGGCGACTTCCGATAGTGAAGACGCGAATAGACGCGCCGCGTTGAGCGGTTGCATCAAGTCATGGCTTACTGCCGCCAAGAACCGTGATTTGGACTTCGATTCCAAATCCGAGCGCTGCGTCGCTTCCACCAGCTGCTTGTTAAGTTGTTCTAATTCTCGAGTCCGCAGACGTACCCTTTCTTCCAATGTCTCGTTGGCGTCTTTCAGTGCTTGCTCTGCATCACGGAATACGGTGATGTCGGTAAAGCTCATCACAAAGCCACCACCTGGCATTGGGTTACCTTGCACCTCTATCACGCGACCATCGGGACGAACCCGAGAAGAGGTGTGCCGAGTCCCTTGCTCAAGGTGATAAACACGGCGACGGACGTGGTCATCAGGGTCACCAGGGCCACACAACCCCTGCTCTGCATTGTGCCGAATCACATCCGCAATCGGTCGACCTACTTGAATCAGGCCTGGCGGAAATTCAAAGAGTTCTAAATAGCGTTGGTTCCACGCAACCAAGCGTAGTTGCTTATCGACGACCGCAATACCTTGTCCAATATGCTCAATCGCGCCTTGGAGTAAACCCCGACTAAAATCGTACAGTTCAGAGGCTTCATCGACGATAGTCGCCACCTCTTCAAGCTGCATGTTTCTTCCTTGCAGAGCGGAAGTAAGTACTAACTTAGCAGAAGATGCTCCAAATACCCCTGCTAGCACACGCTCCGTATGCCGAATCAGAGAAGATGGCGCTTGTTGATTCGGCATCAACTCTTCTCGTTGCTGGCTCCAGTAGGCTTGAAACGCCGCTTTAACTCGCGTTCGTCCTACAAATCTAGACGCTAGCATTTCCAGTTCTGCAACCGTAACGCGGCTCTGGTACAGACTCATATTTTCGCTTTCAGGCAGCGGTGTACCAACGAATGATGCCGATTGTAAGCGCTCACTTAGGCTTGGTCGGGTAGCCATAGAAACCACAACAAAACACACTGCATTAGCGACCACACTGAGGATCATCCCCCAATCTGAAATCGCGATATCAAAACTAGCCAATACCTCTGGTGGCGTAATCAACCAGATCAGGAAGTTATTGCTGGCGTCTCCGGCAAGCATGTCTGTTTGGCTCATTAACGTAATCAACCAGGTAGCAAAACCCACCGCGAGGCCAACATACACGCCTTTCTTATTCCCTTGACGCCAATACATACCGCCAACCAGCGCAGGAGCGAATTGCGTGATAGCCGCGAACGAGAGAAAGCCGATAGCAGACAGTGAATGAATGGTGTCCAACGCTTGATAGAAACACCACGCGCCAATCAACAAAACTAAAATCAAACCACGGCGGATCCGCAGTAATAATTCAGAAAAATGGTGATGGTTACGCTGCGTCAGTCGCATGCGACGCAATAGCAATGGCATAACCAAGTCATTCGAGACCATGATCGCTAAGGCAATCGTCGATACGATAACCATGCCACTTGCCGCTGAAGTACCGCCTAGAAACGCAAGTAAGGCGATTTCACTCGCCCCTACCGACATCGGCACACTGATGACATAAGTATCAGGCGAAGCGCCACTCAAGAGACCTTGCCCTACCCACGCAATAGGTAAAACAAAAATCCCCATTAAGATCAGATAAATGGGGAACAACCAACGAGCCACGTGCAAATCTTGAGCACGTTCATTTTCCACCACCATCGTATGGAATTGTCGCGGAAGGCAAACTATCGCCAGCATGGTCAGTACAGTATGAATCAATATAGTCGGGATATTTGGTGACTGATACGTCTGTGCGGCAACATCAATTAAGCTCAAATTCTCGGAGTTCATCGCCAACCAAACAATGAAGACACCAACCACTAAAAAAGCCAGCAGTTTGATAATGGATTCGAAGGCAATTGCCATCATCATCCCACGATGGTGTTCCGTGTTATCAATGTGGCGGGTACCGAATAGCATCGTAAAAATCGCCAATGCGACCACAACAAACCACGACACGCTATCGTTTTGATAACCAAAATCAGTAGCCAGCTCCGGAGCAATGATTTCAAGCCCCATAGTGATACCACGCAGCTGTAAAGCGATGTACGGCAAAATTCCCGCAACCGCTATGAGCGTAACAACCACGGCCAAACCTTGGGATTTACCGTAGCGTGCTCCGATAAAGTCAGCAATCGACGTGATGTGTTCCCGTTTAGCAATCAAAATAAGCCGAGCTAAAACGCGCCATCCGATGGTAAACACTAAAATGGGAGCAATATAGATGGGCAAGAAAGACCAAGGATTACTGCTGGCCTGCCCGACCGTGCCGTAGAAGGTCCACGATGTACAGTACACCGCAATGGAAAGGCTATAAATCCAAGGCCGCCAGCGCGCTAGCCACCTTTTCTGAATGTCGCCGTACCACGCGATGATAAATAAAGCTCCCAAATACGCTAAAGAAACGGGAACCACCAGCCATCCTTGCATCCGATATCCTTTCTTGCCTTTCTTGCTACTTTTAAAGCAAGAGAATAAAAAACCTCTCCATGAGGGAGAGGTTTATTTAACACTGCTTTGATAAAGGAGACAAAGCTTAGTTTTTAACCTTTGTTACATAAGTCTAATTCTGAGTTTCAAGTGGCTTGTCTGATACATCAACCACCTGATGTGGGTCTTGCGAATCAAGCTTGATGAACAGAGCCAATAACCCCATCGCGGCCATGCCCCAGAACACAAGCGGTCCCCAGTGCTCATAACCCCAACCACTCAATACGGTCATTAACGCGATAAATGCGCCCAACGGAATCGCGTTATACAACGCTTGCAACGCTACGATCTTATTTTCTTCGGAGTTTTGGATATATTGGATCGCGGCAATGTGTGCGGTAGCGAAAGTCACACCATGTAGTAGTTGAACAATCACCAAAGCAATAATCGATGTTGTCGACGCCGTAATACCCCAACGCATCATTACACCAACGGCAGCAGCAATAAACAGCGCGCGTATTGACCAACCTACGAATAAGCGCTTACTCAGTGCAAACACTGCCACTTCTGCGGCCACTCCTAAGCTCCACAAGTAGCCAATGACATCTTCCGAGTGACCAGCGGCCTTCCAGTGAATCGCACTAAAGCCGTAGTAAGCCGCATGACTGCCCTGAATTAGTGACACCAACACTAAGAATTTTAGTATCGGTTTGTCAGTCAAAAGAGCGGTCAGCTTTGGACGTTCTGCGCTTTGCCCACCATGCGTTACAGGCATTGGGTTAGTCGGTCGCATAGCAAACAGCAACGAGATAAACACGCCGAACATCGCAGTGTACAAGATCATATCGGAGCCAAATTCAGCCACCAGGTAGCCCACTGCCGTCGAGCCTGCGATAAAGGCGATCGAACCCCATAGCCGCGTGCGGCCATAATCGAGCATTTTCAGGCGAGCGTAGTAATTTGCCATCGCGTCCGACAACGGAATAATCGGTCCACAACAAAGATTGAACAACACTGTCGCTAGTGCCATTAACCAAAAGCTACCACCCGTAAAAAAGTGAAATCCAACAAAAAGGAGGGCAGCGAAACTCAACCAACGTAAAGCAGGCATAAGATGTTCGACTTTGTGTACTCGTGGGGTGATCACGATATTGGCAACACAACGTGTCGCAAGGCCTAACCCGACCAGCAAACCGATATCTGTCGAAGATACGCCCTGATCCTTAAACCAAAGTGACCAAAATGGCAGATACACGCCATACGCAAAGAAGAATCCGAGAAAGTACTGGGAAATCCAGCCATACGGAGAAGGTTTCAACATTACTAATATCCTAAAACGGGAACACCAACGTTCGAGCCGGGAATTATGGATCGCCATGCGTATTATAAAAAGGGAAGAATAAGAAACTTATCGTTTCCTCGATGGAATACTAACTTTGCGACATTTGGCATCTTCAAGCAAAAACATCGTAATTTAGACCAAAGTCGTCTGGCTTCCGGTAAGAAATTTGTCAGACTTAGAGAGTGTTCCTTCCATCATTATTGGGTGTTCTCATGCCTGACAAATTTAACATGCAATCTCCACCGTTCGATCGCTTAACTGAAGCACAACAAACGCGACTGCGATCGTCTCTGGACGTCGCCTACTATCGAGCTCGAGATGTTATTTTATCCTGCGGACAGAAGAACCCCCACTTACATATTCTGATCAAAGGCGCGGTAGAAGAGCGCTCCAACGATCAACAGGAAGTGTTCGCACATTATGCCAACGACGATATGTTCGATGTACGCTCGTTACTTGAAGACAAGGTACGTCATCACTACATCGCGCTTGAGGACACGCTCTCTTACCTACTGCCGAAAGAAATTTTCCTTGCCCTTTACAACGAAAATGGCCAGTTTGCAGCCTATTTCGATAACAATTTATCGAAACGGCAAGAGCTCATCGAAGCGGCCCATCAACAGCAAAACTTAGCGGAGTTTATTCTCACTAAAGTTGACCGCAGCATTTATCACCCACCGATGATCCTCGAACCAAATACACCAATTAACGAGGTAACACGTTCCTTAAAAGAAAATGGGATTGACGCTGCATTGGTTCAACTCCATGGCGATGATCCACGATTGGAAAAATGGCCATCAGCCCACCCGTACGCAATAGTGACTCGTACTAATATGCTGCATTCTGTGATGTTGGATGGTTGCGCGCTCGACACACCAGTGGGTGAGATCGCGAGCTTTCCTGTTTATCACG
Organism: Vibrio sp. 1249-1; assembly: GCF_033340495.1. NCBI lineage: Bacteria > Pseudomonadati > Pseudomonadota > Gammaproteobacteria > Vibrionales > Vibrionaceae > Vibrio > Vibrio sp. 1249-1. Next base: position 53,633 of record NZ_JAWOWJ010000019.1, read on the forward strand.
TTGATGATGGTGACTTTCTATTCAACGCCATGATCACAATGACCAGAAACAGAATGAAACGCCTCATGGTATGTGAAGGTAACAGAGCCGTTGGCATGCTGGATATGACCCAAATTCTTAGCGCGTTCTCAACCCACTCTCACGTGTTAACGCTCAGTATTGCTCGAGCAAGCAGCGTGGTAGAGCTCGCTTTGGCCTCAAACCGCCAACGTCAATTGGTCGAGAGCTTATTGAAAAACGGCATCCGCACTCGCTTCATCATGGAGCTGATCTCAGCCGTAAACGAGCAAATTATCGAGAAAGCGTTCGAGTTAGTAATACCACCAGCCTTGCACGACCATTGTTGCTTGATCGTACTCGGCTCTGAAGGCCGAGGAGAGCAAATTCTCAAAACCGATCAAGACAATGCCCTGATTATTCAAGATGGTCTGGAATGGCCTCATTGCGAACAAGTGATGCAATCCTTCACACACACACTACAACAGCTCGGTTATCCACTTTGCCCTGGTAAAGTGATGGTTAACAACCCGAAATGGGTCAAAACACAGCAAGAATGGATAAGCACCCTAAACCACTGGATAGCTAAAGCTGAACCACAACAAATCATGGACTTAGCCATTTTCAGTGACGCCCATGCTGTTGCTGGGAATTGCGAGCTGCTGGCTCCAATTGCGGCGCATCTTCGTGACACAATGAAAGATCGCATGTTGATATTGTCTGACTTTACTCGCCCTGCCTTGCAGTTTTCGGTGCCCCTAACTCTATTTGGCAACGTAAAAAGTGCTAAAGACGGATTGGACATTAAACGCGGCGGTATTTTCCCAATTGTACACGGCATTCGCACCTTGTCTTTGGAATATGCCATTGAGGAGAAGAACACGTTTGAGCGCATTGAAGCTCTGAGAAATAAGCGCATCTTAGAACCCGAAACAGCAGATAATCTCAACGAAGCACTAAAATTGTTCTTTAAACTTCGCCTTAACCAGCAACTCAAAAAGCAAGAAGCGTTGAATAACATTGATATTAAACAACTGGATAGAACTGAGCGTGATTTGCTTCGCCACAGCTTACATGTGGTGAAGAAATTTAAGCAATTTTTAGGCTTCCATTATCAAATTCGTGATTAACCCTGATTTTCATAAATCACAGAGGCGTAGGCAATGAACTGGTTACAACGCAAATACTGGCACTACAAACTGAAAGGTTCGCCTTATCAGTCGCTGTTTTGCACGCCAGATAAAACAGAATACGTCTCTCTTGACTGCGAAACCACCAGCCTTGACCCAAATCGCGCCGAGCTGGTGACTATTGCAGCCACCAAGATCATCGACAACCGCATCATCACCAGTCAACCATTTGAAGTCCGCTTACGCGCGCCGCAATCGCTCGACTCAGGCTCGGTCAAGATCCATCGAATTCGCCACCAAGACTTAGTCGATGGCATCAGTGAAAAAGAGGCGCTGCTCGAGCTGCTCGACTTTATCGGCAACCGACCACTTGTGGGCTATCACATTCGTTACGATAAAAAGATCTTAGACCTTGCTTGTCTGCGGCAACTTGGCTTCCCACTTCCTAACCCACTGATCGAAGTCAGTCAGATTTACCACGATAAGTTGGAACGACATTTGCCGAATGCCTATTTCGACTTAAGTCTGGATGCCATTTGTAAACACCTCGAACTTCCTATCCAAGACAAACACGACGCCTTGCAAGACGCGATTTCTGCCGCTTTGGTCTTTGTCCGCTTAACGAAAGGCGATTTACCCAACCTAACCGCGCCGTATACATAAAAATCAGTTGACCTAGCTCCCAGAAATGCTTTTGTTTCAGCGATTTCCCGGCGCTTCCATCACTCTCATCCTAAAGTCTAATTGTGGAAATGCGCGCGGTGACTGACAGTTATAAGCACAACGTCGTCATTACCACGACCAAGTTATTTAGAACCAAAAAACAGCCCTACAAAAATATATTCAAAATCTTATCTAGATTGGTGTAAGGCCGAGAAATAAGGCACAAGGAGAGAAGCCATGAGCGAAGCCCACGTTTATCCGGTAAAAGAAAATATTAAAACTCATACACACGCGGATAATGATACTTACTTAGCCATGTATCAGCAGTCGGTAACCGATCCAGAGGGCTTCTGGAACGAACACGGCAAAATCGTTGATTGGATCAAACCTTTCACCAAAGTAAAAAGCACTTCTTTCGACACTGGCCATGTTGATATTCGCTGGTTTGAAGATGGCACACTGAACGTCTCGGCTAACTGTATTGACCGTCATCTTGCAGAACACGGGGATGACGTCGCCATCATTTGGGAAGGCGATGATCCAGCCGACGACAAAACACTCACTTTCAACGAACTGCACAAAGAAGTGTGTAAATTCTCCAACGCATTGAAAGAGCAAGGCGTACGCAAGGGCGACGTGGTGTGTCTATACATGCCAATGGTGCCAGAAGCCGCTGTGGCTATGCTCGCTTGTACCCGTATTGGTGCGGTTCACACCGTAGTATTTGGCGGTTTCTCACCAGAAGCGCTATCCGGCCGTATCATCGACTCTGACGCTAAAGTCGTGATAACCGCAGACGAAGGCGTACGTGGCGGACGCGCTGTTCCACTGAAAAAGAACGTGGATGAAGCACTAACCAACCCAGACGTAAAAACCATCAATAAAGTCGTCGTGCTTAAACGTACAGGTGGTGATGTTGAATGGCATGAACACCGTGATGTTTGGTGGCACGAAGCAACAGCCAACGTTTCTGACGTTTGCCCACCAGAAGAGATGAAAGCCGAAGACCCGCTGTTCATCCTCTACACATCTGGCTCGACAGGTAAACCTAAAGGCGTACTACATACTACAGGCGGTTACCTCGTCTACGCGGCAATGACCTTTAAATATGTCTTCGATTATCAACCAGGTGAAACCTTCTGGTGTACCGCGGATGTGGGCTGGATTACAGGCCATACTTACCTAATTTATGGTCCACTAGCGAACGGGGCCAAAACCATTCTGTTTGAAGGTGTTCCAAACTACCCAAGCACGGCTCGTATGAGTGAAGTGGTTGATAAGCACCAAGTGAACATTCTCTACACTGCGCCAACCGCTATTCGTGCACTAATGGCAAAAGGTAACGAAGCGGTAGCAGGGACATCTCGTTCAAGCTTACGTGTGATGGGTTCAGTAGGTGAGCCTATCAACCCTGAAGCGTGGGAGTGGTACTACAAAACGATTGGTAACGAGAGCTCGCCTATCGTTGATACTTGGTGGCAAACAGAGACCGGCGGTATCTTAATTGCACCACTACCAGGCGCAACAGACTTAAAACCAGGCTCAGCAACTCGACCATTCTTCGGAGTCCAACCTGCACTGGTTGATAACATGGGCAACATCATTGAAGAAACCGCAGCAGAAGGTAACTTGGTGATCCTTGATTCATGGCCAGGTCAGATGCGTACTGTTTATGGCGACCACGAACGCTTTGAACAGACCTACTTCTCAACCTTCAAGGGAATGTACTTTACTAGTGATGGGGCTCGTCGTGACGAAGACGGTTACTACTGGATCACGGGCCGTGTTGATGACGTACTAAACGTGTCGGGTCACCGCATGGGTACCGCTGAAATAGAATCGGCTCTTGTCGCACATCATAAAATTGCTGAGGCCGCTATTGTGGGCATTCCGCATGATATCAAAGGCCAAGCTATCTACGCTTACATTACCTTGAACGATGGTGAATTCCCGTCAGCAGAGCTACACAAAGAAGTGAAAGATTGGGTGCGTAAAGAGATTGGTCCAATTGCAACACCAGATGTACTGCACTGGACGGATTCCTTACCGAAGACTCGTTCTGGTAAGATCATGCGTCGAATCCTGCGTAAAATTGCAACGGGTGATACCAGCAACCTCGGAGACACATCAACGCTTGCCGATCCGAGCGTTGTAGATAAACTTATCGCAGAGAAAGCAGAATTGGCATAAATTCAACCAACTGTTTTAAAAGCACTTTAAAAACCGCCATCACTCATGGCGGTTTTTTGCTTTAGTGCACAAATTGGCCACACAAAAAATATGGCAATTATGTTGTTTTTGTTAACTTGGTTACAGAAACGAGAGTGGCTATTAGGAGATTAGACCAGTAAATTGCTGCTAATTGCTATGAATTAGCTATAATCTTGGTCGATTTTTTAAAATTTGCTCGGTTTTAACAAAAAAATCGTGCTGAACTATCGTATATTTGGGAATATAAACGTTCCACTCACGATAAGGGAAGATAGCAACACAATGTCTGCAAAGTCACGGATTCTTGTTCTAAACGGACCAAATCTTAATCTATTGGGTCTGCGCGAACCGACACACTATGGTCACAGTACCTTAGCTCAAGTTGTGGATACTCTTACAGAGCAAGCCCATAACGCTGGGGTAGAACTGGAACACCTACAATCAAATCGTGAGTACGAACTGATTGAAGCCATTCACGCTGCCTATGGCAAGATTGACTTCATCATCATCAATCCAGCGGCTTTCACTCATACTAGTGTGGCGCTGCGAGATGCATTACTTGGCGTCGCCATCCCATTTATTGAGGTGCACTTATCAAATGTGCACGCACGTGAACCATTCCGTCATCACTCTTATCTGTCAGATAAAGCAGAGGGTGTGATTTGCGGTTTAGGCGCACAAGGTTATGAATTTGCTCTGTCTGCAGCGATCAATAAGCTACAGACAAAGTAACCCTAACACTCTGCAACCCTACGAGGGTTGTCTTAATCACAAGATAAAAGAGAAAGAAAAGATGGATATTCGTAAAATCAAGAAGCTAATTGAGTTAGTTGAAGAGTCTGGCATTGCTGAGCTAGAGATCTCTGAAGGTGAAGAGTCAGTGCGCATCAGCCGTCATGGCACTGCAGCCCCTCAAGCACCAATTCACTACGCAGCAGCTCCAGCGGCGGCACCTGCTCCAGTAGCAGCGGCACCAGTAGCGGAAGCGCCAGCAGCAGAAGCTCCAGCAGCAACACCTGCAGGTCACCAAGTTCTTTCTCCAATGGTTGGTACTTTCTACCGCTCTCCAAGCCCAGACTCTAAAGCATTCGTAGAAGTGGGTCAGAAAGTAAATGCTGGCGATACTCTATGTATTGTTGAAGCAATGAAAATGATGAACCAAATCGAAGCGGACAAATCTGGCGTTGTTACAGCAATCCTAGCTGAAGACGGCCAACCAGTTGAATTCGACCAACCTCTTGTTGTAATCGAATAAGCGGGGCTTGCCTTATGCTAGACAAAGTAGTCATCGCGAACCGAGGTGAAATTGCACTTCGTATTCTTCGCGCTTGTAAAGAATTAGGTATTAAGACCGTCGCTGTTCACTCGACAGCTGACCGCGATCTTAAGCACGTACTACTCGCAGACGAAACCGTATGTATCGGCCCTGCTCGTGGTATCGACAGCTACCTAAACATTCCACGCATCATTTCTGCAGCAGAAGTGACTGGTGCTGTTGCTATCCACCCAGGTTACGGCTTCCTGTCTGAGAACGCAGACTTCGCAGAGCAAGTTGAGCGCAGTGGTTTCATCTTCGTTGGTCCAAAGGCAGACACTATCCGCCTAATGGGCGATAAAGTATCTGCTATCAATGCAATGAAGAAAGCAGGCGTTCCTTGTGTACCGGGTTCTGACGGCCCTCTAGACAATGACGAAGAGAAAAACAAAGCATTTGCTAAGCGCATTGGTTACCCAGTAATCATCAAAGCATCTGGCGGCGGCGGCGGTCGTGGTATGCGTGTTGTTCGCGCAGAGAAAGACCTTATCCAAGCCATTGCAATGACACGTGCTGAAGCAAAAGCGGCGTTCAACAATGACATGGTTTACATGGAGAAATTCCTAGAAAACCCTCGTCACGTTGAAGTTCAGGTTATTGCTGACGGTCAAGGCGGCGCAATCCACCTTGGTGAGCGTGACTGTTCAATGCAACGTCGTCACCAAAAAGTAGTGGAAGAAGCTCCAGCACCTGGTATCACCGAAGAAATGCGTAAGTACATCGGTGAACGCTGTACTCGTGCATGTATCGAGATCGGTTACCGCGGCGCAGGTACGTTTGAATTCCTATACGAGAACGGTGAGTTCTACTTCATCGAAATGAACACTCGTATTCAGGTAGAGCACCCAGTAACAGAGATGGTTACTGGCATCGACCTAATCAAAGAACAGCTTCGTGTTGCAGCGGGTCAGCCTCTGTCATTCACTCAAGATGATATTAAGATCCGTGGCCATGCGATTGAGTGTCGTATCAACGCAGAAGACCCTGAGCGCTTCCTACCATCTCCGGGTAAGATCGAGCGTTTCCACGCTCCTGGCGGTATGGGTGTACGTTGGGAATCTCATATCTACACAGGCTACACAGTACCACCTCATTACGATTCAATGATTGGTAAACTGATCACTTACGGTGAGAACCGTGATGTAGCGATTGCACGTATGAAAAACGCACTGGGTGAGATGATCATCGAAGGCATCAAAACTAACGTGCCACTGCAATTCTCCATTATGAATGACGAAAACTTCCAACACGGTGGTGCAAACATCCACTACCTAGAGAAGAAGCTTGGCTTACAATAAGCCTAAGCAAACGTCTTAAAAAATGCCCACTCCCGTGGGCATTTTTGTTTTATATGTACGCAAAGGGCTCAACATATAAATCGGCTTATTTGGGTATATACTCAAACAAATCGTAGAGTTCTGGTAAACTCTGCGCCACTTCATTCACTTTAAGAGCAAAAACCAATGCCTTGGATTCAAATCAAACTCAACGCGACCAATGAAAACGCTGAGCAAATCGGCGATATGCTAATGGAAGAGACTGGCGCGCTGTCTGTTACATTCTTAGACGCGCAGGATACACCTGTATTCGAACCTCTACCTGGCGAAACTCGCTTATGGGGCGATACTGATATTCTGGCACTGTATGATGCAGAAGCAGACACTAACTTCATCATCGACCAAATTAAAGCGAGCAATATGCTGGCTGACAATTTTGCTTACAAAGTAGAACAGCTTGAAGATAAAGACTGGGAACGCGAATGGATGGAAAACTTCCACCCAATGAAATTTGGTGAACGCTTATGGATTTGTCCAAGCTGGCGCGACATTCCAGATCCTGACGCTGTTAATGTTATGTTGGATCCAGGCCTTGCATTCGGTACGGGTACTCACCCTACAACAGCACTTTGTCTTGAGTGGCTAGAAAGCATGGACTTAAGCGGTAAGACCGTTATCGACTTCGGTTGTGGCTCAGGTATTCTTGCGATCGCAGCGATCAAACTGGGCGCTGAAAAAGTGATAGGGATCGACATTGATCCTCAAGCCCTGCTTGCTTCAAAAGACAATGCTGAGCGTAATGGCGTTGCAGACAAACTAGAAGTTTACTTACCGCAAAATCAACCTGAAGGTCTCGTCGCTGACGTCGTTGTGGCCAACATCCTTGCGGGACCTTTACGTGAACTTGCACCTATCATCAAAGGACTAGTTAAGCCAAATGGCGACCTCGCTATGTCCGGCGTATTAGACACTCAAGCTGAAGATGTTGCGAACTATTACCGTGACGAGCTTCACATTGACCCGATTGTTGAGCAAAGTGAATGGTGTCGCATCTCTGGTCGTAAGCAAGGCTAGACAAGGTTTTCAGAGCTAATTGTTTGAAATTCATACAATTTACAAAAACAATTTGTAAATGCTCAAATATTAGTCTTTTCACGCAGTGAAAAAATGCGTAAAATGCGCGCCCTTGCTGGTACAGAACTGTGATGACGTTTTGAAAATCGGAAACTATCAACTTAAGAACAATCTAATCGTAGCCCCTATGGCTGGTGTAACGGATAGACCATTTCGCGAGTTGTGTCTTCGCTATGGTGCGGGAATGGCCGTCAGTGAAATGATGTCTGCTAACCCAAAACTATGGGGAACGTCAAAGTCGAAACAGCGCATGGTACACGAGGGCGAATCGGGCATTCGCTCTGTACAGATTGCGGGTTCCGATCCACAGCTTATGGCGGACGCAGCTCAATTCAGTGTTGAGAACGGTGCACAAATCATCGACATCAACATGGGCTGCCCGGCAAAAAAAGTGAATAAGAAGCTAGCGGGCTCTGCTCTGCTTCAATACCCAAACATTATCGAAGAGATTTTGAAAGCGGTCGTGAATGCAGTGGACGTTCCTGTAACGTTAAAGACTCGAACTGGCTGGGATACAGACAACAAGAACTGTGTCCAGATCGCTAAATTAGCCGAAAACTGCGGCATACAAGCTCTTGCTCTGCATGGCAGAACGAAAGCATGTATGTACAAAGGTGAGGCCGAATATGACAGCATTAAAGCGGTAAAAGAGGCGATTTCAATTCCGGTTATCGCGAACGGTGATATCGATAGCCCGGAGAAAGCCAAATTTGTACTGGAGTACACCGGTGCGGACGCTTTAATGATTGGACGCCCTGCCCAGGGTCGTCCTTGGATTTTCCAGGAAATCCATCACTATTTGGAAAACGGCACCACAATGGAGGAACTTCCAACTGAGGAAGTGAAAACCATTATGCTTGGTCATGTAAATGCTCTGCATGAGTTTTATGGGGAGTTCTTAGGTCCACGTATCGCGCGCAAGCACGTTGGGTGGTACCTGAAAGAGCATGAACAGGCAAGTGAGTTTCGCCGTACCTTCAACGCTATCGACGCAGCTCCGCTGCAAATTGAGGCGTTAGAAGGTTATTTTGATAACGTTGCATCATAATTAAGAGAAGAGCTAGACCGAATATGTTCGAACAAAATCTGACTTCAGAAGCATTAACAGTAACTACAGTAACGTCACAAGACCAGATTACTCAGAAGCCTTTACGTGACTCTGTTAAAGCGTCTCTTAAAAACTACCTTGCTCAACTAAACGGCCAGGAAGTAACAGAACTATACGAATTAGTTCTAGCTGAAGTTGAACAGCCACTACTAGATACTATCATGCAGTACACTCGCGGTAACCAAACTCGCGCAGCAACTATGATGGGTATCAACCGCGGTACTCTTCGCAAGAAACTTAAGAAATACGGCATGAACTAATTAAGTTTCACATCTCATTGATATTAAAGCCAATATTCGTAATGAATATTGGCTTTTCTCTTTTAAAACCCACAAAAAAACCCAACTACGTCAAACCACTTTCGTATAGCTTTTACTAAATCTAATCTCCTGCACAGCTATGTGCTTAAAGTTTTTTCATATGAGCTTTACTAAGATTAAATGAGAACTTCACCAAACAATTCTCAATGGCAACGTATAGATCCTCAACACGCACAAAGAGGAAAATATATGCACACCTTAGTAAACAAACCATTTGATAGATTACTAACCGTCAAAGAAGTATCAGCAATCATGGGACGCTCCCCTAAGACGCTCTGGCGCTGGTGGAAAGTAGAAAAACGATTCCCTGTACCAATCAAGTCAAGAAATCGTGCTCTAGGCTGGAGAGAGAGCCAGATAGAGCACTTCTTGAGCCAACATAGCAGTGATTAACCGCGGGTTGCTGTTGCTAAAATTATGTCCGAAATTGAGAACATTAAGCTAGTTTTATCAATGACAAGTTAGTCATCAAAGCCTGAAAGCACATAACATTAAACCGAAATAGGTGTGGGGTATTTATTAATATCCCTACCTTGCTTTTCACTTCCATTGGTTTAGAAGCAATCAAGAAACGTCAGCAGCCATGAGCCAATATACAAATAACCCATATATTTCAATCGATGGTATGCATTGGGAAGTTAACGTGGGAGCTAAGTGCCAGTATTTTATAAACCAAACTCGATTAAAGGCGATGATCCGCCAACTAAACCTCATGCAAGAAGCCTATGCTCGAGTTATCTGTATTTCATTTCAACTACATCTACCTGAAGGGGCGTATTCTGATGATAACAAATGTATAAGTAATTTCTTCCGGCACAGCAAGACACTACTAACACGAACTCACAAGCTCAAAAAAATTGGCTACTGCTGGGCAAGGGAGAGAAGTAAATCAAGTCAGCAACACTATCATATATGGCTCTTTCTTGAGGGTAGAAAAGTTCAATCTTCACACCGCATCATCGAGTTCTTAAAGAGTCAATGGAAAGAAATAACCATTGAAGGGAAACTAAGCGTTCCTGAACATTGTTACTACAAACTACATCGAGACAATATTCAACTCAAACGTGAGATCATCTACAGGCTGTCTTACCTTACTAAAGAGCGCTCTAAAGAAACAATCCACCAGCTAAAGAAGTATGGGTGTAGCAGACTATTGTAATTTTTATATATGTCAGTGGATCTAAATTACTAAGATTTCTATTTCTCAGGTGAGCATGTCGCCAGATGAGTATCTAGCTGTAGGGGGAGATAGGGTAGCCAACACCTTAGCTACCCTTGTACAGTGCAGTTTTTAATATGTATTGATGAGCTTACTTTCACCTTTGTACATTACAAATTCATCCGAAACCATACCATCTATAGAGGTGTTGTAGCTTTTATGTATAACACCATTATCTTGGCTAAAGTAGAAATTCGATGTTCCTCGTACATAGCCCCCATAACTGTTTTTGGCTTGATAAGTTGCTAAATAACACCAAGACGCCGAACCAGTAACATATGAGTATAGGTTACCTGTAAGCCAACACTTGTATTCACTGACAATTTTAAAGTTTTTCAAACTGTCAGGATCTTTTAAGCCCTCTCTAACTAAATTCATTAAGATCTCTTTATTAGCCTCAAGATCTAGCTTGATACCATGATCCATATCCTTGGGTGTAGACTGACATCCAACTAGCAACATCGATGACGACACCATAAGCGAAATCCAATACTTCACTGCAATTCAATCCTATTTAGTAAAATGATGGCGCAAAGATACATGCCGCGAAGTAAAGCATCAATTTTTTAATATGAAGTTTTGCTCACCTATTCACCTACAGCAGGTATAGATATATTTACAACATTATCTTGAACTTCCATTTCTAAAAGCTTGCTAAACCAGAGGTTTAAAGCTCTCCTTTTCTTTTCCAAGTGTTGTGATCGGTTGTAAATCCCCATCGTTCCTCCTAAAGCATGACCTAACATTTGCTCTACGATATAGGGTTCTACCCCCAAGTCGTTTAGCATTGTCGTGAAAGTCCTGCGAATATCATGGAGCGTCCAACTGTGTTCATGATTTAGCTTTTTCCAAAGCTTACCACCGAAACTAGAAACAGCTTCAGGGCGCTTTACATCTCCCAGAAGGTAGTCATTTGAACCACTATTTATTAGTAATTTAATGTAGCCAGCTACCTGTTCAGGGATTGGGCGCTGAATGGCGTTGCCTGTTTTGCTTTTATGCTTGGGAACTGTCCAAATTAAACTTTCCAAATCCCACTCATCAACCGTAGATAATCTAATTTCCTGCGTCCTGCACCCAAAAAGAATCAGTAGGTAAAACAGGTGTCTGTAATAAGGAGGGTTCTTTTCGTTTGAGGTCCACTTCCATACATCATGAAGTTCTTCCCACTCTAAAACCCTATCTCGCTTGTATTGCTTCTCACCTACATCTACCACGTTTAGATCATCGAGTGCGTGAGATACGGCAAAGTGCCTTACTCGACAGAATTTCAATGCTTGCTTGGCATTCTGAAGGATATAGCCTGATGCTTTGGGGGCGGCACGATGATAAGTACCATTAGTAATCGCATCAAAAACTTCAACCCAGTGCCTTGTCTCACATAGCTCTAATGGCAAGTGTCCTATTAATGGGTATACGTGCCTTTCAAATTGCGATCGGTGCTTATGGTAATTCTTACGACGCTTTTCAGCATAGTTCACCAACCAATACTCCAGAGCACCTTTGACTGTTACAACATCAATAGATTTTCTTTTTTCTAAATCTTTATGCAACTTAGGGTCTGTCCCCTTAGCAAGAATCTCATTGTACTTCCTAACCTTAGAGCGCGCTTCCAGTAGGCTCAAATTAGGATATTTCCCTAAAGCCAAATCTCTCGGTTTTCCGTTGTAGCGATAACGGTACACAAAAGACAAGACACCTGTTTTACGATGATAAACATACAAGCCATCACGATCTGACAACTTAATCGGTGACCTCGTATGCTCCTTTCCAAGCATGGATTTGAGTTTTGAATCAGTTATAGCCATATCAAAATCGTATCGAAATAATTTACTAAACTATACACACACCAAATAAAACCCACAATACAACCCAAAAATCTTTGAGAAAAACCAACACTAATTGAGAACAACCAAGAAAAACCCAGAACAAAATAAACAAAAAAACAATCAGTTAAAAACAAAATCGAGAAAACAAAAGATTAAATGAGATATAAAGATTGATAATACGGCATGAACTAAGACCGTTTTTCAAAAAGTATTTGGAACAAGCCGTTACCTTTTTAGGTAACGGCTTTTCTTTATCTACTAAAACACTACGAATAACGCTCACTTTGTTCAGTATTACCAACTGGCTTTAAGATAACTACTGCTGAGCCAAACAATAGCAAAGCCACGACAGCGACCCATTCATTGCCTACAGAATACGCGAAGCCCGCCAAGGCAGACCAAATCGCGACACCAAAGTGCATCATACTCATTCCAGAAGACATTAACACACCTCGATATTCATCAGATAAGCTTGCGATATGTGCTTGTAATGCCGGAGAACCAAACCCTCCAGCAAGAGACCAGAGCACTAGAGCTGGAAGATAAGCGGTCACCGTACTCATCTCATTTGAGAACACCCATGCACTGCAAGGTATGCACACCATTAAAGCCACTCGCATAACGGCTCGAGAGCTACCAAGCCAGCGAGAAGCTCTCGCCACGCACATATTTCCAACCACACTCACGATCCCTAGAGCTGCATAAATAGCGCCCACCCAACCGAGCGCCAAATCACTGGTATCTCGAATATGAAGGCCTATCAGGTTAAATACACCAATACCTCCCCCTAGGCCTAAACACATCGCTAGAATCGCCCTCAACGCGCCTGGAAGATGAATGACGTCTGTGATAGGTGGCAGAGTATCTGACTTCTTGGACTCATTATGCTTGTTGTTCATGGACACTACGCTCATGGCACCGACAAAAAGAGCCGCAACGCCCAAAATAATAAAAGCGGCACGCCATGATAAAAGCTGGGTCAACAATGCTCCGATCGCCGGGCTAGTTATCATACCTAGCGTTAATCCCGCCTGAACCATCACAATTTGACGCATCGCTCTATTACCCTTCGCGTCTCCCGCTAACGCGAATGCAATTGGTAACATGCCTGCACTTGCAATACCAGTGATCACTCGAGTTGCAATAGCAAGTTCAAAATCATGAACTATGCCCGTCGTAATAGACGCAACCCCAAATACAAAGCAAGCAGGCACCATGATACGAATACGCCCAACTCGGTCTGATAAACGGCCCAAGTAAGGAGCGCAAATTGCTATGGCTAAACTATATGCTGTAATAAATAAGGTCACCTGACTCGGTTGAACACTTAAATCATTTCCGATAGGTTCAAGAATAGATCCAAGCATCAACTCATCAGCACCAACAAGAAAAGCCACGAGAAATAGGATCATGGACTGCATCATAGCTCCACCTCCTGTTCTGTTTCCGATTCAGCACAAGTGAGCAACGAAATATCTAAAACTCTATCAGGCCAAGATTGCAAAAATGCCTTCTCATGAGATACTACAATCACGCTACCGGAAAAGCGCTGGAGAGCCTCTTTAAGCGCATTTTTACTGCTGCTATCCAAATGTGTTGTTGGTTCGTCCAACAGCAAAACATTGCATTTCTGAACCGATAAACAACACAACTTCACCCGAGTTTGCTCACCACCGCTCAATGTATCTAAGTGGCGCTGCGTCTTATCCCCCGTAATCCCAAAGCGAGCTAATAGCTTGCGTGACTCTTTGCTTGAGATTGTTGGCGCACAAGAGCACAGCTCCTGTTCAGGTGTGTTCTGAGGATGGCGCCAAGACAAATCTTGAGAAAAATAACCAATCATTGCACCTTTTGCCAATACCACCTCACCAGAGAGTGGCTCGATCTCCCTCATCAGGGTTTTAAGTAAGGTCGACTTACCCACGCCGTTAAAACCAGCAACAACCAACTTTTCCCCGCGCGCTAACGTGATATCAAGCGCAGGAAGCAGAGGCTGCTGATAACCTATCATCAACGCTTTTGTGTCAATCACATACTGTTGCCCAATAGGCTGGTGAGCAAAGTCAAACATCGATACTTTTTCTATATTATTCAGTTGAATAGGTTCGATTTTATCCAGTTTTTTCTTGCGTCCCTTAGCAAGACTCGCGTTAACTCCAGCGCCATTTTTGGCAATAAATTGCTCTAACTTTCGAATTTCATTTTGCTGAGCCTTATATTGCTTTTCTAACAAAGCACCGTCGTGATGCTTTTGCTGCATTGCTTTGACATAAGTGCCGCTGTATTTTCGGACCGTTTGATAATCAATATCACAAATACTGGTCGCTACTTGATTAAGGAAGTCAATGTCATGAGAAACCAGTAAAACAGTGCCAGTGTAATCGTTGAGAAACGTGACCAACCATTCAATGTGCAGAGCATCAAGATAGTTTGTCGGCTCGTCGAGAATTAACACATCGGGGTTGCGGAGTAACAACCTCCCTAAAAGGACTTTGTGCCTTTGACCGCCACTTAGCGAGACAAGCGGTGTATCTAAGCCAAATTGATAAATACCAAGACCTACAGCAACTCGTTCAATTTTGGTATTAATTGCATAGAAGTCTTCATCTTCTAAATATGCCTGTAGCCGAGCGACTTGGCTTAAAAGAGATGTAGAGTGAGACTCGGTCATCGCCTGATACAAAGTCCAAAGCTTCTGCTCGGCAGCGTATAAGTTCTCAAAAGCACTCTTTAAGCATTCATAAACCGTCAGCACATTATCGATCTTAAAATGTTGTTCTAAATACCCCACCTCAAGGTTTGGTAACCATTCAATGCGGCCCTTATCTGCAGATAATTCACCGAAAAGCAGTTTCAATAAGGTGCTTTTTCCAACACCATTCGCTCCGGTGATACCTACTTTCTCTCCCACGTTAATACGAAAGGTCACGTTGTTGTATAATGTCTTATCGGCTATCTGATAAGACAAATTTTTAACTTGTAAAATACTCATGTTTTCAACCAAATAAAAAAGGGCCGGTGATCAATACCGGCCCTTATTTCAATACTGGGAAATGCTTTGTAGCTGCTTAACAGATACAAAAAGGCCGATGATGAAATATCACCGGCCATCTCTTCTCTTTTATCAGGTGTACAAGCACCTGCGTATAACTTCAGCGAAGCTACCCACACATAAAACACCTGATGAAGATTAATTTAAGACTCCGAGCAACACTTCATCGCGTTTTTTGCACGGAGTTCAGCCTTCTTACAAAGCTTTTAAACAAGAGATATAACATGATTTACTGTCGAAAAAACATTCGATGTGAAGCGTACACCTTTAGAATAAAAAGTACCAGATAATTATTAAAAACTATCGTGACTTAGACGAAGATCCACTGAAAGAAGACCTTTCCTCAGTCAATGTGCTAGGTGAACGACTTACTCAGCAAACACAGCTATGAAAGCACCTATACCGCTCACGTTATACGTACGTAGTGGTGGCTTTGAAGGTTGGAGAGGGTTAGAGGGAAGAAGTAGCGAATATACTTTAAGACACTGGCTTAAATAGATCGACAAAACAAAATCCATGTTTGGAAAGTTTTAAATGCGCTGAGTTTATATTAATAAGCGCCTATGGCTAAATCAAAACATCTAAAGCAGAGAAATCTCCCCCGAAAATAACATAACCTATTGAATAAATTTTCCAGGTAATAATAAAGGAAGCTTTGGTAAGTTAAGCACAGGGGCTCAAAACTAGCGCTCGAGACTGCAGAAACCACACAAAACTGCGTTCCACTTCACTCATAACAGGGCTTAGAAAGCATCGCCAGAGGGAAGCCGGCCTCTCGATGCAAGGTTTCAATATGAAAGTGGGTTTAAGGTAAGTCGGGGAACCAAAACGAAAAAAGCCTCAGTCTTTCGACTGAGGCTTAATATAAGTGGCGGAGTGGACGGGACTCGAACCCGCGACCCCC
>NZ_JAWOWJ010000020.1:0-54090 GCF_033340495.1 Vibrio sp. 1249-1
CATAAAGTAATGTTTGAATTGACTGTGCTGAATCCGAAGATTCAATGGTCACTTCGTTTCATTGAAACCTAATTTGATACCGAAGTATCGAATTGGATTATCATCAACGAGTGCCCACACAGATTGATAGGTTCTTATTTTTAAAGAGCTTTTCTAACATTTTCAGCAACTTAGTTGCTCGTCGTTAGGGGTGCGTATCTTACTTCACACCGTGAGAGAGTCAAGCATTTTTTCAAATTTATTTTCTCTCTTCCCGACTCGCTGTGTGACTTTCGTCTCACTCCGTGTCGGTGGATGCGCAGTATAGGGAGTTGAGAAATTAGTACAAGTGTTTTTTGCAAATAAAAAACCAACCGGTCACAAATTAGCCAAAAGTGCGATATTTGCATATTTCTTCGTCACATTTGAGACATATCACAGCAATTGGTTGGAAAAACACCAACCATATACGTAAGATTCATGTGTCTATTCTGTTAATGGACAATCGATCTCTTTATCACTATGTGTA
Source organism: Vibrio sp. 1249-1 (assembly GCF_033340495.1). Taxonomy (NCBI): domain Bacteria; kingdom Pseudomonadati; phylum Pseudomonadota; class Gammaproteobacteria; order Vibrionales; family Vibrionaceae; genus Vibrio; species Vibrio sp. 1249-1. Next base: position 509 of record NZ_JAWOWJ010000020.1, read on the forward strand.
GTAATTAAAATGACGTCTAAAAAAAATCTGATTTTATGTGTTGGGCTGGCCATCGTTGGGGGAATCATTTTCTCTCAATTCATCATCCCACCAGCCTTGAGCTTCCTCATTGGTGTTATCGCTACTGCTTTTCTTTTTTCATTTTCTAGCAAAACACCTGTTCTTCAATCTTCGGAGCCTGATCCTTCAACTAAAACGCTGTATGTCGGCAACCTTCCTTATAAGGCCAATGAGAGTCATGTTCGCGATTTGTTTGCTGAATATGGACAGGTCTATGCGGTACGCTTAATGAAAGATAAGCGTACTGGAAAAAGAAGAGGGTTTGGTTTTGTAGTGATGGCTGCGGCAGATGCCAAGCCAGCTATCGCTAAACTTAATGAAAAGGAATATATGGAGAGAACGCTAAAAGTGAGAATTGCGAACGATCCTAAACATCCGGATGGTGGTAAACCTGAACAGGATTAAAACCTAGCTTCTTTAAACAAATGTTCAGTGCATCTTCCTGCCAAGGAGTTGCACTGGCATAAATCGACTTACTTCCCTCTTCTGTATCCTCAATTTCATCACTTAATAGCAATGCTTTTACTCGACGTGCAATCGCTGCGCCTGAATCAATTAAAGTAACGTCCCCACCCAAAGCTTGATGAATCTCCTCTTTGATTAAAGGGAAGTGAGTACAACCGAGCACCGCAACATCGACTTTATCGCGAAGGGGAAGCAGGATATTTGTCAGTTCGTCGAGAGAAACGCTGTTGCCTCGCAACTTCTCTTCGGCCATATCTACCAAGCGAGTTGATCCCACCAGCTCAACTGGTTTGCCTTGCGCAAAGTCCCGTATTAACTCGTGAGTATATTGGCGTGTTACTGTCGCCGGAGTGGCGATCAGCCCTACCCCTTTTGATGCTAAAAGCGATGCGGGTTTAATCGCAGGGACAACACCAACAACGGGAATCGATAAATTTTCGCGTAAGGAAGGAAGCACTATGGTGCTCGCCGTGTTGCAAGCAATGACGACAATGTCGGCTTGGTGTTCTTCGACTAAAGAAGAGACCAGTTGGTTAACTCGTGAAACGAGTACAGCCTGATCGAGTTCACCATAAGGGTAAGCCTGATTATCGAATAAGTATAAGTAGTCTAGCTGGGGCAATAGGCGATGTATCTCTTGGAATACAGAAAGACCACCAACACCAGAGTCAAAAACTAGGACTTTTTTCTTACTTGCTACTCGCACGAGTCTTACCTAAAGAACAGAAACGTTGCGATCATACTGCGTAGATTTGTTTTGGCAATGCTTTAGCATGGTATCTTTGATGGCTGAATCTATCTCCAGATTCTACATTTCGCTTCGTCAACTCGATATGTCCTTGAAAAGATGGCGAAGACGTGACCAATGTGTGAAATTCACCATTTTCCCCACAGGGATCAATTTGACTTGGTAATGACTCTATTAGGGCTTTGTCATACCAGCGACCACACCATTCTGGAGGGAGAACTCTTCCGTCGATGGTGATTAACATAGTTTGAATACCACGCTCTATGATTTCCATCGCTAGTTTTTCGCTGCTCTCCCCTAATAGAGGAAAGACGCATTCCCAGCCAACAGGTTCAATATAGCTGCGTCGGTAATCGGCAATGCCATTACAAAACATATCACCAAATGCGACAGCTTCTATGTTCAGACCACTACTTTGTAATGCATTAACGATGGTCGATTGATAAATGTCGTTACTTGGAAAGATTTCAGGTAGCTCGATAGTAATGAGCGGAAGCGCAAGTAAGTCTGCTTGCATTTGTACGACTTCAAGCGGAGTTGCTTGGAAAGGGACTTCTTTCCCTACGTAAGTCGTGTACAAACCGACAACTTGATAATTTGGATTCTCGTTAAGGCGCTCAAGCGTTAATGTCGAATCTTTACCACTGGACCAGCTGATCACAACTCGCTTGGGTTTCTTCATTCGATTTTCCACCACAAAATATTAAAAACCGCCCGAAGGCGGTTTGTGCTCATTCACGATTAGAATTCGTAGCCAACGTTGAGATAGTACGCTCGCTCTGCAGCAGGGTAACCTTTTGCCATCTCATACTCTTCATCAAGTAGATTATCGATACGAGCACTAATAGAGGTCGACTCATTCGGATAGTAAGTCACCGCCGTATCAACCAACGAGTAAGAAGAAAGCGTAATATCTTGTGAAGGCCAAGTGCTGTAATCCACATCTGGACGCTTACCGACGTACTGATAGCTAACCGACCAATCCACTTTATCGAAGCTCACTAAAGCATTCCACTTATACATTTCTTTAGCGCGGCGCTGCAACTGATGCCCTTTATCGTCTTCAGCATCTTTGTAATCTGCACTCAACTGGTGCTGCACAATCCCTGTATCAAACTCAGCAACAAGCTCCACACCTTGGATATGTGTTTCACCATCGACATTCAAATATTTGTATGTGGTTGGATGGTAATCGATAAGATTCGTGATTATATAGTCATAACCCGTTACGGACCAAAAAACGCCTTGGACATCACCGCTGAATGCTAGCTCCCAAGCATCTGACTCTTCCGGCTTCAGATCTTTCTCACCGTATGTTGGGTCATACTGTTGATATAGGTTTGGAGCCTTAAATGCAGTACCAAAAGAGGCTTTAACCCCAAACTCTGGTACAAACTGGTAACCAGCCGCTAAACTGTAAGTGAACTCACTACCGTATTCTTCGTTATCATCAAGGCGAACACTGCCCTCGAGCATTGCTTTATCAATACTAGTGGTTGCCATACCAAACAGAGCACCATTGGTCCGATCAAACGTTTTATTCGCACTCTTGTCTTTATAAGACTCGTTGCGCCAATCAATACCACCAGCAAACGTCGTATTGTTGTTTAGCAAGTAACTGTTGGTCCACTGGACATTTTGCTGCTCAAGTTCATCTTCAGTACCTGAGTGTTTGCCTTTTGCTTGCTCATAGTTCCAAGACTTCTGTTTCTGTGCCGTTACTTGTAGTTCTGACATCACATTATCAGACTGATACTTACCGCCCAGAGTGACAGAAAGATCATCTTTTTCTGCTTCGTAGTAACCGCGACTGCCGTAGCTGCTGTCATATTGATAAACATTTTCGTAAGCACGTAGGTTACCAAATGCAGACCACTGGTCATTGAAGTTATGCACGTAACCTAGCAGACCATTCTTTGTATCAAAGCCATGGCGATCACCGTCATTAACTCCCGGTACAGGACGAACGTTATAACCATCATCACTTTCACTACCAAGCGCGATATTTAGCTGGCCGCTCTCTGTGACTTTAATACCAGATGCCACACTCAATTCTTGATAATCTAAACTACCTAAACCCGCACTTAACTTCGTTCCTTCTTCGTCAGCACGCGCAATGGTGATGATATTGATCACGCCACCAATCGCTTCTGAGCCATAAAGTGACGCACGCGCACCACGCACGTACTCAATACGTTGAACGTAAGTAAGTGGGATTTGGTTAAAGTCCACAGCGCCCTTCGCTGCTCGCGCAAAACGTACGCCATCAACCAGTACTAAAACTTGGTCGGAACTGGTTCCACGAACAAATAAAGACGCTAACTGACCACGACCACCATTTTGTGAAACTTGAATCCCCGTAAGGCGACGCAATACATCTGGTAGGGTTTTCGCTTGAATGCGATCGATGTCTTGTCGTGTAACTACTTCGACATCTGCCAACGTACGGCTTTCGGCTTGCTCAAAACGGTTTGCAGTAACAACGATGGTTTCGTCAGTGGAGGTTTCTTGGGCCTGTAGATAAGAGACAGGTGAAAGCAGCGATGCCAAAGTGATCGCCAGTGCGGATTTTCTCATTGTATTGTCCTAAATCGCGTAATTCCTTCCGAGCCCTGTCATCATGACAGTCCAGTGCTGTGGCTCAGTTGTTGGCAGGTATTCGGACTCAAGAGCACGGGTGTACCGCCTACTTGCTCGACTTCCCACATAAACTAATGCAGTGTCTGATGAGCGTTCGTTCTCTTTTACCGCTGCGCGTCAGTTCTGGATTCACACCAGATTCCCATTTCAGCCATCTAGATTGCTAGATAGCACCAACTTGAGGCAAATATTATTCAGCTATTGATTATTTGTCCAGCCAATATTGCCCTTAGAAGTTGTAACGTTTTGATTGATTTTGCTTTCTACTCTGCCTGTACGCACTATCTTTAAATCAATTCCAGTACAAAACTGGACATCCTATTGAGATTGAATAAAATCTGCGCTCTTAAATTGAATGCACCATAAAAGGTAAGATCATGGCTACTCTTGATGTAAACCCACAACGCTACCAAGAACAACTGGCTGAAAAAGTCGAACGTCTCACGGACATGTTCGCGCCATACAACATGCCAGAACTGGAAGTGTTTGAATCACCAGAGCAGCACTACCGCATGCGTGCTGAGTTCCGTGTTTGGCATGAAGGCGAAGATCTTTACTACATCATGTTCAACCAAGAAACTCGTGAGAAATACCGTGTTGACCAATTTCCTGCAGCAAGCCGTCTGATCAACGACCTGATGCCGCTATTGGTTGAAGCGATGAAAGACAACGACTCACTACGTCGTAAACTGTTCCAAGTGGATTTCCTATCGACGCTAAGTGGTGAGATTCTGGTTTCACTCCTTTACCATCGCCAACTTGATGAAGAGTGGATTGAAAACGCGAAAGCCCTTAAACAGCGTTTAAATGATGAAGGCTTTAACCTAAACATCATTGGTCGCGCTCGTAAGATGAAGATTGTCCTAGACCGCGACTACGTGATCGAGAAGCTCGATGTAAATGGTCAAAGCTACATCTACCAACAAGTGGAGAACAGCTTCACTCAGCCGAACGGCAAAGTCGCAGAGAAGATGCTGGAATGGGCGGTCGACTGTACCCAAGAAAGCACTGGCGACCTACTAGAGCTTTACTGTGGTAACGGTAACTTCTCGCTGGCGTTGGCACAGAATTTCGACCGCGTACTGGCAACTGAGCTAGCGAAGCCATCTGTGGTATCTGCACAGTACAACATCGCCGCCAATAAGATTGATAACGTACAAATCTTACGTCTATCAGCAGAGGAATTTACTCAAGCGATCGAAGGTAAGCGTGAATTCCGTCGTCTACAAGATGCAGGTGTGGATCTGGAGAGCTACAACTGCAACACGATTTTTGTCGATCCACCACGTGCTGGGATGGATGTCGATACTTGTAAGATGGTGCAAGGTTACGAGCGCATCATGTACATCTCTTGTAACCCTGAGACTCTAAAAGAGAACTTGGACATTCTATGCGAAACACACAACGTGACGCGTTTTGCTCTGTTTGACCAATTCCCTTATACCCACCACATGGAAGCGGGAGTGCTATTGGAACGCAAAGTGTAACCCACGGCGTCAAATACAAAAAGCGAGCTCAATGGCTCGCTTTTTAATTTGATTCGTTTTGCTTATTCCGCAGAAGTCTTCTTGCTGACAAAACCTAGCTTCTTACCAATCCATGCGAGTAAGATCATTGAAACCATGATCGCGAAGAAGTTTGAGCCTGCTTCTGGGTATTGCGCTTTAATAAACGCAGAGTGACCAAACGCACCTACGAAGAAACACGCCAAGCCAACTAATGGGATATCTTCTGATACCGGATTATTTAGGTACTCTTGGTAAAGAGCTTGTACAGCCAGTACGAGTGCAATCAATGGGAAGATTGAAAAAGACACTTCACTCATGGTCAACCATGACAACAAAGCATCACCACACATACCTGCAACCAGTGCCAAAATCAGCGTTTTCTTTTCAGATTTATTTCCATTCGACATTATTCTATCCCGCCTTTTAATCGGTTACGTTCACGTTCTTTGCGATACCAATAGGCCCCTTTGGCTATCATTCGCAATTGCATGATCAATCGCTCGGCGAGTTCATCGCGCTCACGTCGATCTAAATCTAAAGCTTCAGCTCCCGAACTGAAAACCAAAGTCACAGACGCTTCTGCTTGAGTATACGCCTCTTCTCTGGTCACGCCGGTGCTCATTAAATACTCGGTTAATTCTGCCGCAAAATGCTGGATTTCTCGAGCAACAGCGGTACGAAATTCAGCAGAAGTGCCGGAGCGCTCACGCAACAACAAACGAAAAACGTTCGGACTACTTTCAATGAATTCCATAAAGGTTTCGACCGAGGTACGAATTACGCTACCTTCTTTCACAATACGTTGACGCGCCTGACGCATCAGTTGACGTAGTAGCAAACCGCCTTCATCAACCATGGTTAAGCCTAGCTCATCCATATCTTTGAAGTGACGGTAAAAAGAAGTCGGTGCAATCCCTGCCTCTCGGGCGACTTCTCGCAAGCTAAGGCTGGAAAAGCTGCGATCCGCACTTAATTGACTAAATGCCGCATCGATCAATGATCGACGTGTCTTCTCTTTTTGCTGTGCGCGGATTCCCATCGATTTCATTCTTAACTTGCTCTTTTTCTGTAGGGTACAAGAGCCTCAATATAACGCAATTTGCTCCTACGGAGAAAGATATGTTGCTTCGCTCGCTCTGAGCGCCGAGAACGTTACTATTGGCATGCATCTAATTGCAATGTTCTCGATGCAATTTATAGACATACAACATACCAAATCACCCTTTTGGTCGATTCTGCGTGATCACTTCCACTCTCTAACAGGCATGACGTGTACCAATAGAGTAAATGAGTTAAAATCGCGCTAAAGCAATGTTAAGCAAATATAACAAGGAAGGCATCATGGCGCATGTTAATCACTATGACGTGATCGTAATCGGTAGTGGCCCTGGCGGAGAAGGGGCTGCAATGGGATTAACCAAAGCGGGACTGAATGTTGCCATTGTCGAGAAAGAAAGCAGTGTCGGCGGCGGTTGTACTCACTGGGGTACCATTCCATCAAAAGCACTGCGTCATGCCGTTAGCCGCATCATCGAATTTAATAGCAACCCGCTATTTTGTCGAAACAACACCAGCGTTCATGCAACATTTTCTGACATTTTAGGTCATGCTAAATCGGTCATTGATAAGCAAACTCGACTTCGTCAGGGCTTTTATGACCGTAACTCATGCACACTTTTGTTCGGAACCGCGCGATTTATCGATAACTACTCAATTGCAGTGATGCAAAGCGACGGTACAGAAGAAATCTATTCTGCAGATAAGTTTGTCATCGCGACGGGTTCTCGTCCGTATCAGCCTAACGACGTAGATTTCTTGCATGAGCGCATCTACGACAGTGATTCCATTTTGAGCCTGAAACACGACCCTCGCCATATCATCATTTACGGTGCGGGCGTTATCGGTTGTGAATACGCTTCTATCTTCCGCGGCCTTGGAGTGAAAACCGACCTTATCAATACCCGCGACCGCTTGTTGGAGTTTTTGGATAACGAAGTGTCAGATGCGCTGTCTTACCACTTCTGGAACAGCGGTGTAGTAATTCGTAATGATGAGACCTATGAAAAAATCGAAGGCACAGAAGATGGCGTGATTATTCACCTACAATCTGGCAAGAAGATGAAGGCAGACTGCTTGTTGTATGCGAATGGTCGAACAGGTAACACCGATAAGTTGAATTTGGGTGCAGTGGGTCTGGAAGCGGACTCTCGCGGACAACTAAAAGTAAACCGTAACTACCAAACCGATATCGAACACATTTACGCTGTAGGCGATGTCATCGGTTACCCTAGCCTTGCAAGCGCCGCTTATGACCAAGGGCGATTTGTCGCACAAGCCATTACGAAAGGTCAGGCAGAAAACTACCTGATTGATGATATTCCAACGGGTATCTACACCATCCCAGAGATTAGCTCTGTGGGTAAAACCGAGCAAGAGCTAACAGCTGCGAAAGTACCGTATGAAGTAGGACGCTCTTCGTTCAAGCATCTAGCTCGTGCACAGATCGCAGGGAAAGACATCGGCAGCTTGAAGATATTGTTCCATCGTGAAACCAAAGAAATTTTAGGGATTCACTGCTTTGGCGAACGTGCTGCGGAAATTATCCACATCGGTCAAGCCATTATGGAGCAAAAAGGCTCAGCGAATACCATCGAGTATTTCGTCAATACCACCTTCAACTATCCAACAATGGCCGAAGCGTATCGTGTCGCTGCGTTGAATGGTTTGAACCGCTTGTTCTAATCTATGCTTCTTGATAGCAGACAGAAAAACAGCAGGCTTGGACCTGCTGTTTTTATATCAACATTGTGTTAGGAAGGTATCCTTGTGCCATTGGTAGAGAAAGATAACCCCTAAACCAATACCCCGCATCAACATAAAGCTCGTCATTGCAAACCACAGCGCGTGATTTTCCCACTCGGCGAATAAGTAAAAGACAACGAAGAAACTGCTGGTCGCGACAAACATACTATTGCGCATGTCTTTGCCTTTGGTTGCACCGACAAAAATGCCATCCAATAGAAAGCACCACATCGACGCAAGTGGCATCACCACCAGCCAAGGTAGATATACCGCTGCTTGCTGTTGTACCGCCTCAATTGAAGTGATCATGGCGATCAACTGCGATCCCGCCAAACCAAAGAGCGCGGTCAGTCCTAAACAAATAACCAAACTCCAAAAGAAAGTGCCGACAAGCGATTCACTCAATTGTTGCCTATCTTTGGCACCAATCGCCTTCCCGACCATGGCCTCCATTGCGTAAGCAAAGCCATCCATGCCATACGAGATAATCATCAGGAAGCTCATCAGAACCGCATTTGCAGCGACAACCTCATCACCAAAGCTCGCGCCTTGGAACGTCATAAAGCTAAAAGCCGCTTGCAGACACAAAGAGCGTAAGAAAATATCACGATTCAATTTCACGAATCGCCCTAAACCGTGTTGAGTGCTGGTTAGCAACTTTTGAGGTGATGGTAATTGCCTCTCTCGCCAGGTTTTCCAGACACACATGAGACCAAAACCCATGCCTGAGTAGTCAGCAATCACCGATGCCAGTGCAGCGCCTTCTACTTTCCACCCCAAACCAATCACAAACAACAAATCGAGGACAATATTCGTCACGTTAGTGATGATCACCATCCACATTGGTGCTTTGGAATTTTGCGTTCCGAGCAACCATCCCAACAACACAAAGTTCATTAGCGCAGCGGGGGCACTCCACACTCGGATAGAGAAATATTGCATGCCGTAGTGCTTCACTTCAGCACTGGCGTCACTCCAGCCAAAGATCAAATCAGCAATCGGGTTATGGGCAATAAGGAAGACTAACGCAAACAGCAGCGCCATAAGTGAGCCTTGCATGAACACTAAGGCAAGTTGCTTTCGGTCTTCACCGCCATAGGACTGCGCCGCCAACCCAGTAGTCGACATACGCAAAAAACCAAGCAGCCAAAATGTCACGCTGATCATGGTACTGCCCAACGCAACACCGCCCAAATACCAAGCGTGGTCTAGATGACCAATCACCGCAGCATCGACCAAACCGAGCAATGGAACAGTAATATTCGACAGCACCATAGGTATCGCTAAAGCTAAGACTTGGCGATGAACTTTTGGGTTAGATAAAGGAGAGAAGATTGAATTTGTCACAGGCACCTCATCAGTAAGATCGACGAGTGTACCTGAGCGCTTAACGACTAGCCAATTACCACTTGATATGAACGAGTACTGGCGTGAGGCGATGCTTCAACATTGGAATCTTATTAAGCCAACGCTGCCAAGCTTTCCAACGAGAACAGAATCTATCGAATGGCGAGAAAGCTTTCACCCACTGTGCCCATGGTAACCATTGCAATATCTGTGCTGCAGGCGCTTCAAAGCCATGAGCATAACGATCAGAGCCAAGCTTTTGTCCCCACTTGGTTTCCGTTAAATCTCCTGCCAGCACCATACACAGTTCAGCAGAAACAAAATGTCGACCTAAGGTTTGAATAAATTTCGCGACTTGACGCTCTGTGCAATCGAGCAGTGCCATTTCACATAAAATGAGTACCGGTGCTTGCTCTGGAATGGCTAACGTCTCTAGCCACGACATTTCATCCACACTGCCACAGCGATGTTCATAACGTTCATTTTTGTGGAACAAACGCTGACGCCATACCAAATTTTCCGTCACATCCAGCTCTATCCAATGGCAGCGTCCATTATCCAAACGATAAAAGCGGGTATCCAACCCCGCTCCAACATTGATTATCCAAGCATCGGGATACTGCTGTAAGAAGTGACTAACCTGCTGGTCACAAAGCTGAGTCAGCGTCACGTGCAGCAGTTGCTTCTGCGCAATATCACCACTCAAACAATCCGGCGCCATCTTACAGCTCAAACACGCTTTAGCAGCTATCGGATCGTACACCAAGCCATTGTCGACCATGCTTTCACGGCTACGCAATAACAGTGGCTTTAATAAATGGTTAGGAACTTGATGTTTAGACTGAGACATGGGCATTTCCTGCGCCAGAGAGAAAACATAGACATTAATAAAGATGATAATGAATATCAATTACATTATCAAGCTTATAAATTGGTCAAAACAAACAAGGTCAAGATGATGAGCAAGCTTTTGGAGGAAGTAGAAAAAGAGAAAAGACAAAACAGCCCAGATCAACTGGGCTGCTTAAACACACTTACATCCAATCGGTATTGCGAATAATACCAACGGCTAAGCCTTCAATCGTAAGGTGCTGAGACGTTAAGTCCACTTGGATTGGGGCAAACTCTTCATTCTCAGCATGCAGTAATATGGTTGAACCTTTGCGCTCCAAACGCTTCACAGTCACATCATCATCAACACGCGCAACGACAACTTGACCGTCTCTCACGTCTTGGGTTTTATGCACCGCGAGCAAATCGCCATCCATAATCCCGATGTCTTTCATACTCTCGCCATTTACACGAAGTAAGAAATCCGCTTGCGGTTTGAACATCGCAGGATCGACTTGGTAGTGCGCCTCTACGTGCTCTTGAGCCAGAATTGGCTCACCCGCTGCGACTTGACCAATCAAAGGCAAACCCTGCTCATCATTGGCTGCGTCTTCAAGCAGGATACGAATCCCACGAGAAGCGCCTGGAATAATTTCAATTGCTTGCTTACGAGCAAGCGCTTTTAGGTGTTCCTCTGCGGCATTCGCAGAGCGGAAGCCAAGCTCACGCGCAATCTCTGCACGAGTTGGTGGCATTCCGGTGTCATCGATTTTACTTTTAATCAAATCGAAGACTTGTTGTTGGCGTGGCGTTAACGGCTTCATGTCTCACCTGTCTTTTTATACAGTTAACTGTGAGTATATCCAGTAAATGCTCAAATGAAAACCCAATTGGTTGTTTTTTAATTTATTTGTGGGGAGCTTTCAGCTTACCGATTAAGTTCATTCTTTATTCGTTTAAAACACCGACTTTTCAGTTAATCAAGTCAAAGCAATAACTTAGGGGTTCGACTAATTTACAGCCAATAAAATTAAAAGGTTTGACCAGTTTCTGGTATCCTTGCAGCGCTTAAATTTTATCGCCTAGGCTTATTTCTATTGCCGTACTCATCTCTTTTTATAGAGAAGACATGCAAAGCGGAAACTGAAATAAGGTTAGGCCTGTTTGAATACCTATTGAGGCTGTGAACTTTATGTCTTCTGGACAATCATTTTCACGTTCATTACTAAAACTACCTTTATCGGTACTGGTAAAGGGCACCGCAATCCCGTCGAACCCGATTGAAGATCTGAACATCGACCTAACTAAACCGATTGTATATGCCCTGCCGTTCCGCTCGAACGTGGATTTGCTGACACTGCAAAAACAAGCCATGAGCCTTGGTCTACCCGACCCGCTCAGCCCGCTGGAAATCAATGGCAAAACGCTGAACCGTTTCGTCTTTATCGCTGCGCGTCCAACTGTGATGAACAACGATAATGATGTCCCAACCGATTCTGTCTCTCTGTTCACTGACTTACTGGAACTGCACAAGCTGGATAGTGAGTTGGATGTTCAAATGATCCCTGCAACCGTGCTTTGGGGTCGTAAGCCAGGTAAAGAAGAGAACCAAAAGCCTTACCTTCAACCGATGAATGGTCCGCAAAAAGCCAAAGCGGTAATGGCGGCGGGACGCGACTGCTTAGTTCGCTTTAGTCCCGTGGTATCTCTGCGTTATATGGCAGACTCCCACGGTACCGACAGCGCAATTGCGCACAAACTGGCTCGCGTGGCGCGTATCCACTTCTCACGCCAGAAACTGGCTGCTTCAGGCCCAAACCTGCCACAACGCCAAGTGTTGTTTGCTCGTTTACTAAAATCTCCAGCTATTGAACTGGCGATTGCTGACGAAGCCAAGATCAAAAACATCTCGATTGATAAGGCACGTAAAGAAGCCCACGACATCATGGATGAAATCGCCGCCGACTTCTCCTACAGTCTGGTGAAAAACGGCGACCGCATCCTGAGTTGGTTATGGACAAAACTATACCAAGGTTTGCACATCAATAACGCCTCGACTGTGCGTCGTTTAGCGCAAGACGGCCACGAAATTGTGTACGTTCCGTGTCACCGTAGTCACATGGACTACCTGCTGTTGTCTTATGTTTTATACCATGAAGGCATGGTGCCTCCGCACATTGCGGCAGGCATTAACTTGAACTTCTTCCCGGCCGGTCCGCTTTTCCGTCGTGGTGGGGCGTTCTTTATTCGTCGTAGTTTTAAAGGCAACAAACTGTACTCAACCATTTTCCGTGAGTATCTAGCTGAGCTGTTTGCCAAAGGCTATTCAGTCGAGTACTTCAGTGAGGGTGGTCGTTCACGTACAGGTCGCTTACTGCAAGCGAAAACGGGTATGCTGGCTATGACCATCCAAGCAATGCTACGTGGTCTAAACCGCCCAGTAACACTAGTGCCGGTCTACATCGGTTACGAGCACGTAATGGAAGTAGGCACTTACGCGAAAGAGCTGCGTGGCAAACGCAAAGAGAAAGAAAACGCAGGGCTTGTACTGCGTACTCTGCGTAAACTGCGTAACTTTGGTTTGGGCTATGTGAACTTCGGTGAGCCAATTCAGCTCAACCAATACTTGAACGAGCATGCTCCTGAGTGGACGAAAGACATCGACAGCATGGGTGGTAACAAACCACAATGGATGAATCCTGTGGTGAACGACCTCGCTAATAAGATGATGACGCACATCAATGATGCGGCGGCGGCAAACGCGTTGACCTTGTGTGCAACCGCACTGCTTGCTTCTCGTCAACGTGCACTTTCTCGTGACTCGCTGATCAACCAGATCGAGTGTTACTTAAAGCTACTCAAAAATAATCCGTACTCAAGCACCTCCACTATCCCTACCGAAAGTGCTGAGGAGTTGGTCGATCATGCAATTTCGCTTGATAAGTTCGTGATTGAAACCGATAGCATGGGTGACATCATTTCGCTGGACCGTAGCCAATCGATCCTGATGACCTACTACCGCAACAACATCATCCACTTGTTCGCTCTGCCGTCATTAATTGCCCAAATGCTCATTCGTCAGCGCAACCTTTCGGTAGCCAAGATTCAAGCGAATGTCGCGCAAATCTACCCATTCTTGAAGAAAGAGCTGTTCTTAAGTTACCAAGAAGACGAGTTAGATGAATTGGTCGTTAAAACACTGCATGAATTTGCCGATCAGAAAATGATTAGTCTGGATGGTGATAAGCTAGAGATCAATCAGTCGAACAACCAGCCTTTGGTTCTGTTAGGTCGCACGATAACTGAAACGCTGCAACGCTACTCTATCGCGATGAACTTGCTTGTTGCTTACCCTGAACTCGGTAAATCGGACCTAGAGCAGAAGAGCCAAGATATTGCTCAGCGCCTAGGGCGTTTGCACGGTATTAATGCGCCAGAATTCTTCGATAAAGGTGTGTTTACCGCGATGTTCAATACGCTCAAACAGCAAAAATACCTCGATAACGATGGTAACTGTGACACGAAGAAAACGCAGCAATTTGCACGGCTACTGTTCACTCTGCTTTATCCAGAAGTGAAACTGACGATCGAAGAGAGTATTCACCAACTTCGGTCGTAACCGTTTTACCTTCGTCCAATAAGAAAAAAGGCATCCAATCGGATGCCTTTTTCTATTTCTTCGCTTACCAAAATGCGACCAGTAACCCTATCGCTATCACCATGCCAACATAATTGTTGTTAAGGAAAGCCTTAAAGCACAACTCACGCTCACGGTGACGAATTAAGTGCTGCTGATAAACAAACAACGACGCTGCAATCAAAAGGGTCCAGTAGTAACTTTGTCCCAATTGGTAGAACTGCCCTAACCAAACCAACATCGCGAGTGTAATCAGTTGCAACACACCAATAATAAGCTTGTCATGACGACCAAACAGAATTGCCGTCGATTTAATGCCAATCTTTAGATCATCATCTCGGTCTACCATCGCATATTGAGTGTCGTACGCAATGGTCCACAAAGCGTTAATGAGGAACAAAAACCAAACAATCAATGGTAATTCCCCAGTTTGTGCAGCCCACGCCATTGGAATCGCCCAGCTAAAAGCCAAGCCTAAAAATAGCTGTGGAATATGAGTGTAACGCTTCATAAATGGATAGATGAACGCCAACACAATGCCAGCGAAGGATAGCTGAATCGTCAGCGGGTTCATGGTCAGCACTAACAAAAACGAGCTGATACCCAAAACCAAAAATAATCCAATCGCTTCTTTTGCTGTCACTTTCCCTGATGGCAGTGGACGTTGCTTAGTACGCTTTACATGGCCGTCGACTTTGCGATCTGCAAAATCATTAATCACGCACCCCGCACTACGCATTAGGAAAACACCCAATACAAACACGATGAATACATCCCAACTTGGCATCCCTTGGGCTGAGATAATTAGCGCCCAAATCGTTGGCCACATCAGTAACAGTGAACCAATCGGGCGATCCATGCGCATCAGTTGCCAATATGCTTTGGCTTTTTCTGCGGACATTTACACTGTCTCCTTAGCGTAAACTGGTGAATTAGATAAGAATAACTCGGCGACTAGCATCGGTTTGTGATTCATCCACAACCTTGAGCGTCGTGCTAACAAACGTCCTTCTGGTACGGCTACCCATCCCATTTGCAAAGAGTCCCGCTCAACGTTATCTGCGCTAAACACAGTTAGTCCTAATGGGATATCCCCTTGTTGAGCCAAATCATACTGCTGATCAACTAAGGTTGAACGAGGAATCAATGTCCGCCCAATAACCCAGTGATTATTGTCACCGCACAAAATTACCTCTCTCAGTAAGCAATCTTGTTCGGACAATAACTGGCTTTCGTCCTGTTTTAATGTCGCTGCAGTGACGATCTGATTTTGTAGCAATTCTACCGTTAACGCTTGGCAGTGCTGTTTTAAACGACGTGACAAAGACCCTTGCTCTTCAAGCCAATGCTTGGCAAATTCATTTGGAAATTCGAATTCTTCGGGGTTTTGCCACTCTACTTCCAATAAAGAAGCAAGATAGAGTGATGTTGGCTGATTCATACTAGTATTCAATTGGAGGCTTTATGCGTACAATAAAGCAACAACTTACCGTCCATAGTAATGTATGTAACCGTAAGTTCCGTTATTTGTTATAGACGGCCCATTGTATCAAGACTGAAGCGATTCGAATATCGCGATCCAGAGAAAGAAAAGTTAGAAATATGTACAAACGTTATATAGCCCAAATTATTTTTGCGTTAACCATACTATTCGCCGCACCAAGTTGGGCTGAAACGGAAGAAGCTGGACCTAAGTTGGCATACTTTACCCTAGAGCCTGACCTCACTACTAACTTTTACACCAAAGGCAAAAAGTTAGGTTATGTGCAAGTGCGCATCGACATCATGGTAATGAGTCAACAAGATTTATCAGTTGTTGAGCATCACCAACCTTTGATTCGCGATGCAGTGATTGAATTACTGGGTAAGCAAACAGAAGATACGATTAAGTCCCTGTCTGGCCGAGAAGATCTGCGCAAAACCTTAGTGACGACCCTCAACGAAACACTTTTGCCTGAAACAGGTAAAACCATCATTGCCGATTTGTTGTTTACAAAATACCTTTATCAATAAACCCAAATCCGTTTTGAACATAAAAAAAGACCGCTCTTGAGCGGTCTTTTCATTTCATCTGCTTTAGGCTTGCTGTTGGTATTTCATCTTGCCTGAATCAAACAGCGCAATCGCCATCCCCGACAGTAGCCCAACTAAGTGAGCGGTGTTTGCAATCGCCATAAATGGCTGCACAAAACCAAGAACTAACCATACCAACATAAAGACGATGATTGGCTTGGGTAGCGTAAGGCCTAAATGTGGCAAGCGGTAACCCAATATCCACAAATAACCAAGCAGTGCATAGACCACGCCAGACAAGCCGCCGAAGTTAGCCCCTTCAACATAGAACTGGCCTGCCCCTGAAAACGCTGCCGACACCACAAAGAGTTGCAATAGCTTACCGGAACCGAGACGACGTTCGATGTCGCCACCCAACTGCCACCACCATAGTAAGTTAAACACGATGTGAGTTACTGAAAAGTGCAGTAACGCATGACTTAGCCATCGCCACACTTGCCATTGTTGCCCCTCAAAAGCCGGGAAGTGCAACAACTTAAACACGCCATTGCCAAAGCCAAACATTTGTAACAAGTAGATGATGATACAGACTGTCATGATCAGCAAAGTCATGGGGCCAGCTTTCGCTTTGACCATGCTTATGATACTCGGGCTGGAATAATGAAATGTACTCTTACGAGTATCGGCAACGTCCCACGAGGCGGCGCTGTATTTTGAATCAGACGGGTTAGCAAGGAACAGCTTAAGTTCGGCTTCCGCTTCTATTTCATGCTGGCTATCAGTCAACCACAGCGCAAATTGCCCATCCCCTTCTGGCATCATTTCGATGTCAATTTGGCGAGAGGCCATATAATCAATAAAGGCTTGCGCCATACGTGGATTATTTAACGTTACCAATCTCTTCATTAACTTCTCACTATCGGTAGTTCTGCTCGATGCCAGGCTTCAAAGCCACCATCTACACTGTACACCTGTTCAAAGCCTTGGTTAACTAAATATTGCGCCGCACCTTGGCTACTAATGCCGTGGTAACACATCACCAGAATAGGTTGTTCGAACTCCACTTCATCCATAAACGCAACGATCGTATCGTTAGTTAAATGATACGCGGACTCCGCATGCGCAACGGCAAACGATTGAGGGTCACGGATATCTACAAGCTTCGCATCACCCTGCTCGAGCAGCGCTTGCGCACCTTGTACATCGATATGCTTAAACTGATCCATTTACTTTCTCATTGTCTTATTAATATACCCAAGCAACCTCGAACCTAACGTACTAATCAGCACCCGTGGTACAGCATAAAATCCATATTTGAAGCTGCTTGGGTATACTGCCGCTATTGTAACCTATCCAACGGCAAACTTAGACACATGGATAATCAGGTTTTCCAAAAGTGTACACATTCCAACCATTTGTGGATAAAGCTGTGAATTGCGTTGATAAAGTGTATTTGGATCTTTTGATCCACAATATGTAGTGATGATCCTGATCTAACTGTGTGTATATCTATAACTATCCCCAGATGGAAAAGTGCTTGAATCCCTTATTTTGTCCGGGTTTCGAACAGTTGATAAATAATTACTTCACAGAGTTATACACAGGTAGCACATAAAATCCGGATCGCAAACGCTATCGATTTTCGATCGACAATAAAAAAGCCGAGATCACATGATCTCGGCTTTCTATGAAAATCTTACTTTCAATTAGCAGTGGAAATTAAAATTCACCCACGGCCAATTTTAGTTTCTTCATTGCATTTTTTTCTAGCTGGCGAATACGCTCGGCGGAAACACCGAACTCATCAGCTAAGTCTTGCAATGTTGCTTTCTCATCATCTAACCAACGAGAACGCACGATGCGCTGACTACGCTCATCCAAACTCGCTAATGCATGACCCAAGCGATTGTTGGTATGCATTTCCCAGTTGGCGGCTTCAATGTTGTCGGCCACATCAGACGATTTGTCTTCTAGGTATAGCATCGGCGCTGTGTAAGCGTTTGAACTGTCGTCTTCATCAGTTGGCATATCAAAGGTTGAATCCACCGCCGCTAAGCGTGATTCCATCTCGCGAACTTCAGAAGGCTCAACACCTAACTCGCGCGCAACGGTTTCCACTTCACCGTTGTTAAACCAACCCAAGCGCTTTTTCGACTTACGCAGGTTGAAGAACAATTTACGTTGCGCTTTAGTGGTCGCAATTTTCACGATACGCCAGTTACGTAGCACGTATTCGTGGATCTCTGCTTTGATCCAGTGGACAGCGAAAGAAACCAAGCGAACCCCTACTTCTGGGTTAAAACGCTTAACGGCTTTCATTAGACCGATGTTACCCTCTTGCACAAGATCCGCCATTGGCAAACCGTAGCCAGAGTAACCACGAGCAACGTGAACAACGAATCGTAGGTGCGAAAGAATTAGACCTTTTGCAGCCTCAATCTCACCTTTATAGTGTAATCGTTCTGCCAGCTCACGCTCTTCGTCTGCAGTCAGCATTGGGTAGCTGTTTACTGAGCGAATATAGCTATCAAGGCTATCTTGCGTGACTAGAGCCATCGGATACGCTTCTTTTGTCATTCAATTCCTCATCAATCTCTGATCTGGAGCATTACATTGCAATTTAGCTTCGATATCTTGAACTCAAAATGAACAAGTTTCAAGAAGGGGAAGCAATTATCCATAAACATTTGGTCTAAGCAAGGGTTCAAAATTAGCTAGTGCTAATAAAATCCAAGTAATAAGACCGCCATCACTTAAACTGGTTCAATTTCTTTTAAATGTCGTTGCGCAGAAAAGCGCGCCGCAATACATCCCAAAAGACTCCCAATGATGATTAGTAACAAAGATTCATCCCAACTTAGACCAATCAGGCGGAACTGGCTATCGTACAACGCAGCAAGGTCTTCCACCGCACTATTCATGACAATGGTCACTAAAGCCGTTACCAACCACGCAATAGTGGCACCTAACACGCCAAACCACATACCTGTGTACAAGTAAGGGCGCAGAATGAAACTGTCCGTCGCACCGATCAGTTTCATGGTTTGAATCTCTTCTTTATTCGCCAGCACATTAAATCGCAATGTATTGCCAACGATTAAAAATACCGCACCGAGCATCAGCACTGTCAGGGTAATGACAATAATACTCGCGAGAGTTTTGATTGCATCAAGACGCGCCAGCCAGTCTTCGTCAAGTCTCACGTCGGTCACATCTTGTTGCTCTCGAACGTCTTTGGCTAATGACTGAATATCACTTTTTAGCTCCGAATCTGGCGTAATCACCAACACACCAGGAAGCGCATAGCCACTTAAAAGACTGATAGCTTGGTCGAACCCTGCATATTGGCTTAAATCAGATAGACCTTGTTGCGGTGAAATATATTCTACCTCTTTTACCAAAGGCCAAGTTTCAATTTGATCTTTGAGAACCATCACTCGCGCATCCGGCATGCCTTCAACTAAGTAAGCACTAACTTGTGAAGGAGAAGCGACATCTTCCGCTGCCCCTGCAACGTTTTTCCCCAATAGATACAAACAAGCTGGCATGGCAAGTGCCATGGAGATGACCGCTAGGGTCAGAATGTTGCCTAGTGGTCGTTGCCATAAGGCGCTAAAAGAGGATTTAGCTTGTTTTGCGTGGACAGAGAAAAAACCATCGGTATTCGCACGCTTGGCACTGCGGCCTTTCCCCTTCTTTTGGGAGTGCTTGTTACCTGCCATAGTCTTCTACCTCACTTAGGAAGCCTTGGTTCAATTCAAAATGACGATACTGTGGGCGAGTGTTTACTAACCCCACATCGTGCGTGGCAAGTAAGATTGTCACGCCCGCACGGTTAAATTCTTCGAATAGACGCAACACACGGTTGGATAATTCTGGGTCAAGGTTACCCGTAGGCTCATCAGCCACCAGCAACGTTGGTCGATTAACCACAGCACGGGCAATACCGACGCGCTGTTGCTCACCACCAGAAAGTTGACTAGGTAGACAACGAGCTTTATCGAGTAAGCCCGTTTTATCTAACGCCGCAGAAACACGGCGTTTGATTTCGTTTTCAGAAATCGATTCGATACGCATTGGCAGAGCGACATTGTCGTACACACTGCGATCCATCAATAGGCGATGATCTTGAAAAACAATCCCAATATTGCGGCGCAAAAAAGGGATGTCTTTGCCTGGAATACGCGTGATGTCGTGGCCATTAAAATGGATTTTGCCATCGGTTGGTCGCTCTATCGCGCAGATCAATTTCAGCAAGGTACTTTTACCAGCCCCGGAATGTCCGCCTAAAAACGCCATTTCACCGCGCCTCAGGTGAAAATCGACTTTTTGCAGTGCTTGTCGACCACCTCGGTAAGCTTTGCTTACTTGCTGAAATTTGATCACCGTTGATTTCCTCTAACTCTTTTTATTCTTCACGACTAAACAGTGCGTCAATAAACTCTTGAGTTTCAAATGGACGCAAGTCTTCGATACCTTCACCCACACCAATGTAACGAATTGGAATACCGAACTGATCAGCGATAGCGAAAATTACGCCGCCCTTGGCTGTACCATCCAGCTTAGTCAAAGTAATCCCGGTTAGAGGGGCAACATCACTGAAAAGTTTCGCTTGGCTAATGGCATTTTGTCCTGTACCTGCGTCAAGCGTTAGCATGATCTCATGTGGTGCAGAGTCATCAATTTTCTTCATCACACGTACAATCTTACGCAGCTCTTCCATTAGGTTCGCTTTGTTCTGTAGACGACCTGCTGTATCAGCAATCACCACATCCACACCACGTGCTTTTGCCGCTTCAATCGCATCATAGATAACAGAGGCACTGTCTGCGCCAGTATGTTGAGCAATCACAGGAACATTATTACGTTCACCCCACACTTGTAGCTGCTCAACCGCTGCGGCACGGAAAGTATCTCCCGCTGCAAGCATCACTTTTTTGCCTTGAGTTTGGAACTGCTTGGCAAGCTTACCGATGGTCGTGGTTTTACCCACGCCATTTACACCCACCATCAAGATGACGTAAGGCGTTTTGTTGCTATCGATTTCTAGTGGCTGTTCGACTTTAGAAAGAATCTCAGCCATTTCTTCTTTCAACAAACCATAAAGGGCTTCGCCGTCTTTCAGATCGCCACGTGTGGCTTTTTCTGTCAGGTTGTTGATAATTTTTGTTGTGGTATTCATGCCCACATCAGCAATAAGCAGTTGCTCTTCTAGCTCTTCAAATAAGTCCTCATCGATTTTCTTACCGCTGAACAGACCGAAGAAGCCAGCACCAATATTTGCTTTTGTTCGGCTTAGGCTGCGTTTAAGACGAGCAAAAAAGCTTTCTGTTGGCTTTTCTTGTTCTTGAACACGAGGCGCGGCCGATACGACTTCTGGCTCCTCTGCTTCTGCTTCTGCTTCTGCTTCTGCTGGGGCAGCCTCTGATTGTTTCTCTTCTTCTTCAAGTTCTGGCGTTGCTTCCGCTTGCTCAGCAACCGCTTCGGTTTGCTGCTCTTCAGAAGGCGCTTCCACTGCTTCTTCTTTTACTGTTTCTTCAGTTTTTGGTTTTGGGCTTTGTTCTTCGTCACCAAAACCTAGCCACGAAAGTAATCCGCGCTTCTTTTTTTCCGTCATCTGGGGCTATCCTAGATTGTTCTTTTATCTATTAATGACTCTTTTTTGACAAGATTATTATCTGTCTAAAAAAGGCTAATGACAAAGTTCTGAAAACTTTCCGATTAGGTAATTCTAATCTTATTAGTGTTACACTCTGTCATCTTGAATATTCTGGGCTGTATCCAAGCTCCAAGCTCATTGCTTGGGCGATTAGATATAGTATCACTTTATTAGCGGTCAAAAAATCTATGGTAAGACGTCGCCAGCAAAACTCATCACAAAAAAAGCCAACAACGGGCTTTGTTCGCATTATTAGTGGCTTATGGAGAGGCAGAAAACTTCCTGTACACGATGCTGAAGGCTTACGCCCCACGACCGATCGCGTCAAAGAAACGCTGTTTAACTGGTTAGCTCAAGATGTACCACAGGCAAAATGTCTCGACTTGTTTGCTGGCTCTGGCGGCTTGGGATTTGAGTCAGCTTCGCGCCAAGCAGAGCAAGTGACCATGGTTGAGCTAAACCCACAAGCTTTCCAACAGTTACAAAAGAATGTTGCCTCTCTTAACGCGAACAACATCCAAGTGGTAAATACCGACGCACTGAGTTTTTTGAAGCAACCGGGTTCTGCTCACCATGTGGTGTTTATTGACCCACCGTTTCGCAAAGGTCTATTGGATGAGACCGTGGCTCTGCTAGAACAAAATGGCTGGCTCGCGGAAGATGCGATGATTTATATTGAAACAGAAAAAGAACTCAATATTGCCGACTTACCAGAAAACTGGCAATTACATCGAGAAAAAACAGCAGGCCAAGTGAGCTATCGTCTGTACGAACGTACCTCCGCATAACGCCTCGATTTAAAAGGATACTTAAATGAAAGCACTAATTATGCTGGCCAAAGCGGCTATCGCCTTTGTTTGGTTAGTATTAATCCTAAATATTTTTATGCCCTTCCCCGGCAATGCCGCGATTGCGCTATACATCATGACCGCTTTTTTGTTCATCATGCACGGTTTACAAATGGCCATCTTCATTGGTGCATTTGGCGACAAAATAAAAATGAGCAGTTGGGAAAAATATTCAATCCTGATTTTTGGTATTTTTGCCCTACTCGATATTCGTCGTAAACACATGATGTAATCGCTCAGATACGAAAAAGCCGCTCTTGTGAGCGGCTTTTTTCTGCGTTTCGTTCGTCACCCAATGTAACTTTTTACACCATCTAAGAACATTTGAGTGGAGATCATCACCAGTAACAAGCCCATTAAGCGTTCTACCGCCTTCAAGCCACGTTCACCCAACAAGCGATTAAAGAAGCCATAAAACATCAGTATAAAAAATGTTGCGCCCCACGCAATTACGACTGATGCTGACATTTCCAACATTTTCTCTGGATGTTGCGAAGACAGTAAAAGCAAGGCTGCAATCACTGAAGGGCCCGCGATCATAGGAATGGCCATCGGAACAATAAAGGGCTCCTCGCCTGCTGCCAGTCCAGTGATGCTGCCAGCACTCGGGAAAATCATCTTAATCGCAATAATGAAGAGAATAATGCCACCTGAAATGCTGAGCGTTTCTGGCTGGACATGCAAAAAACTTAAGATGCTTTGTCCTGCAAACAGAAACAGCATCAAGATCAGTAAGGCAAACAGTAGTTCACGAATCAATACCTTACGACGACGCTTGGGATCGATATGTTTGAGAATAGACAACACAATCGGCAAGTTACCGAGGGGGTCCATGATTAGAAACAGCATGGTCGCTGCAGAAAGAATGTCCATATTCTGGCCTCACCTAAAAAATGGCGGCCAGTGTATAGCAAACTGACAACATGAGTATATGACTGAGGGCGAAAACACCATAGTCACCCTCGATCTTAGCCGCCGTTTAGTGATTGCAAACTCGCGCCATATTGACCACAAACTTACCTTCAAGCTCACGAATTTTGTCGCGCTTGAGCAAAAATGCTAGTAATGCATCTAAGTCTAGATCATTCAGTTTACAGGTGTGAAAGCGAACGCTAGCACCAAAGTGCTGTGTGAGGGCTTCGCGATCCATTGGTGTTTCTCTAAGTAGGTTTAGCAGCTCGTGAGCATGGATTTCACTCATTATTGACTCCAGTTATTAAGAACAATGCGTTCAGTTTACTGAAATCCTCAAGAGCTGCTTTGACTTAAATTAGTAAATGATTGAGGCAACAATGAGGGCATGAGCAAAAAAGTAACTGCCACTCACCCACAAATAGGCGTGTTTCATCGGTTTTCGATAACCGTGTATCGCGTATGCCAGCGCCGAATAGATCAGAACTAAGGTTCCGCTAAAACCGATAGCATTGGCGTAACTCGGCACTTGTAACCAAACTTCACCGGCTGCCCAAGCAAGTTGAACCAGCATCATCCCCATGATCACAACAGGGAATACCAGAGAGTCGAGTTGAGGTAGCAACAAAAAGAACGCCACGATACTCGCTGCAAGCAGCAGGGCCAACAGCCACCAGACAATCTCACCATTAAGCTGCACCCAAAATGACTTGCTGTAGCATACCTGGGCAACCAGATAAGCCGTAAAATAGATTAGCTTACGAGTTTTAAACGAGTGCAGCGTATCTGCCACCATAGACACAATAAGCCCACCCGCAATCCAGTAGGTATATGTTGCGGATGCACCTTGAGTTAACACCAACACAAGAAGAAGTAGCAGAGTAAAGATTTTAAACACGAGGGATTGTGTCGGGTTAGCTTGCTTTGCTCCCAACACGGAATACACACCTGATAGCCCTATCGCCAGCCAACTCCACATGCAGTATACACCTTTTACTTAAACTCGCCGCTAGTCTAGGTAGACCAGTTTTGATGTAAAGACACAATCTACGAAAGTTGGATCTCGCTAGCGATTCGAAACATTTTGTAACCCTCAGCCTACGTAATAATAAAGCCGATGAGCCTGAATGATGCCACTAAACATTGGGGCCAAGCTTTGCTCATCAGCCGAACCCATCAAATCACACGACACAATAACCAACGCTTTCTAAAACTATTTAACTGAAAAACAGATAAGTGCTCCAGGTAAGCCGCCATTTCACAAACTGACGATTAAACCACCAGGATGTATGTAATGCAGGCAACAAGCATAAATAACAGACACAAAATAGAAAATAGTCTTAGTAGCGCTCTAAGAGAGGAGAAACCACTGATGACTAGGGGTAAAAACTAAGAAAACCGACCTTAATTCAGTAAAAAAAACATCAGACAAGAAAAGTAAGTCAATGATAAATAAAACCATAATTTCAATAACAGATAAAAGTGCGGACTTCATAAACCATAAAATCACTAAACACTTTTGAAGCCCATATTTTCTCATAAGGTAAGAAAATCTCACTCCATGCTTTCGATTTGACGATGCAACCTCATAGCACATTTTTTAATTTTCTCAATTTTTGAGAAATACAGACAAAATAAACACCCAACATACCATTCGAAACAAAAAACAATTACAAAGCCAACATCACAAACCATTTAACATTATAAAATCATACACTTAAAACAAAAAAGGATAGAAATAAAACAATGTGAACACTTTAAATACAGCACAAAAAACATAGTTTCATTAGTCAGAATCACGTAAAACCAGACAAGTTAAGTGTGGTTTTTGAAAAGATTAACGAGCATATGTTGATCAAACCCCAAAAACAGTGCTATATTAAATTCATCGAGTTCATCAAAGATTAAGGGGTAGTGTTATGATTTCATCTTCTCAAAAACAAGGGCTGGTTATGATTGCAGTGGTTGTGGGTTTAATGACACTGCCAATGATGTACTAACCCAATGATTTAAAATAAAAAAGGACGCAAATGCGTCCTTTTTTATTTATCTGTATAGCTCTACTGAATGTGCTTAGACAAAATATCCCAGTGCATATAGTAAAAACCAAGAGCTGCCAGCGTAATCAACGTCATTAGCAAAATTGCTGTACGCCAAATAAAGCGAGAGCTTCTTGGTGTCAGCTCTTTTTCACAAGCATCACATGCCGCCATAAAGCCTTTACGATCATCCAGCTTGTAATCGTCTTCGTGCACCACTTTGTTACGCACGGTTGCGATGAATCGAAGCTTTGCTATCACGTCATGCGGTAAACGTTCTTCACAACTATTAATAAGTTGGTGCAACCCTTTCCCTTCTGCATGGTACTGAGTACGCAAAAGTTTTTCGATCGTTCGGGTACGCATGACTACTTTTTCAATATCTGACATCGTAACCCTCCTTACCAGACCCTTCCTATGTTCATTATTTTTATTCTTCTATAAATTTAGAGCTTTTTCGAGCCGTTAAGTGCAATTTTACTTTCAATTTGTGCCCTTGAGCTCATATAGCCAGACAAGTGAAAGCTGCTTAGTTCAGCTTTAGTGACGTAGCTTACAGATGAAGCAACAATTTCATCGCGTCCCCATTAAGATAAACCGTGAAGTGCGCCGAATAAAATTCATATCCCTTTCATTAGATTATGAATAAGTTACCTCAACTCATCGTTTCGTCAGCGAGTTCTGTAGAATGGGACCCGATAAAACATTGGAGGTTAATATGCCAATCTCACTTATTTTCGCCCTATTCGCCCTTATTGCCTTGGGCGCGTGGGTGTTTTTCCGTTTTTATAGTAAGCACTATGTGGGCGAAGACGCTCCAGAGCAAAGCGCGCAGGTAACGGTTTTAGATAAACAAGCGATAGACATACCAAACGCACCACCAGGTCAAGACGATCAAGAGTATTGGATTTACGTTCAACGTGGTTCTATCGGTCCAAAGCGTGAATTCCAAATTGGAGTGCATTACTACCATGCACTCAACCCTGGAGATAAGGGAACATTGACCTATCGCGGCAACAAGTTCCTTCACTTCGCTATCAAACGTTAAGGCAGTAACCAACGAGTCTTGGCAGAACGAGAAAAGAGATAGCTCATCGTCAAGGCTCCAGATCCACTTAGAACGATCCAGACTGGAATCACCCACGCAGGATGTCCTGTGTACCAACCGAACTCTTTCATCGGCCATAAGAAAATAGGGTGAAGTAAGTAAATCCCCAAGCTGTGCTGACTGATCACACTGACCACTTTTTGTACTTTTGGTGATAAGCCTTCACCAAAGTAACGCCCGATCATAAAAATCATCGAAGCCGCTAGAATCACATTCAGTGTTTTATAAGAGAGCCAGCGCCCAACCGTATACTTCTCCGCCTCTAAGCTATTTGTCACAACCATCGTAAAGGTCACTGCCAACGCCACGAGTCCTAGCCCAACAAATAAGGTCACCATAGAGCGATTCAAAGGTACCTTTTGAAATAAAACATACCCCAGTGGAAGGTAACCCATATAAAGCCACATCTGATTACTCCAAGGGCCATCAATCTTGAACAAGAACAGAGTGCTGGTGAAAAGCCAAAATGCGAGATAGGTATACAAGACGTTGTCATCCACGTTGCGTACCATCCATTGAAACAGCGGAATCACAAAATACAGTGGTATAAAGTAATAGAAAAAGCCGAGATGGTAATACGTTGCGTGGAATGGGCTATTGCTTAATACCTCTTTTACGGTTTCAAAATCAAAGCCTTGAGACGTCCAGCCTGAAAGGTATGCATAAAACATCGACCAAATAAGAAATGGAACTAAAACTTTGCCCAAACGCCTTTTGATATAATACTTACCGTCAAATGGTCGAGTGTCACTGAGCATTAGCGCTCCGGTGATCAAAATAAAAACTGGCACTGCCCAGCGGGTTACGCTATTCACGCCTACCGCTGTCAGCCATTGGTCAAATGGAATCACTCCTAACTCATTTCGATACGGTGCCAAGACGTGAATGGCGATCACTGCTACCGCTGCGAAGCAGCGCAATAAATCAAAAAACAGAACCCTTTCTCTCATACCTTTCCCTACTTTGAGTCGCTTATCGTTTATAGCATAGGGTAAATCTCAACCAGTGAAATAGTTAACAATCTGTTTTTGCTTATTTTTAACTCAACAATGACCTACAACGGGGATTTCATCACCACTCTAATCACTTAACGAGAACCAAAAACCAAGCATCAGTATTCACTCTCGATGCCAAACCGAAACAATCTGATTACAGCAAACGGCGCATAAGAAACAAAAATGGCTCCGATTTGGAGCCATTTATACCATCTACAGATAGCGATACTGGGGGTAGTTACGCAGTAGCAACATTAGCTTTTGGCAACTTAATTGAAATCAGCGTCGTCAGTGCCAAGAAAGCAAAAGAAACCCATAAGCACGCTGCAAGACCAGCCTCTTGGTAGATCCAACCCGATAATACCGTGCCAATCAAACGTCCCATCGCATTGGCCATGTAGTAAAAACCGACATCCAACGAGACGCCATCGCCTTTAGCGTAGCTCACTATCAAGTACGAGTGCAGCGAAGAGTTAATGGCAAACACAGCGCCAAAAATCATCAAACCTACCACAATCACCAATTCAGGCTGCCAACCGATTTGCACACCATAAGCAATACCAGCCGTAATTAACGCTAGGATTCCTGCCCACACCAATGCTGCACTACCATCAGGCACACGACCTTGCGCTTTGCCAGTAATACGCGGCGCAAAGCCTTGCACAAACCCATAAGCAATGACCCACGCTGCGAGAAAGCTACCAACCCACAAGTGATCCCAGCCAAACACGCTACCAAGATAAATAGGCAGAGCAACGACAAACCACACATCACGAGCACCAAACAAGAACATGCGTGCTGCGGATAAAATGTTTATCGATTCAGACTTGGAGAATATTTGGCGAAACTTAGGTTTACTCTTTGCTTTACCCATGTCCGCTTCTAGCCAGATCATGCTGCAAACAAACACTAATGTAAGTACACCCGCCATAATAAACATCGAGTTTTGAAAACCCACCCAAGACAGCAGCAAGCCACCAACAAAAAAGCCCGCTCCTTTGAGTGCATTCTTCGAGCCAGTCAAAATCGCTACCCATTTGTAGAGCGCACCTTGCTGTTCGTCTGGTACTAGCGTTTTAATCGCGCTCTTAGCACTCATTTTGTTCAGATCTTTGGCAATCCCCGACAGAGCTTGCGCTGCCATCACCCAAGGAATGGTCAGCCATGCATTTGGTACTGCGAGCATCAGCAACGCAAACACTTGCATCGCTAAACCAATGTTCATGGTTTTATTTAGGCCTAACCTTGCGCCCAACCAACCACCAACCAGGTTTGTCACCACACCAAAAAATTCATAGAAAAGAAACAGTGACGCAATAGCTAACGTGGAATAACCTAAGTCATGAAAATAGAGCACCACCAGCATACGCAGTGCGCCATCGGTCACCGTAAAGTTCCAATAGTTAAACGTCACTAACATGTACTGACGAATACTTTTGCTTAATTGAGAAATCATATTGACCTCATATGTACAGCGATAGAAGCATTTAGATCATCATGTTCTAAATACTTCCTAACCTGTACAGCAACATTGACCAATACAATGTTGCTGTGATTTTCAAAAAATGCCCCAACATCAATAAAAAGAAAAATACACCTTAAAAACAATGTATTAGTTAATATTAATGGCTTTTTTTGTAAACAGTCGTATCCTGAAGAAGCTCGAATTTAGCTTTTGGATCATAATGAACCAAAAGCTATTTAAGCTGATCAAGCGTCTTGAGCCACGCGTTCGATGTACTCAACTTGCACAGGTTTTGTAAATGCACCAGGGCGCAATGCCTGTACTTCTCGCACGATATCTTCTAACTGCCATTCCTTTTCTAGGAGTAGGTGAGCAGCGAACAAACCTGTGCGCCCCGAACCACCCATGCAATGCATCGCAACTTTGCCACCTTGAGCAAGAATCGCGTGCAGTTCCGGACTGGCTTGTTGCCACTTCGTCGCAAATTCTTCATTTGGTGCGCAGTCGTCTTCAATCTCGATCTGGAACCATTTCATACCCAGTTGCTGAGTGGCTTCACCCAATGCAGAGACATTCTTCGCAGCTAATTCACTATCATCTAATGCAGTAACGACCGCTTGAACACCCTGCTCTTTCAACTGTTCTAACGACGCATGCAAATCGACACCTTTCGTTCCTGGGCACGGTGTTAAGATTAAAGCACCGGAGTCCAAATCTAATTGCCATGTAGGATGAGACATTGTGACCCCCTTTTAAGCCAAACCAACGTTACGAACCAGCTCTGCTGTGCGCGTTGCATAACCCATTTCGTTATCGTACCAAGCGTAAATCTTAACCATACGAGAACCCACAACCATGGTTGATTGCGCATCAACGATGGTTGAACGTTGGTCGCCTTTATAATCGATAGAAACTAAAGGACGCTCTTCGAAGCCAAGGATGCCTTTCAAATCACCTTCAGATGCTTCTTTTAACAGTGCATTCACTTCTTCTGCTGTGGTATCACGCTTCACATCAAAAATGATGTCTGTTAACGATGCGTTTGCTAGAGGTACGCGAACCGCATGACCATTAATTTTGTCTTTTAATTCTGGGAAAATTTCGACAATCGCCTTCGCGCTCCCCGTCGTGGTCGGGATAAGGCTCATGCCGCATGCTCTTGCACGGCGTAGATCTTTGTGTGGCGCATCCAAAATAGTTTGCGTATTCGTCAGGTCGTGAATGGTCGTAAAAGAAGATTGTTCGATACCCAATTTCTCATGAATGACTTTAACCACAGGTGCGATACAGTTAGTCGTACACGAAGCTGCTGTCACGATACGATGTTTTTCAGGGTCGAAAATATGGTCGTTCACGCCCACCACAATGTTCGCAATACCTTCTTCTTTCACAGGTGCGCTTACCACGACACGTTTCACACCTTGCTCTAGGTATTTGTTTAGGAATGATGTTTTGCGATGTACGCCTGTCGCTTCAATCACAACATCACAATCAGACCAGTTCACCGCATCGATATCGCGTTGTTGAGTCGTGGCGACACGCTTGCCGTTGATGACGAGCTCACTGCCTTCGACCTGAACTCCATGATGCCAACGACCTTGCACTGAATCGAATTCTAATAAGTGACCAAGCGTAGCGGCGTCACCTGCGACATCGTTGATTAACACAAACTCCAATTCTGGCCAATCAAATGCCGCTCGCAGCGCTAAGCGACCAATTCGGCCAAAGCCATTAATTCCTACTTTAATTGTCATAGTTTTACCCTCTAATCTTCTACCTTGAATCTCTATTCGCTGTTAACAGCAAGCCTCACGACTTTTATCGTGTAAGCGTGTGATGTCGTCTTGGTATTCCTGCTTCAAACAGTTTGATGCCACTAAGTCTTCAATTAACTTTCGCATCCAACCTGGTAATTGCTGTGATAACTCGTAATACACCCATTGCCCTTGGCGTTTATCCACCAAGATGCCACTGGATCGTAACTGAGCAAGATGACGAGAAACTTTCGGCTGGCTCTCTTGTAGAGCAAACGCCAAATCGCCAACGCAAGTTTCACCTTCACGGGCCACGAGCATTAAACAACGTACGCGTGTTTCATCGGATAACAGCTTAAAAAACTGATGTGGAAGCATAATGAACATACCTATATATGGATATGCGTATATGTTTATTTAATTAAGATATATCGTCAAGAGGAAACCGTCCATCGTCATAAAAGTTTCACATCTAACGAACAGCTTGATTGTAAAGAGAGAGATTCAAAGAGATAAAAGATAAGACAAGAAATTATGCAGTCGCGATGCTTTGACTCCAGCGAGCCGCTTCACCTAAGGAGAGCTTCACTTCCTCTAAAGGCAACCCCAATTGCATCGTGATTTTTTCAACCCCTGACCAATCGGCACGCTCGTAGCACTCTTCGAGGGAAATAAGTGCACCATAAACCCCTTTGCGATGTAATAGCGCTTGTTGTACTGAATGACTAAGCGGTAACTGCCTAACTAAGGATTCCACCGAAAGATCCAGCAGCGCATCTAGAATCGACAGCAAACCAACCATGAAACCTTGCTCGCTGAGGTGAGAGAATGGCTGATAGCGCGACATCAATTGGCAAAATTGAGCTCGTTGCAATGAAAGGTGATACAGCTCTCGAGGCTTGTTACTGGAGATATACGATGCCACAACCAAAGAGACAAACTGCTTAAGGTTATCCTGGCCAAGATAAATCAATGCCTGACGAAAAGAGCTGATTTCGACAGCCAAATTCGGCGCTTGCGTATTTACAAAACGCAATAATTTATATGACAACGCGACATCTTGCGTAATGATGGACTCGATACGAGTAAAGTCAGGCTCAGGAGCACAAACTTCACGAAACAGTTGCAATGCCAACACTTGCTCAGGACTGACGTATTTAGTCTGCGAGACGAGTGGCTTGCTAAAAAAATAACCTTGGAAAAATTTAAAGCCAGCCGCTTTCGCTTGCTCAAACTCTTCTGCGGTTTCAACACGTTCTGCTAAAAAGTGGTATTTGACGCGTTTGGCAAGGTGTGTTTTGACCAGTTCACAGGCCTTTTCGAGCCCCATCGCCATAATGTCGAGCTTCACAATATGCACATATGGCAAAAAACGACGCCATTCTGGTGTTAGGGTGAAGTCATCCAAAGCGATCAAGTAACCTTCTCGATAAAACTCACGAATCGCATCAAGAAGCTCATCCGTAGGTTGGCACGTTTCCAACACTTCGATGACAATTTTGTTTTTCGGCAAACTGCGCGGCAAACGTCGCACCAAGCTTTGATGAGGAAAGTTAATAAAGCATCTAGAAGAGGCAATTACTGGGTTAGTACCCAGCGATAGGAAGTTTTCGACAATCAGTCGGTATGTCGCTCGATTTGAATCAATATGTGAAGGGTATGCGTTACTCTCCCCGTCTCGAAACAACAATTCATAACCCAGCGTCTGTCTTTTTCGGTTAAAGATCGGCTGGCGAGCGACATACGTTGTATTCATGCTAAAGAAGGACCTATAAATGGCTTATGACTTTGCAGCTGCTAATAATGCACCACAACCCATGAACATTGAACCGAATACTTTGTTTATTTTTCCCATGATTTTATCGGAGCGAATAAAGCGTCCCATTTGTGCTGCCAAGCTCGTGTAACCCAACATTACACACGCATCAATCACGACTGTAGTGACGCCAAGCACCAACAGTTGCGTGATTTGGTCTTTTGCCGGGTCAATAAACTGCGGGAACAACGCCACCAGAAAAACAATCGATTTAGGGTTGGTGAGGTTAATTAACACTGCCTTGTACAACAGCGCCGTGCCTGACATCTCGTTGTGGTTTTCAGCTGCGACTAAGCTTGATGTGTCGCGCCATTTCTGAATCCCCAACCAAACCAGATAAGCGGCACCAACCCATTTAATGACAGAAAATGCGGTTGCTGACTGCGCGACAAGCGCACCAATACCCGCCCCCACCAGCGCGATGTGGATAACTAAACCAATTTGTAAGCCAATAATGGCACCCAGTGATTTACGGGTACCGTAACTCAAACCATTACTGATTGAGTTCACCGTGCCAGAGCCCGGAGCCAAACTAAAAACGATTGCTGTTACTACATAAGCTAACCAGACATGGGTATCCATTGCATTTCCTCACTAATTCTTCGATGATACATCGCGTAAACAACGTATCTTCAGGTAATCAACTAATGGCGACTAACCATTCACCTTTGACTTATACTCAAGAGACATTATTTGAGCAAGCAATTGGTGGTCCGATCGCAGCACTTTGGCAAACTCGCCAAGAGGGCTTTGTTAAAGGGACTGAGAAAAAGAACATTTACTGGTGCAAGCTAACCAACCCAGAGCATAAAAAAGCCGTGCTCATCGTAAATGGACGCATTGAGTCTTCCTGGAAATACCAAGAGCTGTTTTACGATCTCTACCGCCAAGGTTTCGATGTCTATTCCTTTGACCACCGCGGTCAAGGTTTATCAGATCGTTTATTATCTGACTCAGATATGGGTCACGTCTATGACTTTACTGATTATATTGATGATATGGACATCGTCGTAAAAAAACACGACCTTAGCGAATATCAACAATGCTTCATCATCGCGCACTCTATGGGCGGCGCGATCGCGACACGTTACCTGCAAACTCACCCAGAACACCCTTTTACTGGTTTGATTCTAAGTGCCCCCATGTTTGGCATTAACCTGCCATGGTACCTATCACCAATAGCGATTCCGGTCACACAAATTATGTCAGCGGTATCGACTTTGCCACGCTATGCACCAGGACATCAGGCCTATTTCCCTAAGCCCTTTGAAGATAACCCACTTAGCCAAAGTTACGGCCGCTACCAATGGTTCCGAAACCTATATACGGAAAAACCGGAACTGCAAGTCGGTGGGCCAAGCACTCGCTGGGTTTGGCAAGGGCTCATGGCCGCTAAGCAGTGCTTTTTATTAACTCGCCAAGTCAAAATACCAGTCATCCTAATCCAAGCCGGAAACGATCGGATTGTTAGCAACCTCGCGCAAAAGCGTTTTATTGATAAATTGCGGAAAACCAACCCGCACGCGGAGCTGCTTTCTATCGAAGGCGCACAGCATGAAATCTTGTTCGAGACCGATAAGTATCGTAATCAAGCGCTCGATGCGATTTTCCGCTTTATGAATGACCCTAAATCGCCATCAAACGAACAAGCACAATAAGAACTCTAGGCGACCATTTCACGACTAAGATTAAAGAGGAAATGTCTACACATCGATTTACCCTCTTTTTCATCCTCATTTTGACGTACACTGCTTGAACTTGGCTACTTTGACACTGTGTTTAACCGCATAGTGCTACGAGCCCAAGTTCCCCCCGCATTCGGAGCAGTACGATCTAGTCAGTCTGCTGTACTCCGTTTGCAATTCACCTGTTCCACACTATCCAAACCGTTTACGAGGACTTCATGAGCACATCGCTACCTTGCAAAGAGATCACCAAAATCGTTGCCTCTGATCTGGATGGCACGTTACTCGCACCTAACCATCAGCTCAGTGCTTACTCAAAAGAGACGCTAAAAGCGCTGCATGAAAAGGGTTATACCTTTGTCTTTGCAACCGGCCGTCACCACGTAGACGTTGCGAGCATCCGTCGCCAAGTTGGCATTCCAGCTTATATGATCACGTCGAATGGTGCCCGAGTGCATGACCAGGAAGATCAGCTAATGTACAGCGAGAATGTCCCTGCGGAACTGGTACAAGGCGTGATCGACACGATCAAACATGATCAAGAAATACTTATTCACATGTATCAAAATGATAGCTGGTTGATGAACAAGGATGATGAAACGTTACGTGACTTCCACGATGAATTCACTTACGTCTTATTTGATGAAGACCACGCCCCAACTGACGGTATTGCGAAAGTTTTCTTCACGCATCCAGGAGAAGACCACGAACGTTTGGTCGTATTTGAAAACAAACTACGTGAGCAGTTTGGTGATAAGCTGAACATCGCATTTTCAACGCCTTGGTGTTTGGAAGTAATGAGCGCTGGCGTGTCTAAAGGTCATGCTCTTGAAGCGGTAGCGAAAAAACTCGACCTCACGTTAGAAAACTGCGTAGCATTTGGTGATGGCATGAATGACGTAGAAATGCTGTCGATGGCAGGTAAAGGGCTAGTTATGGGTACATCACACGAAAAAGTGATGAAAGCTCTACCAAATAATGAAGTGATTGGCAGCAATGCAGAAGATGCGGTTGCACACTACCTACAAGAACACTTGCTGTAAGCTTCAATACTCCAAATAATGAAGGGCTGCACATTCGCAGCCCTTTTCTTTTATCGCTGACTTGGCAGCTTCTCTTTGCCAAGAATCGCGTCCCATTCTTCTTCTGTCACGGGCATAATCGACAAGCGATTTCCACGTTTCACCAACGGCATGTTCTCAAGTTCTGGCATCGCTTTCATCACCGACAACGGAATCACTCGCGCCGTTTTACGTACAAACTCGACATCTACCATAATCCAACGCGGGTTGTCTGGGTCTGACTTTGGATCGTAATAATCGCTTTCGGGATCGAATTGGAAATGATCGGGATAGGCTTCTCTCACAACTTTAGCAATACCTGCCACGCCAACATGTTTACAAGAAGAGTGGTAAATCAGGACTAAATCGCCCACCTTCACTTGGTCACGCATCATATTGCGCGCCTGATAATTACGAACTCCCTCCCAACATGAAACCTTTTGGGTTCGAAGCGTGTCAATAGAAAAGGTATCTGGTTCAGTTTTAAATAACCAATATGCCATAATGCCATCCGATGCCGATTGAGTAACAATAATGAGGAAGATATAACATGAAGGCTTTGAAAAACCCAGTGGCGCTTGCCACCCTGCTGGTTCTGCAAGCATGTAGTTCACAGCCGCCACAATCTGGTGCTGCTAACCCAACCTCTCCACCAGCAACCTTAGATAAGCCTGAAACCATTCAACCTCAAACTTTTATGCTGCGCGGAAAAGTGATCGTCGGTCACGAGAGCCAATACATCATGCCTTGTGGCAGCGACAAGCAATATTGGTTGCAACTATCACCACAGCAAATGCAACGAGCAATTCAGTTAAATAACGAGCCTTACCAGACCATGTATGGCGAGGTTATCGGCCACCTCAACCCACCGGGCATCGATGGGTTTTCTGCTGATTTCGATGCTAACTTTGTCGTGGAACAAGTGAACTTCCTCACAACGGAAAATCCAAACCGTTGTCAGCAACCAAACAAACCAACTCGCGTGTTTGGTAATGAGCCTTCTTGGTCGGCAAGCTTTGAGGCTAATGGACTAACATTCCAGCAAATCGGCAAACAAACCACAAAATTAGCGATTAAAAGCAGTCAGCTTCAACCTCGCCAGCGCACTTATCAACTACAAGATGGTGAGCTTCACTTAACAGAAAACCTCTGCTCAGACACAATGAGCGATTCTTTGTATGGCTGGAAAGCAACACTAAAACATGATGGCGAGACGTATCAAGGTTGTGGTATGGCTGCAAACGTCGATGCAACGCTTGGCTGGGCTAATACCTATGTCGCGACCTCAACTCAATCACAAGGCTTTGAAGTACAAATGACCTTAAACCTAGACCACAGCGCCACAACAAAATACCGTTACTCCAATGGACAAGCACCATTAATCGAGCGTGGTTACTGGCAACAGTTAAGTCCGTCTCAGGTTCAAGTTGTCATGACGCATCATCAACAGCAAAGGCTAATGTCAGAGCGACTGTTTACTCGAGAAGGCAATCAGCTCAAAGCGACCAAAGAAAAAGTCGGTAACTTAGTATACCCAATCGCCGATGGTGGTTTAGTCCTTTATCCTGCCACCGTTCGTGATGAAGGCATCATGCAACCAGCCGAAAAACGCACCAACAACCCCATCGGTAGTGCTGACGTCCCTTCTAGTGCAGAGTTTGATTCAAAAGTAGATGCCGCGGTGCGCAACTACTTCTTTATCCATCAAACCACCCCCAACAATAACCAATACCGTTGGCTAACTTACGACCTCAACAGCGATGGTAACGAAGAGCTATTGGTACAGTTGGATTGGTGTGGTTCCGGAGGCTGTACATTGCTGATATTTGAACATCACGAAAAGGAATGGCGATTTAATAGCCGCATTACACTAGTGCAAAGCCCGATTATGCTCGGCCAACAAACCTCTCATGGTTGGCGAGATCTGATTTTTAATGTCAGCGGTGGCGGAGCTAAAGCGGCTCAACACGTGATGCAATACACTGGGGTTAGCTACCCACTCAACCCAAGCATGGCGCCAACGGCAACGCCGAACCAAGTCAGTGGCGTGCGTCTGTTCTCTGATGGGATAAGCCCGGTGCGAGAAGGAGTTCGTCTGTAATGTCACAACCGTGTCCAACCTGCGGTTTTCAATTCAATTGTATGTGCTCGCTAATGCCGAAACTTAACAGTGAGCACAACATCCTGCTGTTAATGCATCCGAATGAACTGAAGCGTGATACTAATACCGGCCAGCTACTAGAGCAGTGCCAACTCAACATTGAGCGAGTAATCTGGGATCGCAAACAGCCACCAGCAGAATTGCTCACTCTATTAACTGATCCGTCGCGGTATCCGGTGTTGCTCTTCCCCTGTGAAGAAAGTATCACACTCGAACATGTGGTACTCCAAAGCCAGCAACAAACCAAAACTCCGCTGTTTATTATTTTGGATGCCACCTGGCAAGAGGCGCGCAAAATGATCAATAAGAGCCTTTGGTTAGAAGGTATCCCTACTATGGGATTGTCTGCGTCGGCGGACTCACAATATCAGCTGCGACGCAACCAACAACAAGGTAACTTGTGCACGTTTGAAGTCGCTGCACATTTGCTCGGGCAACTTGGAGAACAAAACAACCAACAACAAATGCAGCGCTTTTTTGCCCATTACCTCGCTTTGTTCCAAGCTGAAAAGAGTGGACACGCTCTTAAGCGGTAAACATTAAGCTTAGTAGAAGAATCAAACAAAAAACGCAGCCTACGCTGCGTTTTTTACGACAAGAAGTTTCACGTGAAACATCATTAAAACAGTCGAGTCGGCTCGCCAAGATAGTAACCCTGCAAATAATCCACCCCCATGTCTTGTGCAATGGTACACACCTCCTGATTGTGGACGAACTCCGCCACCGTCTCCGCGTTAAACACCTGGCACAAACGCACCAACTGGGAAGCGATCTTGCGCTGTTTTAAGTCTTTATCAATATCACGAATCAAGCTGCCATCGAGCTTTATGACTTCTGGCTCCAACTTTAGGATTTCATCGATATTCGAATAGCCGGACCCAAAGTCATCAACAATGATACGCGCCCCTAAGCTTCTAAAATGACTGCACACTTCTATCATTCGGCCATAGTCTTTGATCTGCTCAGATTCCAGCACTTCTAAACCAATTCGCCTTGGGTCATTTAGCTGGCTAATTTCATGCTCTAAAAGTATTAAAGTTTTATCACTGAGCAAATCTTGCGGCGATAAGTTTATAGAAAAGTCACCTTGCTTATCTCGCATGTAATGCAACGTAGAATGAATCATGTGCCGACTTAGTCGAGTGTAAAGATGCGTATCAGAGATAATTGGCAGAAAACGCCCTGGCGCAATCACCGTTCCATCGGCTTCCAGAATACGAACCAAACATTCTTGGCTTGCCAATTTGTGGCTACCCGCATGCACAATCGGTTGGCTATAGGTGATGATATTCTGTTTGAGAATGGCTCTACTGACGCAACTTAGCCATCCAAGTTGCTCTTTGCGCACATCCTCACTGACTTCAATATCTTTCGCATTACAGATATGGGTATTACTGCGTACACCAGAGCGCCTCGCTTCGATGCCTTTGAGTAAGAGCTCATCTACTGAAGCGGATGGAAAGTCTCGACGACTCACTAAGCCGCCGCATAGCGAGATAGAAAGATAATCTATTTCACGTAGGCCAATTGGCTCAAAATTAGTTTGTTCTACCGCGTCAGCAAAACGCGTAAAGTGCTGTTTGATGGTCTCGCTGCTTTGATCAGCTTTAAATATGAACGCCCATTCACCAACCCCAATACTATAAAGCTGCAAAGCCGTTGGCATGCCGAAACGCTTTCGTAATCGATTCGTAAAGTGCATTGAGAGATCTTTGAGTAATTGATCTCCCACTCGGTAGCCGTATTTTTCGTTGATATGACTAAAGTTAAGTAGCTTTAGAGTCAACAAATGCTCATCCAAATCGATGTTACTCAGCCGCTCTTGCAATGCGACCCGGTTTTGTAACCCCGTGCGACTGTCGCGTCGATAGCTTTCTTGTAACTTGCGCGTTTGGCGATCGAGTTGATATCCCATATGCGCGTTCATATGGTTGAGATCGCCGATCGCATTTCGAATCAAGCTAAACAACGGTGAAATAGAGGAGCTAACGGGCGACTTAGGCAAGTTCAATGTTTGCACTTCGTCTCCCTCTCGCATCGCTAAATACGTCAGGCTGTGATGAAGAATTTCGGGCTGACCAATACCACCATGCAGTTCCCCCATACAGTAACTACCAAACGTCGTCGCAATATCTTTAAAGGCTTGGACTTCGTCGCTGCTGTCAATAAAGTCTAACCGTGACGCGCAGTTAAAAATCATCACGACTTCAGGTTGGTGCATGGCTAACTCAACCACACCATGCCGCACTTGCTCGAGCGTTAA
Source organism: Vibrio sp. 1249-1 (assembly GCF_033340495.1). NCBI lineage: Bacteria > Pseudomonadati > Pseudomonadota > Gammaproteobacteria > Vibrionales > Vibrionaceae > Vibrio > Vibrio sp. 1249-1. Next base: position 40,326 of record NZ_JAWOWJ010000020.1, read on the forward strand.
CGAGGGATGGTTATAGCAAAATTGCACTTCGTCACCAAGACACCAGGGCCTGTCGAAGCTCATACTGCCATCAGCGTGTAGCTCCGTTACCGTACAAACTTCCTTTCGCCCTAAGCTTTCTCGATACAAAGGAAAGCTGAGCAGTTGACTCAGCGTCACGTCATGGCCATCCGCCAAGTAACGCTTGTATACTTCCAGCGCTTTCTTCTCACCTAAACAATACAAGCGCGTTCCTTTTGCATGAGTGACTTTGTGTGGCATGCCAATCGGGTTCCATTCCGAATACGCATCAGTCCATAGCTTCAAAGTATCACTGTGCAAAGCTACGGCAACCACAGCGTTATCGTAAACTCGGTTTTGATATAGCACCCAGCAGCCATCGTCAATACTCTGCGCCAACCCTCCAGAAATCACTACTTCTTCACTGGCGAAGGTTTGAAACAAGGGATAGTCACGTCGTTCAATTTGCACAGCAAAGCTGAGGATCACCTGTGAATTATGCTGCATTAGAAGAGAGCGCTTGAGCTCCCCGCCATCAATGTCAGGGGAGTAAGAGTATGTTTGTACCGCAGAAGTCAGCGTGGTTTGCTCAAATTCAATCACACTCACTAGGCAACCAGAGGTAAATATCTCCCCTTCCAGAATCACATTACGCGTACTATGCCCCATAACATGAGCATTCGGCAGCGACGACAAAACGGCGTCTGCAAGTGTGGTCGTAATTTCGCGCGATTGCGTCGACAATATTTGTACTAAATATTGTTTATCTGAGGAAGTCGGAAAAGTGACTAAAAAGTCATTCAGTTGACTGACATCGTGAACCAGTTTTGAAAAAGCTCGCATGGACCTACCACTGCCGTAACACTATCTTCACCACGACTTGTGGCGTTACTATTTTTATTTAATAGAGAATAATTTACGTGGCTTTGCGCTGCTTTTCTAGACACAAAATGAGATTAGAATGGATTAATGCGAAAGCAATTAAAAAAGTGTGAGTAACGGCTGCAAACTATTGATTTCAATATCAGGTAAAGTACGTGTTTTTGAATGGTTAATGACATTTTTATTCATATCATTAAACCAACAGGCTGCAAAACCAGCCAACTTTGCACCATGCACATCCGTGGTTAGATGATCACCGACATGCAGAATATTCTCCGCAGGAATATCCAAGAATCGCTTCGCTTTAGTAAACATATCGGTTGCGGGTTTCGCCAATCCATCTGGCCCTGCTTTAAGTACCTGTTGGAAATAAGGCGTAAGACCGATGCGGTCTAAATCCACATTACCGTTGGTGATTGCCACCAACGGGAAGTGCTGCGCGAGTTCCTCCAGTACATCGAGGCTTTGCTGCGGCACTTCAAAACGGCTACGCCAGTCCAACGCAACGTCTACTGCGGCTTTCGCGGCGGCATGTGCTGCGTCTTCGTCGTAGCCTACTTGGGAGAAGGCTTGCTGAAGTTGCACTAAACGCCATAAAGTGACATCGCTCTTCAGCTCGGGTTGTTGCTGCACAACTCGCTGTTTGAGAGCAAACCAATCCGCTTTGTTCATATGAGCAACCGCTGGATGATGGTGCTTGAGCCAAGATAGCAACTCACGCTCCATGCGAACGATCACAGGATAGTTGTCATAGAGGGTATCATCTAGGTCAAAGGTCATTGCCTTAATAGGCTCGATACGGCGATAAAATTTCATACTTCGGCTCACTCCCCGTTCTTTTTGCGTGCGCGTGGGTGGGCTTGGTCGTAGGCTTGCGCCAAATGTTGGAAATCCAAGTGCGTGTAGATTTGGGTCGTCGAAATGTTCTCGTGCCCTAAAAGCTCCTGCACCGCACGTAAGTTATTGCTTGATTCGAGCATATGTGTCGCAAATGAGTGACGCAATTTATGCGGACTAATATGGCTTGCGACAGACTGTTTCTGCCCCCATTCAGCCATGCGCTTTTGCACGCTACGATGCGAAATACGCGTTCCGAGCTTAGATACAAACAAGGCGGGCTCACCTGGAGCGGCTAAATCACCACGAACGCGTAGCCACTTCCCAACCCACTCGGTTGCCATCCCAGAGAACGGCACTTTACGTTCTTTATCGCCTTTACCAATAACACGAAGCTCACCACTACGCAGTTGTACATCACGTACATCCACACCCACCAACTCAGCCAAACGTAAACCGGCGCCGTACATCAGCTCCATCATGGCGCGATCGCGCACAGCCAACGGGTCGTCCTCGTTGACTTCAAGTAATTGGCTCACTTCGTCAACATCGAGGTTTTTGGGCAACGGGCGTTTTTTGCGAGGTGCTGAAACCCCTTTGGCTGGGTTAGCCGACATCTCGCCACGCAGAATAAGGAAATCGAAAAAGCTACGCAGCGATGAGAGTCGCGTTGCCAAACTGCTGGCTTTCATGCCTTCTCGCATACCCTTACCTGCTAATTGGCGCACCCAACCAGCATCCACTTGAGACCAATCTTTGAGCCCCATTTCAGCTAGGTGCTGCGCCATTGTTTCTAGCTGCTGTTTGTAATTGCGCTGAGTATGTAGGCTAAGCCCCTTTTCGCTTCGTAAGAATTCATAGAAGCGCTCAAGAGGCTTTTGCAGACTATTTGGCAGAGGAGTGTTGGGAGTTGTCGTCATCGTAACTTTGCCATACCAGTGTTTGAGCGAGATGTGCCACCACTAATGATAGGTGACGCAAAAACAAGGTATCCATATCTGGCTGAAAATGGCCGCCATCTTCACTAGAAAAAGCAAGCACGCCCAGTGTTTGCTGTTTCACGAGCGGCAGTACCACATAGGACCCCATTTCCGGCACTTCCATGTTGCCAAACAAAGCTTCACGATCCACTTTGCGAAGACGTCCTAAGTACGCATCTTTGCCATTTAAGTGAGTGGTCGCAAAGCGTTGATAACTTTCCTTACTCAATTGAATCGATGCGTCGCACTGACTAAACAATCGAACAAACGCACGTAAGCCCAATGCTTTGGCTTTCTCTTCGATAGAATGAATGACTTGTTTAAAGTCACCACACTTTAGAATCTGCCCCTGCAAATCCATAAATTCGTAAAAGGTGCGATCATTGTTCGCCGCAAGCGACATTAGTGTAGTGATCTCTTCCTCTAACTCTTCAATGCGCTGACGTTGACGATTCATTTGGATGTGCACCAAAGATACCGCGCCTAAGTCTGAGTGTGGGAAAGATAAACGATCCACAAGCTCCGGACGTTGCACAAAAAAGTCTGGATGATCTTTGAGGTACTCGGCCACTACTTCAGCCGTTAAGGCATCTGCTTCTACTTGAGACAAACCGTTTCCTTTTTCTTCAACTAGCAAGACAATTGACCATCAAATACATGCGTTGTAGGTCCGGTCATAAACAACGGCTTGCCAGGACCTTGCCATGCAATTCGCAATTCACCACCAGGTAGAGAAACCTTAACGTTTTCATCCAACAAGCCCTGCAGAATCCCAACCGCGACTGCCGCGCATGCACCACTACCACAAGCTTGTGTCTCTCCTGCGCCTCGCTCGTAAACTCGAAGACGAATATGGTCACGACTCATCACCTGCATAAAGCCAGCGTTGACGCGCTCTGGGAAACGCTCATGCGACTCAAGCAGCGGACCGAGAGTTTCCACTTCTGCCGTATCCACATCGTCGACCACGGTCACTACGTGCGGGTTACCCATGCTCACAGCACCACAAAACAAGGTATTGTCGCCTGCTCGCATGATGTAAGTTTTCTCTTTTTGCTTCGCTTTGAAAGGAATTTTGTTCGGTTCAAACTCTGGCACGCCCATGTTGACCGTCACTTCCCCATCATCTTCGATGTTGAGAATCATCTTTCCTTTCTTGGTGCTCACGCTGATGCTGTATTTATTGGTCAGCCCCTTCAAGCGAACAAAGCGGGCAAAACAGCGTGCACCGTTACCACACTGTTCAACTTCACTACCATCGGCATTAAAAATCCGATAATGGAAGTCGGTTTCAGGGTCGTAAGGGGCCTCTACCACAAGCAATTGGTCAAAACCAACGCCAGTATGACGATCCGCCAAGCGGCGGATCAGGTCTTGCGAGAAAAACACGTTCTGGGTAATACAGTCGACGACCATGAAGTCGTTGCCCAAACCGTGCATTTTGGAAAAGTGGAAATGCATTTGTTGTGTGTTACTCCGGTAGAATCTGTTCCAGCTGCCACAAACTGGTCAGCTCCTCACGCTGGCGAACTAAGTGGCTTTGTTTACCGTCCACCATCACTTCTGCCGCTCGGGTACGAGTATTGTAGTTCGAAGACATCACAAAACCATAGGCACCTGCTGAACGAACCGCGAGTAGATCACCTTCTTGCAAAACGAGTGCGCGATCTTTACCCAAGAAGTCGCCGGTTTCACAAATAGGACCAACCAAGTCGTAAGTCTGAGCTTCACCCTTTCGCGGTGAAACTGGCACAATATCTTGCCATGCTTGGTATAGCGCAGGACGCATCAAGTCGTTCATTGCAGCGTCGATAATCGCAAAGTTTTTATGCTCAGTATGTTTTAAAAACTCAACACGCGTTAGCAAGATACCTGCGTTCGCAGCAATTGCACGGCCTGGCTCAAAGATCAGCTCCAAGTCTTGGTGATTTTCAAGACGGCCTAGTAACGCTTTGGCGTAATCAGAAGGCTGAGGTGGTAATTCATCACGATAGACCACACCCAAACCGCCGCCGACATCAAGGTGACGAATGTTAATGCCTTGTGCTTTTAAATCATCAATCAGAGCTAATAAACGGTCTGTCGCGTCGATAAATGGGTCTATATTGGTCAGCTGAGAACCAATGTGGCAGTCGATGCCTTGCACATTCAAGTTCGGCAGGCTTTGCGCGAATTTATAAACATCTGGCGCACGATCAAACGCAATGCCGAATTTATTGTCGCGAAGACCAGTCGAAATGTAAGGGTGTGTTTTCGCGTCGACATCTGGATTGATACGCAGAGAAATTGGTGCAATCACACCAAGCTCACCCGCAACCTTGTTCAAACGTTCTAGCTCTGGCTCAGATTCAACGTTGAAACATTTGATACCTAGCTCAAGAGCGCGCTTCATCTCTGCCGATGTTTTACCAACACCAGAGAAAACGACTTTTTTCGGATCACCGCCTGCGGCAATCACACGCTCAAGTTCACCACCCGACACGATGTCAAAACCCGATCCCAAACGCGCTAGCGTGTTCAATACGCCTAAGTTTGAGTTGGCTTTCACCGCGTAGCAAACTAGGTGAGGATGCTGACCCACAGCACTATCAAACGCCTTCCAATGGCGCTCTAGCGTGGCTCGAGAATATACGTAAAGAGGAGTGCCATATTGCTCTGCAAGAGCTTGAAGTGGGACGTCTTCGGCCCAAAGCTGGCCATCATCCTGATAGTTGAAGTAATCCAAAATTCGCTTCCCTTATTTTATTCGACTGCTGAACCCTAATTTCACCCTAAGGTGCGGTTATTTATTGTGATTGCTCATTCTGTTGAGTGTCATCTGGAATGTATAGTGAGCCAGACTGACCACACCCCGCTAAGGTCGCGGCAACCATCACAAACAACACAGTAACTAATTTTTTCATTTCGCATATCGTGATTATTGAATCAATGCCCCCTATAATCGCACCACACTCAGGAAAAGCAATAGGATAGACGGATGAACGATACTGAATTTCATCAACTGGTGGATGCGCAGATGCAAATCATCGAAGAATCCATCGATGATTCAGGCGCAGACATTGATTACGAAGTCACTGGCAACGTAATGACATTGGAATTTGAAGACCGCAGCCAAATCATCATTAATCGCCAAGAGCCGATGCATGAGATCTGGCTAGCGTCCAAATCTGGTGGTTTCCACTTCAAACTTATTGAAGGTAAATGGACCTGCTCAAAAACGGGTATGGAGCTATTTGAAATGGTGAAGCAAGAATGTGAAAAGCACGCAGGCGAAGCCATTGATTGGGCATAATTCTGGTCAATCGTCACCAAAACAAAAAGAGCACCGAAGTGCTCTTTTTGTTTATTGATACGGGTTTAATTACGCGTTCACAGTTTTGGTCGGGCGACTCGGTGAACAACCGTCATTACGGTAAGGAATGATATACGCATTCCCCTCTTCAGGGTGAATAATTTGATAGTACTGAGGCAGGTTAAAGTTAATAAACTTAGACGCGACGCGACTATCGTCTTTTACCGACGTGTAGAAGCTGTTTACAGACGAAATCATTTCATCTTTAGAGCCGCTAAATTGGTGATACACTTCCACTTGATTTGACTCATCCAACACATAAATATTGAAGCCATCTTCGTTATCTTCAAAGAAGAACTGCACTAGACCTTCACTGGCAAACCCATCCACCGCTTCAGGCATTTGATATTCTTGCTCACGATCGAGCATTAACAGCGGCGAGCCTTTGAGTTTGTTAGTGGAAATGCTGCGGTAGAAATCGATGGAATTTTCTAGCTTCTGCACCGACACACCACGACGTTCAAAGAACAACCCATAAGTCTGGTTACCAAGACGCATCGCTTTAAAGCGGCGGCGTTTCTCTTGCTCTACTGGTTTTAAGCGTAAGTCGATACATTCAGCTAAAAGCTGGTAAACCATATTACGCATCACACCACGCATGTTCTTCGCATAGCAGAACACATCCACTGATTCTGGTGGCAACGCATCTTGGTGCATTTTGCCCAAAATGGTTTTCAGTGCATCCAGCATCGCCGTTTCCCCTTTGAAATGCAGCGTACGCACTTCATGCCAAGAGTTACGGTAAACAAGGTCAACACTGCCGACTAAATTTTTATGTTCTGGACCAAAGCTAAAAATATCGGTGTTCTTAACATCCACTTTCAACGAACGACCAGAAAGTTCAGACGTCGGATCATTTTCGAAGTTGATGAACATCGCAAGCTGGCTTATTTCACAAGGACTCGCTAGCGCCTGCATAGATGGACGACGCTTACGCAACGCAAAAGTATTTCGTAAGTCACTCACCATTTGGTAAAACTTATCAATATCTAGCTGCGCTTCACGTACCACGGCATGTAAACGAGTCGATTCAGTAATCAAGCCATTGAAGAATGCCCAAGCAACCAACTTACTCAAGTATTCATGATGCTCTAGATATGGTTGCCCCAAAATGCGGTGCGCAATAAGCGGTTGTTTATAGAGGTACCAACCAGACTTGTTTACCCCCCCTTTTTTCACTTCGATAAAGCTCAAGTCAGGCTCGTGCAGATCAGGTGAAATCTGTGGGTTTAGTAACGTTACTTTGCCCGGCAATACTTCAAAAGCTGCGTAAAGTTTACGGGCCAAAATACTGATGTCTTGCGGACTGATAGCAGAAGTGATGTCGTTACGACGCGCAAATTGAATCAAGTTACGGTAGCTTTGCATCAACGCATCCAGCAATGCATGATGTACCACCTTTACTTGTTCAACCTTCCAATTACGGCGGTCATCGAGCTCTGCAACGACACTGGCATCCCAATTCCATTTTGCAATCATATCGCTCAGCGCTTCACGACGCCAAGCTACTGAGCCAACATTCGGCTCACGAGATAATTTTTCATGGGTTTTGAGATAGAAACAGCGACGCACTAAATCCAAACGTGTATCGTCTTGAATTCGCTCTAAGTAACGGGTTACTTTTTCCAACATTAAGTAGTACGCATCCATGCCATAGAGATCAGGCTCATGGGCAAAGAAACGACGTTTAGTGTCGATGCTTAACAATTGAGTATGCGGGTATTCCCACGAGTAAGCTTCTAGCAAGATGGCTTTTAATACCGATTTGTAGGGAGAGTCGATGCTTTTGTATAACTGCCACAAGTTCGAGCCGAAGTATTCTTCAGCAGGAATGCAGTTCAATTTACCAAAGTCGATCCATTCACTACAGTCGATGTAACCATCACTGCACAGTTGAGAAACGTACTCGTCGTAACACTCTTCCATTTCTGGCGGCACGATTTGCCATAACAAACGCTGTCCGGCAATACGCACCGCACTACGATAGAATTCATCTAGCAAAAGTAAGTGCTGAGATGAACCACAGTTATCACCTGTCATCTCCTCAGAATGATTGCTTCTAAAGCGCTCTTTATCCATTAAGAAAAAGTTCGCTTCCACGCCTTTGCTTTGTGCCCAATCCGTGATGAGTAAGCATTTATTGGTCAATAACTCGCGTTCGTCACAATCCATCTCTGGTGAGATACACACCCAAATATCCAAATCACTGGAAGTACTTTGACCAATCGAGGAGGTACTGCCCATGGTGTACAAACCCAATATAGCGGGCTTTTCTACCGTCTTGAGCGGCTGACCAATGGCAAGTTGAATATCATCTATGAATTGTTGCTGAATGCTATTTAGTTCAAGCCCATGCACACCAAAAGGGACATCGGCATCATAATAGCCAGGAATTACAGGATGGTTGTAATTCAACAAGGCAGGAATCAAATGGAAGACTTGCTGGCTTTGCGAATCCATAAGCGCCAGCGCGCGATCAACTCGCTGCTGATTCAAATTATCTAGTCGCTGGATGATTTTTTGGGTGTAAGCCTGCAAGGGGAATTCCTTGGTTGAACAATCACGAAAATCTGCTGACGTTTTAAACCAAAATGGCTTAAAAACGTGATCAATTTAACACTTTTATTGGTGCGGGTAAAGCTTCACGCCCGCGTATCACTCTGGATACAAAACCATACTTTAGTCACAAAATTAATCGCGCGGTAGTTTCGCTCTTATTACCTATTACTAATAATAGTCCTTAGTCTAATTGAGAATCCAGTCACACTATTTTCATAACGTCATGTAATTCCATTCATAGCCTTCAGAGATAACGAACTAACAGTAAGCATTTCTTGATGAGAATGGTAGGATAAACCCAAATCCAAACAGCATTGAGAAGATCATGACACAATCCACACCGATTCGCATTGCAACTCGAAAAAGCCCTCTTGCTTTATGGCAAGCTTACTTTGTTAAAGACGCCCTTCAAGCCGCTCACCCTGGCTTGGAAGTCGAGTTAGTAACCATGGTGACCAAAGGTGACGTGATTTTAGATACACCACTAGCAAAAGTTGGCGGCAAAGGCTTGTTCGTAAAAGAGCTTGAAATCGCGATGCTAGAAGGACGTGCAGACCTCGCCGTTCACTCAATGAAAGACGTACCCGTCGATTTCCCAGAAGGCCTTGGCCTCGTGACCATTTGTGAGCGTGAAGATCCTCGTGATGCCTTCGTCTCTAATACCTATAGCCACATTGATGAGCTCCCTCAAGGTGCCGTGGTTGGTACTTGCAGTTTGCGCCGTCAATGCCAACTGAAAGAATATCGTCCGGACATCATCATCAAAGAGCTTCGCGGTAATGTGGGCACTCGCCTTGGTAAGTTAGATGCGGGTGAGTATGATGCAATCATTCTTGCTGCGGCTGGCCTCAAACGATTGATGCTTGAAGAGCGCATTCGTAGCTTTATCGAACCAGAGCAATCACTACCAGCGGTAGGGCAAGGTGCTGTCGGTATTGAGTGCCGCCTTGACGATGAAAGACTGCTTAAGCTGCTTGAGCCACTTAACCACCAAGACACCGTAGACCGCGTTTTGTGTGAGCGCGCAATGAACCTTACGCTAGAAGGCGGCTGTCAGGTACCTATCGGCAGCTATGCCCTGCTAGACGGCGACAACATTTGGCTACGCGCATTAGTTGGCGAACCAGATGGCAGCGAAATTGTGCGTGGTGAAATTCGTGGCCATCGTAAAGACGGCGAAGCATTAGGAGTGCAGCTAGCCAATGAGCTGCTAGATAACGGCGCTCGTGAAATCCTAACTAAGCTGTACGCAGATCACGAATAACCATGGCAGTGTTGGTCACTCGGCCGGGAGAGCAAGGCAACGCGCTTTGCTCTCTGCTCGAAAGGCACGGCATTTCCGCATATCACCATCCTCTGATCGACATTGTCGCCGATCTCACGGACACGCACCTCTCTAAACATCTACATCAAGCTCAAATTGTTATCGCTGTTAGTCGACATGCAGTGCAATGTGCACAGCAAATCTTAGCCAGCAACGGGATGTCATGGCCGAAACAAGCTATTTACCTTGCCGTTGGTCAAAAAACAGCACACTATTTAAGCAAATGTACCCAACAGAAAGTACACTATCCCCAAGTCAGTGATAGTGAACACTTATTGCGACTGCCAGAGCTCAACAATGTGGCACAACAACAAGTTCTTATCCTTCGTGGTAACGGCGGAAGAGAGCTGATCAAAGATGCATTGGTGAGGCGTGGCGCAAAAGTTCACTATAGTGAGACTTACAAGAGAGAATTCATCCCATTCGATCCAGTAAGCTGTATCTCACTATGGAAAAACCTACAAATTAACCAGATTATTGTCACCAGTGGTGAACAACTGGATTATTTGTGCAGCCAATTGACGTCGGAGCAATTGACTTGGCTTAATCAACAAGAGTTGTATATCCCCAGTCAGCGTATCGCTGACATCGCAATTCAAAGGGGGTTCACTCGCGTGAGATGCACGGGAAGCGCATCCAACCAAGAATTACTGGCGGCTCTCCAGCCCTAGCTACACAGGATATAGGCATGACAAGTAAAAATAACGACCAAAAAAATAACGATAAAAACCTTTCCGAAGAAACCTCATCGACACCGCTAGTCGAAAAAACCACATCGCAGCAGGATGCGGACCTTAAAAAAGAGCAACCACAAGCGGCCGAGCCCCCAAAAACAGCAGAGCCAACCAAAGTCGAGTTTGAAGAAAAACAAGGTAAACGCGGTGTCAAACTAGGCACGGTCGCTATCATCTTATCGATTATTTTTGGTGGTGGCCTCGCGTACAAGCTGCATCAACAGCAAGCCGATTACCAAGCGCAGATCGCCCAACTAAAAAGTCAGCTAGAAAGCACTCAAGCTTCCATGAAGCAAGAGCTCAGCCGGGTACAAGAAGAAACCATCGAGAAAGCAACAACCGTGACACACAAAGCGGAAGTGGTACTTGGACAGCAACAGAAGAGCATTGAAAGCTTACAGCTCGCCGTTGCCGATGTGAAAGGTCGTCGACCAAACGACTGGCTATTGGCGGAAGCCGATTACCTCGTCAAATTAGCCGGCCGTAAATTGTTCTTAGAGCACGATGTAGAAAGCGCGACTCAACTGATGGAAAGTGCAGACCAACGCATTGCAGCGCTGAATGACCCTAGTCTCGTCAAACTACGTAAAGCAATGGCAAACGATATCACCAAACTTCGCACTATCCCGCTAATTGACCGTGATGGATTGGTACTACGCTTAACTGCCCTGCAACAGCAAGTAGACAAGCTCCCTCTCGCCAATGCACTGCTACCTGAAGCTGAAGCCGTAGAAAACACTGAAGTGTCTGAAGATATCGCAAACTGGCAAGATAACTTAATGACCTCTTTGAAGGACTTTTCAGAAAACTTCATTACCTTCCGCACGCGCGATGGTAACGTCATTCCACTGCTTTCTCCTGAGCAACACTTTTACCTGAAAGAAAACATCAAAGCCAAATTGGAAACGGCAATAAAAGCGGTGTACCAAGAACAAGGTGAAATTTACACCACATCTCTAAAAACAGCCGACAAATGGGCATTAGCTTTCTTCAACCAAGACGATAATTCCGTTAAAGAGTTCAACAAAACGGTTAACCTGCTAAGTCAGCAAAATATTCAAGTGGAATACCCAACAAAACTGCAAAGTCAGTCTCAACTATCAGATGTCATCCGTGAACGCCTACGTCGTGAAGTCACAACGATGACAGGCATGGAGGATAAGTAATGTTTCGTCTTATTTTCCTATTTGTTGTACTAGGCGCAGGACTATTTGTTGGCACCCAGCTTTCTGGTCAGCAAGGCTATGTACTCATCTCCATTGCCGAGAAAACGATCGAGATGAGCGTAACGACATTAGTGGTTTTCGTTATCGCAGCACTCGCAGGTCTTTTTCTGCTTGAGTACCTGATTAAGAAGTTAGTTTATGCTAGTTCTACAACATGGAACTACTTCAGTGTTCGCAAAATGCGCCATTCCCGCCGATACACCAATGAAGGCATTATTAAACTTCTAGAAGGTGACTGGAAAGGTGCTGAGAAAAAAGTAACTCGCTGGGCAAATCATCACGATATGCCGCTGCTTTGCTACTTAGTTGCCTCTGAAGCCGCACAAGGTCAAGGTGATAAAGCAAAACGAGATCACTATCTAGAGCTAGCGAGCCAACAAGAGAACGCCCATCTCGCAGTAGAGCTGACTCGAGCGAAACAATTTATCCGCGACAACGAGTTCGAGTCCGCTTTCGATACCTTGCAATCGTTAAAAAGTCAGTATGCGAGTAACTCTATTGTATTGAACTTGCTGAAAACAACGTACATGCAGCTAAAGTTGTGGCAACCTCTTATTGACCTCTTGCCACAACTAACCAAAGCAAAACTCATCTCGGACGAAGAACATGCAGAGCTGATTCAAAAGGCGCAGTGCGGCTTACTCCATGAAGTAGCGCAGCAACAGGGTAGCGAAGGGCTAATCTCCCATTGGAATAGCCTCTCACGTAAAGTGAAACAAGACACACACCTCGTTGCCTGTTTTGCTCGAGAACTCATCACACGAAAAGCTGATGCAGAAGCCTTTACCGTGCTAAAAGAAGCATTAAAAAAACAACCAGCCCCAGAGCTTTATCAACTACTGCCAGATCTAAATCTGCCAGATACCCACCCTGTCGTGGTCTTCTTAGAGGGAGTAGTGAAGAAAGAACCGGATAACGCCGCTGCCCATAGCGCATTAGCGCACTTCTATTTCCGTCAAGAGAAGTGGCAAGAAGCCCAGGATCACTTTGAGATCGCCTTAAAGCTTCGCTCTGACGTCTCTGACTATGCATTCCTAGCAGACACACTAGAGAAGCAAAATCTAACCAAAGCTGCTCACGAAGTCTCTCGTAAAGCTCTCACGCTCGTACAGAATGACTAACTTAAGATGACCTAACCAAGCCGACAGCTTACCTGTCGGCTTTTTTATTGCCTGCTATTAACCCTTTAGTCCTTACATCAATATGTTTATCAAATTCATTGGTTCCCAAGTAATTTCCAACTTCCTAGCAACTCACTATCGTTTCACTTTCACTCTTCTCTTTTGACTACTCTGATCCTGTCATTCCAGCAGAATCCAAAACAATTTTAAAAGATGCAGGAATACGTAACTTTAGCCTGTTGATGTATGGTTTTAAGACGTAGCTAGATTTAGGCAATAGAGCACACGCATCGCTAGACTGAGCAAAACAAAAAGATACATCAGTGAAACAGTGGCTATTTGAGTATGCTTATTTGTTCGGTCTATCCAGTAAAAGGGGCTAGAGAAGCAATGGTAGTGCTTTAAGAGAACGATAAGGCAATAGATGGTTCAACACCTTAACAAAGCATCTCCAACAACCTTATCGGGACAGCATGCAGTGATGAGGATGAACAGCTTTAGAGGCAACTGCACTTCTTAGCAAAAATCAAAACGTCACAACCAAGACCGATACCAATATTACTTTGTCGAAAAGTAGATCGCATATGGAATTGATTTTTGGCAAGCACAGATAGAGTAATAAAGATGTGCGGAAATGAAAAAAGCCTCGCTATTTCTAGCGAGGCTTCTTAATAGTGGCGGAGAGATAGGGATTTGAACCCTAGATACGCTATTAACGTATGCCGGTTTTCAAGACCGGTGCTTTCAACC